>JAPOQV010000206.1 GCA_026710565.1 Spirochaetaceae bacterium | reverse complement strand
GGCCTCATTGAAGCAACGGCATCCTGCAGACGGGCCTGGCGGTCCGTGAGGAGAGATTCCGTCGGTAATCTCCGACGGCCTCATTGAAGCTCGCCCATCGCCGAGGACGAAAGGAACCCGCAGACCGCCGATTCCGTCGGTAATCTCCGACGGCCTCATTGAAGCGAGTCGACCGCCATCGTGACCCGCGTCCCGTTGTGCGCCGATTCCGTCGGTAATCTCCGACGGCCTCATTGAAGCACGCCGCAGTTGAGAATGGCCGCAAGGGGATCGGCGTGGATTCCGTCGGTAATCTCCGACGGCCTCATTGAAGCCTCGCGTACTCCCCGGAGTCGGTCCCGTGAAACGCCTGGATTCCGTCGGTAATCTCCGACGGCCTCATTGAAGCATCACATCCTGGTCGAGATTGACGAGGCGGAAACCGAGGATTCCGTCGGTAATCTCCGACGGCCTCATTGAAGCGCGCAGGAATCCACAGAGCCGGCTGTAGCGCCGTTCCAGTGATTCCGTCGGTAATCTCCGACGGCCTCATTGAAGCGCCGCGTCTTCGGCCTCCCTGAGCTGCTCTTCCAGGATTCCGTCGGTAATCTCCGACGGCCTCATTGAAGCCCCTTGACCAAGTATTGACAGAGCGCTTCGGCAGTCTTGGATTCCGTCGGTAATCTCCGACGGCCTCATTGAAGCGGGCTCCACGGGGTCGTGCTCCGGTTGGCGTCCGCCACGAGATTCCGTCGGTAATCTCCGACGGCCTCATTGAAGCTGGTTGCATAGCCACTGGCTTACCTGCTCGGCAGTGAGATTCCGTCGGTAATCTCCGACGGCCTCATTGAAGCTGGATCTCCGGGCGCAGAAACAGCGTGAGCTCCGCGCCCGATTCCGTCGGTAATCTCCGACGGCCTCATTGAAGCGGCAAGCGCGACGTCTACCCGCTCTGGTGCAGGGAATGGATTCCGTCGGTAATCTCCGACGGCCTCATTGAAGCCGTCTGTCCGCGGGACAGGTCGCCCAGTTGGAGGAGTCTCGTTGATTCCGTCGGTAATCTCCGACGGCCTCATTGAAGCCAGCAGTAGCGGCTCGCTATCGTAAGCCGCCCGGAGGGCGATTCCGTCGGTAATCTGCGACGGCCTCATTGAAGCGTCGAGATGCCGATCGACGCCATGTTCAGCGGCTGGCGGATTGATTCCGTCGGTAATCTCCGACGGCCTCATTGAAGCTGCGCGGCAACCCGGACGAGATCGCAAAGCAGCTCATGGCCAGATTCCGTCGGTAATCTCCGACGGCCTCATTGAAGCATAAAGGCTCGGTCACGTTGACCGCTCGCACGGTTCATACAGGATTCCGTCGGTAATCTCCGACGGCCTCATTGAAGCGCCTTCGGGTTGCATCAGGAAGTACCGGCGGTGGGCTTCGGCGGATTCCGTCGGTAATCTCCGACGGCCTCATTGAAGCACCGGTACCGGGTCGGCCGGGAGTGTCGAGAGGTCCGGGATTCCGTCGGTAATCTCCGACGGCCTCATTGAAGCGCGTCGTCGAGCGGTAGGAGGTTGTCGCCGACGCGAAGCCGGGATTCCGTCGGTAATCTCCGACGGCCTCATTGAAGCTCGGTGAAGAAGGCGTTATCGCGCCACGTCACACGCCGGAAGATTCCGTCGGTAATCTCCGACGGCCTCATTGAAGCTAGAGACGCTTGAGGGCGATCCGCCGGCCGGTCTCGCGGGATTCCGTCGGTAATCTCCGACGGCCTCATTGAAGCGGCTCCGCCACTGCGGCCGCATGCGTGCGGCCCTCCCGGCGATTCGATTCCGTCGGTAATCTCCGACGGCCGCATTGAAGCTCGATGACGGTCCATGGTTCCTGCGGCGTCGGATCGGCGATTCCGTCGGTAATCTCCGACGGCCTCATTGAAGCCCCGGTGACAAGCGGGTGGTTGCGTTCAGCGCCGACAAGATTCCGTCGGTAATCTCCGACGGCCTCATTGAAGCACCGTGGTGATGTTGGCCTGCGAGTTGCCGGCCGCGTCCGATTCCGTCGGTAATCTCCGACGGCCTCATTGAAGCGCTTCGTCGCCATGCGTGGGAGTGGGGACGCGGAAGATTCCGTCGGTAATCTCCGACGGCCTCATTGAAGCGCCGGCGACCGCGAGCGCGAGCGTGGCCGGCGTGGGATTCCGTCGGTAATCTCCGACGGCCTCATTGAAGCTCCACGTCCTCCTTCCGCCGGTTCTTCGTGCACACCACCGATTCCGTCGGTAATCTCCGACGGCCTCATTGAAGCGGCGACACTCTGCACGAGCTGTCCGGCGAGAAGATGGAGATTCCGTCGGTGATATCCGATGGCCTCATTGAAGCATCCTCGACGCCGTCCGGTATCACGCGGTCGGCCATGATTCCGTCGGTGATATCCGACGGCCTCATTGAAGCGATCCATCTGGGCCCACCAGCCCCTCCTCGCTTACGATTCCGTCGGTGATATCACGACGGCCTCATTGAACTGAGACAGGCGACCGCCTCGGCACTTAAGCCGGTGCAATCTTCCGGCCAGCCGGTCGTGATCACCCAGCGGGGACCTGCGGCGGCGTTGCTGCTGAGCGCAGACGCGTACGAGCGTAGCGAGCGAGCGAGAGCGCCTCGTGCTTCGGCTCCTGGCGCGCGGCGAAGAGGTGATCACAGCGGGGATCGGGGACGGCCTGGATGACCCACGGCAGGCGGATTCGATCCTTGCGCGTAAACCGCCGGCCTGACGCGGGCGGCGACGGGCGCTAAGATCTACGCCATGCCACGCGCGCTTGTTGCCACCGCCCCGCGAACGCCCGCCTTGGTCGAGTACCAGGAGCCGGAGCTCGGGCCCGGCCAAGTACGGCTGCGCAGCGTGCTGTCGGTCGTCAAGCACGGCACCGAGCTGCGCGGGTTCCGGGCCGACACCCGCGACGCGACCGTGCCGTTCGATCGCGAGTTGCGGCTGCACCTGCCCGGCGAGCGGCGCAACGCCTTCCCGCTTCCGCTCGGCCACCAGGTGGTGGCTCGAGTGGTGGAGGCCGGGCCGGGGGCGGAGCGCTTCCGGGCGGGCGACCTGGTGTTCGGTCCGCTGCCGGTCCGGGAAACCCACACCGTTGCGGAGGAGATCCTGCAGGCGGTCCCCGCCGGCGCCGATCCGGCGGCGCTGGTGTGCTGGGACCCGGCGTCGGTGGCGCTGTGCGGCATCCACGACTCGGGCATCCGCGTCGGTGACCGCGTGCTGGTCACCGGCCTGGGCGCGATCGGGCTGATGGCGGCGCAGCTCGCCCGGCTGCAGGGCGCGGGCTGGGTGGCGTGCTCGGATCCGATCGCCAGGCGGCGCCATCTGGCGACCACGCACGGCGCGAACCACGTCATCGATCCCGGCGCCGAGGACGTGGGCCTGACCGTCAAGCGCCACACCGGCGGCCGGGGTGCCGACGTGAGCATCGAGGCCTCCGGCAGCTACGCCGCGCTGCACGACGCCCTGCGGGCGACCGCGTACGGCGGCACCGTCGCCTCCCTCGCCTACTACACCGGCACGGCCGAGGCGCTGCATCTGCAGGGCGAGTGGCACCGCAACCAGCTCACCCTGATCTCCAGCCGCAACGTCAACGACCCGCTGCGCGCCGACCCGCGCTGGGACAGCGAGCGGATGCACCGGCAGGTGATCGACCTGCTGGTCGCCGGCACGCTGCGCGCCGACGGCGTGCTCGACCCGATCGTGCCGTTCGAAGAGAGCGCGGCGGCGTATCGCGAGATCGAGCGCAGTCCCGACGCCGGCATCAAGCTGGCCGTACGCCACCCGTAGCCGGCGACCGGTCGCGGCTTACGCCGCAAGCACCGCTTCGAGATTGACGCGTTCCAGGAGCGCCGCGTCCGCGGGCCGCTCCAGGAACGGGGCCACGTCGCGGGCCAGGGCGGCGGCGTCCAGATCGGCGAGCCGCGTACGGAGCAGCACGCGCCAGTCGGCAGCCCGATACCGGTCGGCGCCCTGCGTCTGATCCAGGGCATGCTGGAGGAGCGGCAGGTTCGGCTGGACCGGCGGGCGCCGCGACCGGTACCACACCAGGTCGAACCAGTCTCGTCCCTTCGGATAGCCGCGCGTGAGCAGCGCGTGCAGCTTGCCGGCCATCAGCGACGGAAGGTCGTAGTGGCGGATGACGAACGTGAAGTGCCGGGTGATGACGGTGCGCTGCATCGCCGCGCCCGCGGGCGGACGCGTGTCGATCTCGACCTTGATGGAGAGCTTCTGCTCCCGGTGACCGGACAGCCCCGCTTCCGCCAGGAGGAACGCCGTGCGGACCCAGGCGACGTGCACCGGCGTACGGTCGATCCATCGCACGGTACTGTCGAAGCCGGCCAGATCGAGGTCCCTCTTGAGCTTTCGCAACCAGCGTACGGGATCGTACCCGTCGGTCAGGACCTGCGAGAAGTCGAGGTCTTCGGAGAAGCGCGGCAGGTCCTCCAGAAACCGCAGCGCCGTTCCACCGACGAACGCGATCGATCGAGCCGCTTCGCTCTCGTGCAGGGAGCGCATGATGAACGCCTGCAGATACTCGCGGAGGGAGTTGAGCCGGCGCACCGGATCGTCGAAGCGCATCGCCGCCTCCAGAGCGCGATCCTTCACAGGTCCACCCCGTCGTCATCCGGCGCGTCGCAGCACTCCAGCCACACCTGCACGGCGCGCAGGATCCTGGGCTTCCCCATCCCCTGCGCGTGTTCCCGGAGTTGGCCCCGGTCGATGCCTTCGCCCTGCTGAAACCGCATCTCCACCATCCGCGGGCGATCCCACTCGCCGCTGTTCAGGTGGAACAGGTCGAGCAGCGCCTTTTCCGGCGTCGCGATCACCACCTCGGCACCGGCGATCGAAACGGTCCGGTAGCCGAAGAAGAAGTCCCTCTTGATCGCGTGATAGACGAATGCCCCGAACCGATTGTCGAACCTGCGCGGCGTGCGCGTGGTGACGCTGGTGTACGAGGACACGGCCTCCGGGATCAGGCCGTGGAACCCGAGCGCCCAGAGCCCGCTGACGTACGAGGGGGAGTACAGGGCGTTGGCCAGGGCGGCCGGCGACACCGGCACCCGGCGATAGCGGTCGGCGAACGCGTACATGCCGCGGCGGAGCGGCACCAGCTTGCCGGCCCGGCTCCAGCGATGCATCTGGTTGACCAGGCTCCCGTGCGGCTCCTCCGTCAGTTGCGCGACCGTGGCCAGGTCGAAGAAGGGCAAGGATCCGAGAAGATCGAGGGCCGCGTCCAGGCGCATTGACGTTCGTTTCCGATACTACACCATATTGCCTATTTTCGACAACGATTTTGAGAGAACCGCGGTCAGAGCTCGGCGAGGCGGCCGTCCAGCTCGATCAAGCCCTTCATGACCGCCCAGGCGTTCCAGAACCAGAGCGACTCGCCGGTCGGCCGGCGCCGCAGCACGCGGTCCGGCGACTCCGGACAGACCGGTCCGTCCGGCAATACCGCGGCACGCATCGCCCGGCCCGCCGCGCGCGCCTTGGCCAGGTACTCCCGTTCACCGCACGCCGCGTGCAGGTCGAGCAGCAGGCCGCACCAGTTCGCGGCGTGGCCGGTTACGGTGCGCTGGTAGAACGGCTTCTCGATCACCGCCGGCGTCACCGGCTCGGTTGCCACCACACTCCGGTTGCCCCAGTGCAGCTCCCGCCCGTGGAGCACGAAGTGGTTCTCCACCCAGCGGCACACGGCACGGGCGAGCCGCTCGTACGACGGATCCTCGTCGCGGTGCGCGACCAGGAAGCGAGCGGTCCACACCGCGTCCAGGTGGCTGACCGAGATGTAGCGCGGACGGTCGCCGGAGTCGTCCACGTAGTAGCCCTCCCAGCGCATCGTCGCCAGCGGATGGGCGAGGAGCCACTTCAGCCCGCGGCGGGCGGCGTCCCGATAGGGCGCGCGCGGGTAGACGGCGTCCAGCATCCGGAACAGCCGCACCATCTCGATGGTCTGCGAGGTGTAGTCGGCCTGCGGGTCCGGCTCCCCTGACTCGGCCTGCACCCGCCACGGCCAACTGCCGTCGGAGCGCTGCGAGCGTTCCAGTGCCGCGCCGGCTGTGACCGCCGCGTCCAGATACGCGTCGTCGCCGGTCCGCTGGTACGCCCACAGATAGGTGCGGGCAATGGTGGCGACGCCGGGCAGGGAGATCGCTCCTTCTTCGGCATGCCCCCCGATCGCGCCGCGCGTGAGGGTGGTAGCCGGCAAGCGGCCGTACGCCCACGCGGCGGGCGTGCGGTTCTCCAGGGTCCAGTCGATCATTCGCAGCGCCTCGCGCAGCGCGTCATCGGGGCCGACCGCCAGGCCGCCGGCGCGATCCCAGTCGTGGTACAGCAGCCACCCCTCCACCCCCACCTCGAACTGCGAGGGATAGGAGCTGCCGGAGACCGCGCCGAAGTCGTTCATGCTGGAGTGCCACAGGTGCACGGGCAAGGCCGGCTGATGCGCATTCGGGCTTCGCACCGAGACCAGGTACCCGGCGATGCGGTCGACGCACGCGCGGATCTCCTCCCGCTCGGCCGCCGCGTCCATGGCCGCCCCGCCGGCAGCGAACTCGCAGCCGCGCTTGAACACGATCTCCCGGCTTACCCCGATGCAGCGGCCGGCCGCATCCAGGGCCTGGATGCGCAGCGCGCACGGCCCCACGGCCACCCGGTCCCAGACCGGCGCCACGTCGAGGGCCGGCCCCGGCCCGTCGACCGTCTGGCAGCCGTTGCCGTGCGCGATCTGCAGCCGCCAGCCCGCCGCGGATCGTGCCTGTGCCGCATCGGCGATCGTCGGCGTCACCACGAACGGATCGAGGTGGCGGATCATCGCGCCGGTCACGGTGTCCCACTCGACCGTGCCCACGCGCGCCCCCGCCGCCAGGGTCATCTCCGGGAAGCGAAGGAGGCTGATCGGGTGGGCGTCCTTCACGAAGTTGTGCAGGAGGCTGCAGCCGATCTCCTTCCCGTCCGCGTCGAACGCGACGATGTCGTAGCGGATGATCCCGCTGGCGAGCCGATCCCACACCGGCGCCAGGTCGGCCTGCGCCTCGGGGGCTGCCACGACGATCGGCCGATCGCATCCAGGTCCGGCCAGCCTGACCTCGTAACGCTGCGGGACCGGCGCGGGCTCCGGCCCCCAGGCCGCGGTCTCGGCCCGCCAGCGCAGGACGAACGGCGCCGTGAAGGCGGGTCCGGCCTCCATCGGCCGCCAGGACTGCGGAAGACCGTCGTTCAGCGGAAACAGTTGCACGCGAAAGCGCGGCATGCGGATTCCGTTCATCGGCGCCTCCAGCCCGCCGCTTCGGCAGCGGCCCCGTGTCAGGGTAGCAGACCCGTACGATGGGTGGCGGCGATCGCGCGCGCCGTCCGATCCGGGACTCCAGCCTCTTCCGCGAAGGTGAGCCAACGCGACACCGCGTGCTGGACCTCTCGCAGGATCTCCTTGGCCCGGCCGCGCTTCATGGCCGCGTTCCGAGCACACGCGACGAAGTCCCCGACCTCGAAAGCGTCGCGCTTGCCGTTCAGGGTCATCTGGTGCGTGCCGGTCCAGCGTCCGGTGGGGTTGTAGCTGTAGGTCACGTCGAAGGCGGGAGAGAGCGACCAGCGCCCCGACCGATCCATCAGGAAGGCGATGTTCTTGACGTGATCGTCCTGATTGCGGGCGACGATGTTGAAGGCCATGCGCCGGAATTGCTCCTCCACGGCTTCCTTGGACAGTTCGAGCCGGTCGATCACGCGCAGCGCCTGCTCGTAGGAACAGGCGCCGGGCTGATTGAAGTCGTAGTGAGCCATGGCGCCCAGGGACTGCATGTGCAGCTTGCGCCCCATGTCCGTGCGATCGAAGCGTCGGGTCATGAAGTGGTTGCGGCCGTTCTCGCGCAGGATCCGGCACTCGTTCATGTGCATCCCGGCTGCCCGTGCCATGGAGTGGTAGGCGTATTCGATCAGCCCATCCCCCTGCGGGTCTTCCAGCTCCCGGTCCCGGTTGCCGGCGACGCCGTCGAACTTGAGCAGCCAGTGCGAGAACCCCTCACCGGCGGAGATCTGCCCGGAACGGACCTCGTCGGTCCGTGGATTCCAGGCGATGATCGCCTTGGCTCGCGCGCCGCCCGCCGAGGTGCCGACCCGCAGAATGTCCTCGAGCACCTTCCTGCGGCGAGACGTTTCGAATGAACCGGCAAGGTCTGCGCGCCGTGTGAGGATCTCGCTCGCCAGCTCGACCAATGCAGCCACGTCGATCTCGGTGGCCGCTCGATGTGCCGGTCCGAGCGCGGGGACGAACTCGAGCGCTCCCATGCCGCGCGTGCCCATGTAGCAGAGCCGTTCGACGGAACCGAAGTCACCAGGACTGCGGCCCTGCCTGGCGAGCCACGCGTCGATGAGCGCGTTGCCGAACCGGTCGGGAAGGGAGTCGGCAAGCAGTCCCGGAAGACCGGCGAACGTCTGGCGCGGCAGGGCCGGGAACGAGTAGATCTCTTCGGAGAGCGGCATCGTGAGCGGCGCGATCTCGCGGCCGCTGGGGATGAAGGACGGATCGTACTCGAAATGGGCGAGGCCGAGATCGTCGTCCCAGCTCACCGCTGCGATCGTTCGGCCCCAAAGCGTCACTTCGGCCACGGTCATGCGTCATCCTCCCACCTCCATTCGGGAGACCGTTCCCCCAAGGCTGAGGAAGGGGATGAGGCTCGCTGCCGCACCCTGCCGCGCAATCTGGCCTGCTGGATGGGACTGACGGCCGGTTCGGGAATGAGGGCTTCGAGGTTCCCGAGCAGCTTGAGTGCCCGCAGGATCCTGAGGAGGTTCGCGGCCTGAGTGGAGTTGCCCTGCTCGATGCGCTGCACGGTCGGCGTCGAGACGCCCGCCTGAGCGGCCAGCGCTGCCTGGGTGAGGTTCCTGTTCAGCCGATGGCGGGCCATGCGACTGCCCAGCTCTCGTAGTGCCGCGCGATCTGAGGTGTCACGTGAGATTTTCATAACGATTCTTATTTGATGCCTAACGTCCCTATCGACCAATAACCTATCATATTTGACTTATTACATCAACACAATTACACTACGCATTACATATCAATTATGATCTCTTACGTGGTCAATACCCGTCTTGAAAATCTCTTTTGATGTGTCGTAACAGATCTCAGATCAATGATGGAGAGAGCCGTCTCGTCGCCGCGTGCGCGGAGTTCGTGGCGGCCAGCCGCTGCCGGCACGCGCAACAACGACTTCATCCATGCCCCGCCGTAGCGGATTCGCTTCTTCAGCCCGGAGGGCCTGCACCTGCGCCCGTTCGTGTACGGGCTGACCCAGACCCGCAACCTGGAGACGATGCGGCGGGAGTACGCCGTGGACCCGAGCCGTGAGCGTCACCTTGTCGGTACCGGGCATGATCCGGGGCGAGACCGCCTTGAGCTTCCTGGGCCTGCGCGCGCCGGTGGTAAGCTGGGGCGTGCTGTTGCAGGACGCGCAGAACTCTCGGGCCGTGGCCATCCATCCCCGGCTGCTGTTTCCGGCGCTCGCGGTGATCATCACGGTGCTCATGTTCAACTTCCTCGGCGACGGGCTGCGCGACGCCGCCGACCCGTACAAGCGATGATGCGCCGCGCCGATCGCCGCCGTGGTACCGCACGAGCCTTGGCCGCTGCCCTGCTGCTGGCAGCGGCGACGGCGCCATACGCGCCGGCGCAGAGCGGACCTGCACTGCCGCCGCCTCCGGCATCGAAGCCGCCCGCCCCCGCGCCGCTGCCTCCTTTTCCGCGGCCGGTGACGATGGAGGCGGTGCCCGGCGATGTCGACGCCCGCGCCTGCCTGGGCCGCTTCGTCGAGCACCTCCTGGAGCACACCACCTCCGCCGGCGGCGGACGTATCGGCTTCTACGCCAGCAACGGCGCCGGCGTGGGCGCCGGCGACCTGGACGGCGACGGCGACCTGGACATCGTGCTGGCCAACCTGGCCGGTCCCAATTCCATCCACTGGAACGAGGGCGGCCTGCGTTTCCGCGTGGAGGTGCTGCCGGTGGGTGCGTCGCGGGCGGTGCATCTGATCGACGCCGACGGCGACGGCCGGCTGGACCTGTTCTTCACCCACTCGGTCGCACCGCCCACCCTCTGGCTGAACGCCGCCGGCTCCGACGGGACGGAGTTCGTGCGGGCCGACGCCGGTGTGCCGGAACCGCTCTATACCGCCGACTGGGCCGACTTCGACGCCGACGGCGACCTGGACCTGGTGGGCGCCACCTACGACGCCGAGCTGGACTCCGTGGCTCCGGGAGCGACTGGCGGCGTCTTCGTGTACCGCAGCGGCGGCGACCCGCGCGCGCCTGGCGGACTGTTGCGCCTCGACACCCGCCTCGCCACCCGCTCGCTGGCATTGGCGGTGCTGGCGAGCGACCTCGACGGCGACGGCCGCATCGACGTCGCGGTCGGCAACGACTCCTTCCTGCCCGACTACGAGTGGCTCTGGTCGGCCGACGGCTGGTTCCCCGGCGGCCTGTTCGGGCGAATGGCGCACAACACCATGAGCCTGGACGCCGGCGACGTGGACAACGACGGCCACATGGACCTGCTGGCCACCGACATGAAGCCGTACGCGTCGGACGCGGAGTCCCGCAGCGCCTGGGAGCCGCTGCAGTTGCCGCCGGCGCCTGACCCTGCGCAGATCGACCGCAACGTGCTGCAGCTCGCCCGCGGCGGCGCCTATCACGAACGGGGGATCGAGTGGGGGATCGCCGCAAGCGGCTGGAGCTGGTCGTCGAAGTTCGGCGACCTGGACAACGACGGCTTCCTGGACGCCTACATCGTCAACGGCATGATCGCCGTG
>JAPOQV010000205.1 GCA_026710565.1 Spirochaetaceae bacterium | reverse complement strand
TGATCGTGCACCGGATCGCGTGGCTCGTACGCCGCGGAATCGTGGCCGCCGACAACGTCCTGGGCATCACCTTCACCAACAAGGCTGCGTACGAGATGCGCAGCCGCCTGGCCGACCTGCTCGGCAACCGCGGCCCGACGGCACTGCTCTCGACCTACCACGCGTTGTGCGCGCGCATCCTGCGCGCCGACGGCCGCCAGGTCGACGTCCCCTCGACGTTCGTCATCTACGACAGCGCCGACCAGCTCAAGGCCGTCCGGCTCGCGCTCGACGAACTCGATCTCGACAAGGACGCGATACCCCCACGCACCGTCGTCTGGCAGATCGGACAGTGGAAGAACAAGATGCTCACGCCCGACCGCCTCGAGGCGGTCGAGGAGGTCACCGAGGCCGGGTACCGCAACGCGCAGATCATCAAGTGCTACCGGCAGTACGAGAAGATCCTGCGCCGCTGCGACGCGCTCGACTTCGACGACCTGCTGCTGCGCGCCGTGTCGCTGCTGAAGCGCCACGAGAGAGTGCGTACCAAGTACGTCGCGCGCTTCCGCTACATCCTGGTCGACGAGTACCAGGACACGAACCAGGCGCAGTACGAGCTGACGCGCCTGCTCGGCCGCGACCACCGCAACGTGTACGCGGTCGGAGACCCCGACCAAGCCATCTACGGCTGGCGCGGGGCCGACATCGGCAACATCCACACGTTCGAGGACGACTTCCCCGAACGCACGGTCATCAACCTCGAGCGCAACTACCGCTCGAGCGGCAACATCGTCGCCGCAGCCGCATCACTGATCGGGTTCAACGGCGACCGGGCCGACAAGACCCTGTGGACCGGACGGCCCGCCGGGGCCGCCATCGAGCACCTGCGCACGCTCTCGGACCACAACGAGGCGATCGAGATCGCGGACATCGTCGCCGCGCAGCCCGACGCGCCGCGGCAGACAGCGGTGCTCTACCGCACGAACGCGCAGTCGCGACTGATCGAGGACGCGCTGCGCCGAGCCGAGATCCCGTACCACATCGTCGGCAACATCCGGTTCTACGAACGCAAGGAGATCAAGGACGCGCTCGCCTACCTGAAGGTCATCGTCAACCCGCACGACGACGTCAGCCTGCGGCGGATCATCAACTCGCCGCCCCGGGGCATCGGACCGCGCAGCATCGAGAAGGCGGCCGGCGAGGCGCCAGTGAAGGGGCCGACGGCGGAGACGCTCTTCGGTCCGGCGCGACCCGAAGCGGGGACGCAGGGGGGCGACAGGCCGTCGCTCTGGACACGCCTTCGGGAAGGCTGCGCGAAGCGCAGGCTGACAGGGGCCGCGCGCGCGAAGATGCAGGGCTTCATCGACCTGATCGACACGATGCGCGCCGGGGCGCGCGGAAACGCCATCGCCCGCACGGTCGAGACGACGATCGGACACACCGGGTACCTCAAGGTCCCCGAGGACGAGAACACCGCCGAGGCCGAGGACCGGATCGAGAACCTGATGGAGCTGGTCGCCGCGGCCGACGACTACGAGGAGACCGCCGAGGAGCCGTCGCTGGCGGATTTCGTGAACCGCCAGTCGCTGCTGTCCGAAGCGGACGAGGGAGACGGTCCGAGCGACGCGCGGGCGTGGATGATGACGCTGCACGCAGCCAAGGGCCTCGAGTTCCCGACAGTGGTCATCGCCGGGCTCGAAG
>JAPOQV010000204.1 GCA_026710565.1 Spirochaetaceae bacterium | reverse complement strand
CCTTCCTCGCATCCCTGCTCGCGCCGTTCGCCTGGCTGATGAGCACGCCCGCCCGCGGGCTGCTCCGCCTCGCCGGCCGCCACACCGAAGTCCCCGACGACCCCGCAGCCGAGTTGCTCGCCGTCCTCGAGGCGCCGGCCAACGGCGACGGGGCGGAGGCGCTCACCGAGGAGCGGCGCATGATGCGCGGCATCCTCGCGATGTCGCGCCAGACCGCACGCGAGATTATGTCGCCTCGCATCGACATCGTCGCCGTCTCCACCGAGGCTTCGATCGGCGACGTGATGAAGGTGGTGAACGCGTCCGGGTTCAGCCGCATCCCGCTCTACGAGGAGAACATCGACCGCATCATCGGCGTGCTCTACGCCAAGGACCTGCTCGCCCGCCTGCAGAGCGGCGTCGCCTCGCCGAACCTGCGCCTGATCGCCCGACCGCCCTACTTCGTACCGGAGACCAAGCGCACCGACGAGCTGCTCGCCGACCTGCGGCGCGACCAGACGCACGTCGCGATCGTCGTCGACGAGTACGGCGGCACGGCCGGCCTCGTGACCGTCGAGGACGTGCTCGAGGAGATCGTCGGCGAGATCACCGACGAGTACGACACCGAAGAGGTCGAGGTCGAGGTGATCTCCGACGACGAGGCGATCGTCGACGCAGGGTTCGCTATCGACGACCTCAACGAGCTGTTCGGCGCCGAGATCCACAACGAGGACTTCGACACGGTTGGAGGCTTCGTGTTCTCGCTGCTCGGCCGCCTCGCCGTGCCGGGGGACCACGTGAGCAGCGTGGAGCACGGCCTGGACCTCGAGGTGCTGTCCATCCACGGCCGCCGCATCCGCCGCGCGCGCGTCACCCACCACCCGCCAGTGGACGAGGCGGCCGCGGGGTAAGCGGAGGTCGGTTCACACCCGCAGGCAGTCCGGTAGACTGGATCCGCAGAGCAACTCGCAGCGGGAGACTTGACCGGTGAGCAGCAGGCGCAACGCGCAGGTCCTGGAAGCTGAAGCGGCCGAGCCGGCAATCCCGGACGACTCATTCTGGCATCCGCCGACTCCGGACGAGTTCATTCGGCAGTCAGGGGTAGCCCCCTACACCTTCCCGGACCCATCGAACATCGAAGATCCAGAGGATGTCGAGGCGATCCTCGATGCGATCTTCGGTGATGGGAGTCTCCAGTAGTACAGCCAGCGCCTACCCCAGTCCTCGTCGACACCGACGTCTTCTCGTACATCTTCCATGCGCACCCACTCGCCGACCGCCATCGCGCGCATGTCGAAGGGCGCGTCGCGGTGCTCTCGTTTCAGAACGTTGCCGAGTTGCTACAGGGCGCATATCAGCGAGGCTGGGGCGACACGCGCCTGGACCGACTCCGTCGCGAGGTGCGCCGTTATGCAGTGGCTCCATTCCACCTTCAGATGGCCGAGCGATTCGCTCAGTTGCGCGCGCATCGGCGTCGCATCGGGCGCGAGATCGAGACTGCCGATGCGTGGATCGCGGCGACGGCGCTGTGGCTCCAGTGCCCCGTCGTGACGCACAACCGCCGGGACTTCAGCGACATTCCCGGCCTCACGGTGAACAGCGAGGCATAGCGGGCCAACATCGACCCCTCAAGACTTGCCCCCTTGCCAACGGCTGGTAGGCTGTGCTCATGGACGATGTGAGAACAAATGGTCTGGCATGGTGGGTCGCCTTCCACCGCATCTCCCGCCTCGGCTCCGTGCGCTTCGGCCTGCTCGAGCGGGCGTTTCCGTCGCTTGAGGAAGCGTGGAAGGCCGATGGCTCCGCGCTCCGTGCGGCAGGCCTCGACGCGGCGACGGTCGACCTCGTGGTGGCGCGGAGGCCGGAGATCGATCCGCAGCGGGAGCTGGAGCGCCTCGAGGAGGCGGGCGTGCGGCCGATCCCGCGGTTCCACTCCGCCTACCCCTCGCGGCTGCGCGAGATCGCCGACCCGCCGCCGGTCATCT
>JAPOQV010000203.1 GCA_026710565.1 Spirochaetaceae bacterium | reverse complement strand
CGGTGCCGCGGGGCCGGAACGAAAAACCCTTGGGGCCGGCCCATCCCCGCCCGCCGGGCCGGCGGCCTCAGCGAGCCCGTAGGGGCAGGCGGTCGCCTGACTGAGGCAACGATTGGGCAGGTCCGCCGCCCGCCAATTGTCTGGATCGTAACGCCGCCCTCTCCACTCCACGCCGTGCTGCCCGGCCAACACGTCGTAGAGGCGCTTGACGCGTGCACCTTCGATACCTCGCAGTTGATCGACAGAACGTCGCTGCGGCGCGGGTTCGCCGAAACGCATGTCGTACATTTTGCGGACGACCTTGAGGCGGGCGTCCGGATCCAGGGCGATACGCGCTTGATGCAGCAGGCGGTCGGCCCGCGCGCCGCCCGGCTGACCGGCTGAATAGAGCCGCACACCAGCCTCGCCGATCCAGACCAGCAGGCAACCCACCCGCGCCGCGAGCGCCACCGCTGCATGGGACACGCGGGCACCAGGCTCGAGCATCAGGCAGGCAAGTCCGCCGACCGGTATGTGGATGCGCGCTCCGTTCTTGTCGACGACCACGAACGCGCCATCGACCACATCAAGACGGCCTTTCTCGATGAAGAGAATGGATGCCCGGTCCTTGATGGGAATGGGGCGCGCCGGCGCGATACCGGGGGTTGTCCTCATCGCAATCCGGCCAGCGCGCGTAGGGACGACCCATGACCCATCCCGGCTCGATCGGGCCGGTCCGCCGAACGGACAGTGCCGGCCGGCGCTTTGAGCCGGGCGAGGAAGAGCCGCCCCACCACGCCACGAACGCTCGTCGCGGCGAGTCCGGTCACAGAGGCCACCCCTCGCCCGCAACGGAATTGACGCGGAACGTCATGCGAACGAATCGATTGCGTACATCATTGAGGAGGTCCGGCTCGGTGCCGTTGAAACGCCCCGTACAGGCGTGAACCGGCGCGCTGCCGACCTGTTTGCAGAAACGAGGTCAGGCGCTCCTGGTTCCTGCCGCCGACGACGATCAAGCCACCCTCGGGGTTCGCAAGGGCGCACATCGCCCGCCCGATCGTGGACAGGTCCCTGAGCCCCCGATTGAACTCCGTGTGCGCATCCCCCGTCGCGATCCGGCCTCGGACATCCTTCCATTCCATGACGTGCTCGCCGGCCGGTCTTGTTCGCGATCACGCGCGCCGAATGAGCATGAGTCCGCAGCCGTATGCCTTGGATGCGCCGAAGCCCCGGGCGATCGCGGGCAGCAGCGCGCCCGGGTCGCGAACGGTCAGGACGCCCTCGAAGTCCAGGGTGGAGTACGACATCGAGCCGGCAGCTCCGCTGCGGCCGATACGGTGTTGCTGGTACCCGTCCACCCGCACGCTGTTCGGCTCGACCGCGAAACCGGACGGCACACCTTGGCGTTCGAGCCACGCAAGGCCCTCCCTGTGCACGGCGGCGACTCGGGGTTCGTCGCGGTCTCCGCTCGCGTGGGACCGCAGGGCATCCATCACAACGTCGTGCTTAACCGAACGACGCCGCCCTGAAACACGACGGCGCACAATCGGATTGGCGCGCAGGGTGAAGCTCAATCGATCACCCGACTCGATCGCGGGGACGAAGGGTTTGGGCTCCGCAATCTCGAACAGCCCATGGTGATCTTCCGGCGGGCGGACCGACAGAATGAAGAACGTTCCCCCCTCCATCTCCCGCCAGAGGAAGTCGCGTCGCCGGTCGGGACCATCAGCGAAGAGCGACCACACCAAGTGGTGTCCCGCCTGCCGTGCAGAACCGCCTCTTCCGCTCTTCCCCAACAGCAGGGG
>JAPOQV010000202.1 GCA_026710565.1 Spirochaetaceae bacterium | reverse complement strand
CTACCGGCCATTCCATGGCCACCTGGGCTACACGAAACAGGGTGCTCTGAACCTGACCCGCCAGGACCGGATCAAGGCGAGGATGGCGCTGCGCCGCGGCGAGCTGCCCGACGAGCCGGCGGCCGACGCGTACGGCATCTATACCGGAGACATCCGGCTTGCGGTGAGCGCCTCCGCGCTCGGGCCGTTTCAGCGCGTGCAGCCGCGCGTGCCGGTCGTCGCCCGTGGAGACCGAGGCGAGTGGGACTCCGGATTCCTGGTGCTGGGCGGAGGCAGCGCCATCGAGCACGAGGACCGGATCCTGCTGTTCTACACGGGCCTCAACGAGAACTCCGCCGCGACCTTTACCGGACCGGCGTCAGGCCGCGTCTGCACGGGACTGGCCACGCTGCGCAAGGACGGCTTCGCCAGCCTGCGGGCGGCCGATCCCATCGCCCCGGGCGAGGTCACCACGCAGCCGATCGAGGTCGCCGACGGCGGCGTGGTGCGCCTCACGGTCAACCTCGATCACGCCATCCCGTGGCGGGACTGGATCGAGGTGGAGGTGCTCGACGCCCGGACCCTGCGGCCGATCCCCGGCTACAGCGCCGCCGATGCCCGCCCGCTGATGGCCGACTCGATCGCGGCTCCTGTGGCGTGGCGGGAGCACAGGACTCTGGCCGGGGTGGGCGTGGGGCCGATACGCCTGCGCTTCCACCTCTACGGCGGGGCGCAGTTGTACTCGTTCACCTTTTCTCCATAGGAGGGCGTGCGCCTGCCCGTATCGACTTCACCGCCATCCCGAGCCCGATCATTCTGCGCGGCAGCCCGCAGCAGGCGCACCGCGACCCCTGCGGGCACTATCACGACGGCGTGTTCCGGGTGTGGCACAGCAGCATTCGCGGAGCGGCCGACTCGAGCTGGAGCGCGGCCACGGCGGTCATCGAGAGCCGCGACCTGATCACCTGGAGCGAGCCACGCGACGTGACCGCGCGCGACCGGGCGCTCAACTACTCCAGCCCCGGGAACGTGATCCGCTACCGTGACCGCTGGCTGATGTGCCTGCAGACCTACCCCAGCCGCGACGGCGGGCCGGCCGACCACACCGCGCGCATATTCACCATGCACAGTCGCGATCTTGCCGCGTGGTCGGAGCCGGAGCTGCTGCGGGTCAAGGGTCCGGAGGTGGTTCGGGAGGAGATGGGGCGGATGATCGACCCCTACCTGATCGAGGACCAGGCGGAACCGGGCACGTGGTGGTGCTTCTACAAGCAGAACGGCGCCAGCCGCTCGTGGTCGCGCGACCTGCGGCACTGGACCTATGGCGGCCGCCTCGATGCCGGAGAGAACGTGTGCCTGCTGGCCGAGAAGGGCGAGTACACGATGTTCCACTCCCCCGCCGACGGCATCGGCGTCAAGCGCTCGCGCGACCTGGAGCGGTGGACGGACCACGGCCTGCTCACCCTGGGGCAGCACGAGTGGCCGTGGGCCCAGGGGCGCATCACCGCCGGCCACGTGTTGGACCTGCGCGCCGAGCCGGGGATCGGGCGCTATTTGATGTTCTTCCACGGCAGCAGTCCTGCGGGCTGCGCACTGCGGGAGGTACATGGGCATGCCTCGCTCGGCCTCGCCTGGAGCGACGACCTGGTGCACTGGGACTGGCCGCAAGGTGGCACTTCAAACACAGGTGATTAGGCCTGAGTACCGGATTTACGTGCCGGCCGAGCTGGTACGCGAGAATCCCGAGAAGCATTTCGTTCAGCGGAACGCCCTCGAGGACCTGTTTCAATGATTACCGCTGGCTGACGTTTGCTCCAGCAGGGCGACGACGTCATCGTGGCCTCGGCGCCGCGCCCACGCCGCCGGTTGCGCCCACGCCGGGACTGCCGGCGCGGCAGCATCGGCCCCGACCCGAGTCAGATGATCCAGGAGGAAGCGGACGAACTCGGTTTGTCCGCAACGTGCTGCCCAGCCCAGCGGGGTGGAGCGAAACTCCTCGTCCACGGCGCTGGCATTCGCGCCGAACTCCAGGAACAGCTTCGCCTGCTCGATCTGCCCGCGCCCCGCCATGTGGTGCAGCGGCCGGATCTGCTGCCAGTTGGGCAGGTCGGGATCCATGCCGTGCTCCAGCAACACGCGGGCGAGCGGCACGGAGCGCCACAGGTAGCTCTGGCAGTAGGTGACCACGGGCGGCACGCGCAGCCCGCGCGCCAGCAGCAGGAGCAGCATCGCTTCATGGCCGGCCGACACGCAGTGGGTGAACCCCTGCTCGGCGGCGTGCTCGTCGAACAGCTCCGGCTTCGCGTCGAGGAGCGCCGCGATCGTGTCGACGTTGCCCTGATGGAAGTGCGACGACAGCCGCATTCGCCCACCGTAGCGGTACAGTAGCGCGCGCATCTCGGCATCGGAAGCCGATTCGGTCGGGTTCCCGGACGATTCGACGCTTGCGTTGGAATTGGCGCCGGCTTCCAGCAGCAGCTCCGCGACGTCGCGGTCGCCCTTGCGCGCGGCCGCCCAGAGCGCGTAGCCGTGCGGGCAGAGCCTGCCCTCCGGAAGGTTGGGGTCGGCGCGGGCATCGATCAGCATGCGCACGATCTCCGCATGTCCGCGCTCGGCCGCCGCGGACAGCGGCCGCTTGCCGGACGGCTCCGCCTCGTCTGCGGCCGCCGGATCGCCGCGCAACAGCTCGGCCACCCGGGCAGCATCGCCCAGGGCCGCTGCGATGGTGATGGAATAGCGGGCGCCGCGCTTCAGCAGATGGCGTGCCATGGCGTAGTCGTTCCGCTGGCGTAGCGGGTGGTGCCAGAGCGCGACCGCCACGGGGCGAAAACCATCGACTCCGATCCGGTCATCGGCGGAGAAGCCGACCGCGTCGATATCCGCGCCGTGCTCCAGGAGCAGGTCGACCAGGTCGGCACGCCCCGTCTGCACCGCGTAGTGCAGGGGGCGCCGCCCCAGGTGGTCGCCGGCGTTCGCGGCGGACGCTTCCGCCGCCAGCCGCTCCCGCACCAGTTCGACGTTGCCCGCCTCGATCGCGTCATGGATCGGGTGGCGGGATCCTGAGGACGCTGCCCGCGCGCGGAGGTGCTGGCGCAGGTAGGCGGCCACCTCCTCGTGTCCCCGGTCCAGCGCCATCTGCAGCAGCGTGTCGTTGCCGTACAGCGCGTTGCGGTAGGTAAGATCCGCGCCGGCATCCACCAGCGCCCGGACGGCTCCCATGTGCCCTTCGCGCACGGCGAAGTGGAGCGGCGTCATGTACCAGAACTCGGCGTCTGCCAGCGTCGCATCCGCCTGGAGCGCTGTCCGTAGCGTCCCCGCGTCGCCGTGCCGCGCCGCGGTGAGCATCCGCCAGATGTCCACACCGCGCCAGCGACCGGTCCAGTCCAGGTCGGGGGTGTCGAGTTCCCGCGGACGGATGAGGTGGGGTTGCATCAGTCCAGGTCGGTAACCAGGGATTGGCGTGCCCGCTACCGGCTCCGTATGGCTCGGAAGCGCTTCATCTGGTCGGTGATCGCCACCTCGGTCGGCAGGCGTTCGACGCTGGAGGCGCCGTAGAAGCCGTCCACCCCGGTGGTTCGCTGCAGCACGTATTCCGCGTCCTCCGGCATGGCGATCGGGCCGCCGTGGCACAGGACGATGACGTCGTCGCGCGCCGCGTGCGCGGCGTCGGCGATCGCCTGGATACGGGCCGGGCACTCCGGGAGGCCCAGCGCCGTCGCCGCGCCGATCGTTCCCTTGGTGGTCAGTCCCATGTGGGCGACCACCACGTCGGCCCCCGCCTTGGCCATGGCGGCGCCCTCGTCCGCATCGAAGGCATAGGGCGAGGTGAACAGGTCCAGCTCGCGCGCCAGGCCGACCATCTCCACCTCCAGCGCGTAACCCATGCCGGTCTCTTCCAGGTTGGCGCGGAACAGTCCGTCGACCAGGCCCACGGTCGGGAAGTTCTGCACGCCGGAGAAGCCCGTGTCCCGCACCTGGCGCAGGAAGCGGTCCATCAGGCGCGTCGGGTCGGTGCCGCAGACGCCGGCCAGCACCGGCGTGTCGGGTACCACCGGCAGCACGTCGCCGGCCATCTCCATCACGATCGCGTTGGCGTCGCCGTACGGCATGCAGCCGGCCAGCGATCCACGCCCGTTCATGCGGAAGCGCCCGGAGTTGTAGATCACCAGCAGGTCGACGCCGCCGGCCTCCTGGCACTTGGCGCTGATGCCGTTGCCGGCGCCGCCGCCGATGATCGGCTGGCCGGCGGCGACGCGGCCGCGCAGCCGCTTGAGGATCTGCTGCCTGGTGAATGCCATGGCGTGACTATCCCCGCCCGCGGGCGACCAGGTCGAGCATCATCGCCACCGCTCGGTCGGCGAAGGCTGCATCGTTGATGTTGGCGTCCAGCTCCTCCACGACGATGTCGTCGCGCAGGCCGGATCTGAGGGCGTCCACGAACGCGGCGTCAGCCGCGCGGTCGCAGAACGGCTGCCCGTCGCCGTCCAGGATGGAGACGCCGCGGAGCGGCACCAGGAAGGCGACCGGGCCGGTGGCGGCGGTGGCCTTGCGCGCGAACACCTCGCCCATGCGCCGGTTCTCCTCCGCGTCGGTGCGCATCAGGGTCACCGACGGGTTCCACTCGTAGAAGGTGCGCCCAGCCTCCCGGTAGCGCTCGGGGACGGTGTCCATGGCGCCGAAGTTGGCCATGTCCACGCAGCCGGGGACGACCAGGTGGGGGATCCCCATCTGCCCCGGCGCGTCCAGCCGCTCGGGGCCGGCGTCGAACACGCCGCCGCATACGGTGTCCGCCCACTCGGTGGTGGTGATGTCGAGCACGGCGTCGACCAGCCCGTCGCGCACCAGGCTCTCCATCGTACGGCCGCCGGTGCCGGTGGCGTGGAAGACCAGCACCTCGTAGCCCTGCGCCGTGAGCCGCTCCCGGCAGGCGTCCACGCACTCGGTGGTGTTGCCGAACATCGACGCGGCGATCACGGGCCGGTCCGTCTCATCAGCCGGGGGCGACGAGGAGGCCATCGCGCACACCGCGGCGGCGGCCCGCGTCAGCACGATCCGGGAGATGCGGTTGATGCCGGCGACGTCGACGATCGACGGGATCATCGTGATGCCGCGCGTGCCGAGGTAGGGGCCGACGTCCCCGGCGGCGGCGGTCGAGACGCATACCGAAGGCACGGACAGCGGCAGCGCTCGCATGGCCGCCGTGACGACCGTCGTGCCGCCGGTGCCGCCCATGCCGAGCACGGCGTCGATGCGGCCGCGCTCGTGGAGACTCGCAACCACGGCCGGCGCGCCGGCGGTCATCCCCCGCATCGCCTCGCCGCGGTCGCGCCGCTCGCGTAGCCGCTCCAGCTCCGTGCCGCCTGCGCGCGCGACCTCGTCGGCCTCCACGTCCACGCCGAACAGGTCGGTGGTGCCCAGCACACCGGTGTTGACGGTGAGCACGCCGTGGCCGCCATCCCGGATGCGGTCGCGGACGAAGGCGTATTCGGCCCCTTTGGTGTCGAACGCTCCGATCAGACAGATCGTCATCGAGTTCCTCCTCGTGCCGTCGCGATCTCGCCGCGGCGCCGGACCGCGGCGTCCAGGCGGCGGCGGACGGGTATCCGTGCCAGAATAGCGGCGGCACCGCCGCTCGCGTACACCAGTACCGCCAGCGACAGCTCCTCGGCGGCGATGAGCACCGCGGGCACCGACAGCAGCCGCACCAGCACGATCAGCAGGCCGGCAACGCCCTGCATGGCGGTGACCAACAGAAAGCGCGACGCCAGCACCAGGTAGCCCGACCCGGGCGACAGCCACGAGTACGGGGTCGATCCGGTCTGAGACTCCCACCAGCGACGATGCAGGGCATAGCCGGCGTAGGCGCGACCGATGACCAGCAGCGACACCAGCCAGCCCGCTCCGAGTACGCTTGGCAGGAGCAAGCCCCAGAACAGGCGCTGCCGGTAGGAGGTCTGAAGGGTCAACAGCGTGAACCGGCCGACAAGGTCGCGGGCGTCGATCAGGTAGTCGGTGCCCTGCAGCAGCAGGTTGCAGTTGATCGCGACGGAGACGAGCCCCAGGGCGAACGCAGTGACCTGCACCGCCGGCTTTCGCAGCCGGCGCCGCTGGTACGCTTCGGCCAGCGTGCGGGCCCGGCGCGCGCGGGCGGTATGAAGGTCGGCGTTCATGGGTCGGGCCGCCGTCATGGTACATCGCCGCCGGGCGCGCGCAGGCCGATGCCGACAAACCGTTCCCACGCATCTCGCGGGGACAACACCACCACCGGCCCGCGGCAGCCGGCCGGGAAGTGACTCAGGTCTCCGGTCACCAGCGTCCGCGCCGAGGTCTGCAGTGCGACCTCCAGGAACATGATGTCATCCTCGTCGGGCGGGGCGGAGCCGGACCACGGCGAGGCGGTCACGTGGAACTGAAACTGGAAGATCGCCTGAACCGCGGCACGCCGAACCGCGGGTATGCCCAGGCGGGGCCGCGCAAGCACATCGCGATACTCGGCCTCGATCCTGTCGCCGATCGCGATCATGAGCTGCCTGGCGAGCAACGCGTCGACGAGCCGCCCGGGCGGCCCGAACGGAGACAGAAGTCCGGAGACGAGGACGTTGGTGTCCAGAAGCCAGACGGGAGGCTCGCTCCGCTCAATCACCTCCAGCGGTGCGGGTGCGCTCGCGCCGCGCCTCCATGATCGCCTGCTCGACGTCTGCGCCGGTCAGACCTTCGGTACCAGCCTCGCGGGCGTGTGATCGAATCTCCCGCACGGACCTGCGCGCTCGCGCGAACACCAGTTCCTGCATGTCCTCCAGCAACGTGGCGTCGCTCGTCGGGACCATGATGCTGCGCGGCAGCCCGTCCTTGGTAATCACGACGGCTCCCTCTCGATCGAGGTCCTCCCAGACCCTGCCCGGTTTCGCCGCGAGTGCGCGCGACGCGATCATCCTCATGCGCATTACAGTTGTACGACCAATCGCTGAGCGTCAAGGGGATCGGGCGCGGGCCGATCGGCGCACGGAGAGCGCGGTGACGCTCAGCGCCGGCAGCTCGCAGTCGAGCATCGGTCGCGCACCGGCGACCGGCATCACCTCGGTCCTGACCCGTTCCGGGTCGTCGAAGGAATTCATCGCGTCCGCGCTGCCGGCATGCCGGGTGTCGGCCACCTGCCAGGCGTCCGCCGGGCCGGGATCGGGCGTCACCGCGGACACGTCGATCGTGCAGCGTCGATCCCGGTTGCTGTCGTTCACCATGTGGACGATCAGGTCTTCGCCGTTTTCCGTCAGGGCGGCGCTCACGTCCGGCGCCGTTGCCGATGTCCGGCACGCGAGCGGCAGGCGCCCGCCCAGCGTGGCGTAGAGCTGCTGCACGTAGTAGACGGGCCGGCAGTACAGGCGGCCCGCGTCGGTCTCGATCGCACCGCCGCAGAAGCTGTCGGCCAGGTTCGACCGGCAGGCGATCCCCACCAGCGCCGCGTTTCGGTGCAGCAGGTGGTGGAAGCGCGCGCAGGCCAGCGCGTTTCCCAGCGTCATCAGCTCGCCGCGGCCCGGTCCCCAGTCGGGGTTGGAGGCGTTCCACTCGGTGATCGCCACCTTCACGGCGCGGTCCGGGCGCTGCGGCGCATGGTGGACGATGAGCGCTTCCAGCTCGCGCAGCTCGGCGGCGCAGCGCTGCAGGTCGGCGCCGTGGTAGAGGTGCGGGCAGGTGTGACTGAGGTGCCCGCCGGCGCCGGCCAGCACGCCCGCGGTGGGGTTGGAGGAGAGCAGCCGAATGCCCGGGTCGGCGGCGAGCATGGCGCGGCAGAACGCCGGCAGTCCGCGCTCGTATGCCTCACCCCGGACCTCGTTGCCGATCTGCCAATAGCGCACGCCGTGCGGCGCCGGCCTGCCCAGCGCGGCGCGCCGTGCGCCCCAGCGGGTGTCCGCGCCGCCGTTGCAGTACTCGACCAGCTCGGCTGCGTCGGCCGGCCGCCGGTCGCTGAAGCGGACGCACATGAGCGGCTCCGCGCCGATCGCCCGGCACAGGTCCAGGAACTCGTCGGCGCCTACGTTGCCCGGCTGAGTGCTGCCGCCGGCGTCCCGGAACGGGGCGCGCCGGTCGGGCGGCACGGTGCCGTCCTTCCACTCGAAGTGCTTGCGGATGGTGGTGCCGCCGAAACGCAGCATGCCGGGGCGCAGGGCGCGGAGCGCGGCGACGACGTCGGGACGCCAGCCGTCCACGGTGTCGGTGCCGCTGAGGCTGGCGGCGTCCAGCCACAGCGTGCCGGGACCGCGGGTGACGATTTCCAGCGTCGCGTCGGAGGCGGCACCCTCGGCGCGCAGCTCGGCCGCAAGCCGCGACCAATCCGCGCCGACCGCGTCGAAGCGCCGGGCCGCCAGCACGCGGCCTGCGTCGGTCAGGCGGACGGTCACCCCGGCGGTCAGGCCGCGGCAGCGGGCGGAGACGGCGAATCGGTAGCGCGCGCCGGCGCGGACGGCGATCCCGGTTTGGGCAACGCCCACCGGCGCCGGGTCGTGGCCGCGAATGGTGATCCTGGCGCAACAGGTGCCGGCAAAGGGCTCCTCGCCGTCAAGGTCGAACGCGCCGCGCTGGACGGCTCCGGTCAGCCGCCATGGCCTGGGCTGCCGGTCGGCTCCCGGGAGGAAGTGGGCGGCGCACGGCACGATGCCCTCGAAGCCGGGGTCGTCGAGCTTCTCCCCGTACAGCGAGGGCACCAACTCGCACAGGTACTCGAAGAGCTGGCCGTAGTGGAACGGGCTGATCCGACCGGGCAACCGGTCGGCGGTGACCGCGATCCGACAATCCGGCGTCATCGGCCGCTACGGAGCGAGGGTGATCTCCACCACCTCGTGCAGGACCACCTCCGGAACGACGACCGTGCCGTCCTCGATCGACAGTTCGCGCCCGGAGAGCGGGAGCCGCGCGCGGGCGATCCGGCCCTCGTGCAGCGTGATGGAGACGTCCCGGAACGCGGTCGGCGGGTCCAGCGCGCCCCAGGTCTGCACGTCAGGGTGCTGGCGGTCCCACGGGAGCAGCGGCAGCATCCGCTCGTACAGGTGGACGTCGATGCGCGAGCCGTCGCCGCCGTCACCGGGGGCGCGGGTGCGTGCGGCTGCCAGCAGGCGTGGCGGCGCGTCGATCGTCAGAGCCAGACCGGCCCGCCGGACCAGGTCGGCGAACAGCGCGGCGAGCCG
>JAPOQV010000201.1 GCA_026710565.1 Spirochaetaceae bacterium | reverse complement strand
CGTGCTGCTGCCGGTCGCCCGAATCACGAACAGTCCCTGTCGTTCCGCATACGTGTGGGAAGACTCGTCCGCCTTCAGGTAGGCCACCGCCCCATAGACGGCGCGGTCGGCGTACTCCGGCATCAGCTCGGTGAAGTGACGCAGGGTGTCCAGAAAGTGATCGACGTCGCGCACCTTCAACGTGGTCTTCACCTCGCGGCGCGGTCGGTCTCGCGCTGGCTTGCCGACAGCTCCCGGAGGATTGCCCACACCTCCTGCGGGGAAGCCTCGTCGTGATGTCCGTCGTCAGCCATGCCCTGCCTCTCCGCGAATCACACTGCCGCCGAAGCCACCGGCGTACCCATGCGGCGCAAGATGAGCTTGAGCCACCGGTCCGCCTGTGCTCACCGTTCTCTGCTCACAGCAACGTCCCGGACATCCGCATCGCTTCTGGCGCCGTCCAGCAATCGAAGCTGTCTCGATAGTCGCTCGGGAATAGAGAAGCCGCCGGTCGGCGCTTACCGAAACCCGGCAGCGCTGCTCAATTGCTGCATTTCGGGATTGTAACTCCCGTTTTACGTCGTAAAATGAGAGCATGTATCCCAGATCTCTGGAGATCCCCTCCACCGGCCGCCAGAGCTTCTTCCTGTTCGGCCCCCGCGGGACCGGCAAGACCACGTTGCTCGGGCAGCGGTTCCCGGATGCGGTCCACCTCGATCTGCTCGACCATGCCCTGTACCTGGAGCTGCTGGCGCGGCCGCAACGGCTGCGGGACCTGATCCCGCCCGGCCATGACGGATGGGTTGTGGTCGACGAAGTGCAGCGGACGCCTCTGGTCCTCAACGAGGTCCACCGGCTGATCGAGACGGCAGGGCTGCGCTTCATCCTGACCGGGTCGAGCGCTCGCAGTCTGCGCCGGCGGGGCGTCAACCTGCTGGGCGGCCGAGCGCGCACCCGTCACCTGTATCCGCTGACGGCGGCCGAAGCCGGCAGCGATTTCGCGTTGGAGCGGGCGCTGATCCACGGCCAGCTTCCGTCGGTGTACACCCAGCCGGACCCCGCCTCGTACCTGGCATCGTACGTCGAGAACTACCTCCGCCAGGAGGTGCTCGAAGAAGGACGCACCCGCAACCTCGCCGCGTTCAGCCGGTTCCTGGAAAGCGCCAGCTTCTCGCAGGCGGCGCCCCTCAACGTGTCCGAGGTGGCGCGCGACGTGGGGGTGGACCGCAAGACGGCCGCCGCCTACTTCGACCTGCTGGAAGACCTGCTGATCGCGACCAGGGTCCCGGTCTTCACCAAGCGAGCCAAACGCCGTATGACCGCCCATCCGAAGTTCTTTCTGTTCGACACGGGCGTCTACCGGGCGATCAGGCCAACGGGTCCGCTCGACAGCCCGGAGGAGATCGACGGCCCCGCGCTGGAGACGCTCGTCTACCAGGAGCTGCGCGCCGCCATCGCCTACCGCTCGCTCAAGCTCGATCTCTTCTTCTGGCGCACCGCGTCCGGCACGGAAGTGGACTTCGTCGCCTACGGCGGCGACGGCCTGATCGCGATCGAGGTCAAGCGCACCGGCACGATCCGGCGCGCCGACCTCCAC
The DNA here is from genome assembly GCA_026710565.1 of Spirochaetaceae bacterium. Next base: position 1,975 of record JAPOQV010000201.1, on the reverse strand, counting down.
GCCCTCAAGCAGTTCCGAATCGACTACCCGATGGCGCGGTGCGTGCTGCTGTTCGGCGGCGACCGCCGCGAACACCGTGACGGCATCGAGCTCCTGCCCCTGGCCGAGGCACTGGCGGACTCCACGCTGATCCTGGGGTAGTGTCGAGTTGCCGTCGATCCGTGAGTACGAGGAGGGATGCGCCGTGTTGATCGATCGCTGGGAAGCGGAAATCCTGGAACGGGGTATCGAGCAGGGCATCGAACGGCAGAGGGCGTTGCTGCACCGTTTGGCGGAACACCGGTTCGGTCCGGCGGCGGCGGAGCGGCTGTCGGCGGTGCTCTCTGGCGTGACCGACGCGGATCGCCTCGCCGAAGCAGGCGAGTGGATTGTGGATTGCGCCACGACTGCCGACTTCCTGGCCCGCGTGAGCCGCGCGGACTCGTAGCCCCGGCCCAGCATCCCTACGCCCCGGATCTTGCCGTCCGGCCCACATGGAGCGGCTGAAGCCGCTGGCCGAGAGTCACGAGCGCGCCTCCAGTCCCGAGGACCGCACGCCGCCCCCGAACATGCGCGGCCGGAAGTTCTCGTGGTTCGTGATGCTCGTGCTGCTGCCCGTCGCCCGAATCACGAACAGCCCCTGGCGTTCCGCGTACGCATCGGCGGATTCGTCAGCTTGCAGGTAGGCGACCGCCCCGTAGAAGGCTCGCCCCGCATACTCTCGCATCAGCTCGTCGACGTGCCGCAAGGTGTCCAGAAACTCATCGACACCGTCTCTCTTCAGCGTCGTTCTCACGAGAACGGCCAGCACCTCGCGGCTGTTGACGGTGACGATGTCGATGTCCCAACGACGCCCGCCGTAGTTCCGCTCGTGGTGTCTGGATACATGGTCCACTTCGATCCCGCGGCTATTCAGAAGTGGAATCAGGTCGCGCTTGGCGAGCGCTTCGATCAGCTTGTCCCACTCGCTGACGAACAGCTCGTAGGTCTGCTGCAGTCGCCGATCGGTTTCCTTCATCTCACGGTCGATCTCCCGCCAACGTGCGGCGTGTTCGCCGCGGATGTCCTGGATCTCCCCCGGCGCGGCGCCGTTGCGATGTTGCTCTTCCGCCATACCGCACCTCTCTGCTCGAACGATAGTATCGCCGAACCCGGCCGGCGTGCCTGCCTCGACCGTCCACGAGACGGGGCACGCGGACGTACGCCGAACTAGCCAACTTCATCTGGAGCATCTGCAACCTTCTGCGAGGCCCGTACAAGCGAAACGAGTACCGCAAGGTCATCCTCCCCCTGACAGAACCTCCGCGCCTACATCCGCGACTTCTCCCCCAACGTGCGCGAGGTCATGGAGCGCTGCGCCTTCGGCAAGCAGATCGGATCTCCTCTTCTGGCGCACCGCGTCCGGTACGAAGGTGGACTTCATCGCCTACGGCGGCGACGGCCTGATCGCGATCGAAGTCAAGCGCACCCGCACGATCCGGCGCGCCGACCTCCACGCCCTCAAGCAGTTCCGAATCGACTACCCGATGGCACGGTGCGTGCTGCTGTTCGGCGGCGACCGCCGCGAGTACCGTGAAGGCATCGAGCTTCTGCCCCTGGCCGACTCCAACGCTGATCCTGGGGTAGTACGACAGGAAACACCGAACGGACGCCACCATATGGTGGCGCCGTCAATCGACTGGCGCGAGTTCGAGCTCGCCGCGCCCCTGTCAGGGGGGCTGGTGTGCTTCCGCCGCCGCGCAGGCGACGCGTTCAACGAGTCCCTGATGAACCGGCTCAACGAGTCGGGTGCCCTCTACCTCACCCACGCGATGCTCGACGACCGGTTCGTGCTCCGCCTCGCGGTCGGCTCGTCTGCGACGCGCGGCTCTACCAGCGGCTGTACCGTGACCGCACCACGTGGAGCAAGGGCGATCGGGCCGATCCGGTGCTGCACGTGGTGGTGTACAACGGCGACACGCGGTGGGACGCGCCGCTGACGCTCGCCGGACTGGTG
>JAPOQV010000200.1 GCA_026710565.1 Spirochaetaceae bacterium | reverse complement strand
CTGCTCCACGACCTTGAACTCGAACAGGAACACGTCGCCGGCGAAGCGCACCGCCAGGAGGCTCGCGCTCAGACTGCGGCGCACCTCGTGGTTCGGGTACCCCAGGCGATAGAGAGGCGTGCCGTCGAACGCGCGCTCCTCGCCGCGGATCGTCAGGTAGCCGGTCTGGAACAGCAGCGCCTTAGGCTCCATGTCACGCACGTCGAACCTCGACAGCAAGGCGTCGTCGCTCCGCAAGCCGTCCAGGGAGGGGATGTCCACCTGCCGCCGCAGCAGCGTCTCGATCAGGAACGTCGGCGTGCCGGTTTCGAACCAGTACGGGCCGAACTCCGGCTTGCTGAACAGCAGCAACACGTCGAACGGGTTGTATACGTTCTCGTCGCCTCGCCAGTTGTAGCCGTTGTACCAGCGGCGGATCTCTTCGCGATCGAGTCCGGTCAGCTCCGGCGCGAACACCGTGTCGAGGTCGGCGTCGGTGTACCCGCAGATGTTCGCGTAGCGGCGGTCCAGCGTCAGATCGGTGAGGTTGTTGAGGTCGGAGAACAGGCTCACCCCGGTGAGGAACGCGAACCTGACGTAGGCGTCGGCGTCCTTGATGGTCGCGTACAGCCCGCGCAGGTCGTCGCGGTTGGCCTCGGCGGTCTCCGGCGTCTTCATCGCGTCCAGGATCGGCTTGTCGTACTCGTCGACGAGGACCACGACCCGCTTGCCCGGCCTGATCGCACAGCGCCTCCAGCAGGCGGCGAAAACGCACCGGGGCTCTGCCGCCGGGGTTCGCGACGCCGGCCCGCGCCGCGATTTCTTCGAGCTGGGCCGCCGCCGCTTCCTCCACGAGGTCAGGCTTGCGGAAGGTCCCGCTGCCGAAGCTCAGCCGCACGACCGGGTAGCGCACCGACCACTTCCACTTGTCGTGCACGTACAGGCCCCGGAACAGCGGCTCGTTGCCCTCGAACAGCTCTTTCAGAGTGTCCACGAGCAGGCTCTTGCCGAACCGCCGCGGCCGCGAGAGAAAGTAGCGGTCGCCCTCCTCCACCAGGCGCCAGCAGAAGGCGGTCTTGTCCACGTAGTAGCGGTTCTCTTCTCGCATCCGCCGGAAGGTCCGGATGCCGAGCGGCAGCTTGCGTTTCATACGGCGCTACTCCTGGACCAAGTCGCGGTACATCATCGTCAGTTCTCGCCCTTCAGGTTACCGGCCCAGGGACGACGGTCACCAGATCGGCCTTGAGTCAGCACCTCACGCAGCCGGCCGGCGCTCCGCTCCAGGTTGGTCACTCACGGAGTGACCAACCTCCCTGAGGGGCCGGCGGGGTTGGTTCGACAATACGACCGAGCAGTGCGGACCAGGGGAACCGATCACGGGTGCGCGTGCTCTCCCGGTCGAGCGCCTCCTGAAGGAACATGACCTCGCCCGCACACTCCGGGCAGGAGAACACCTCGCTCCATACGGTGTAGTCGATCCGCCCCCCGGTCCCGTCGTCGGTATGGAGCGTGTCGTACATCCAGCCGATGTCCGCTTCCAAGTCGTCGAGCAGGCGCCGGCCGGCCCGGTCGAAGGCATCGACGTCGAAGGGCGTCGTGTAGTTGGTGGCGATGAAGGTGGCGGCGGGTGACAGATCGCCCAGGATCGTATGGCGGGGACCCCACTCGGGCGCCAGCCGGCCCTGCTCCTGCCACCGTGTCTCGATCTCGGAGCGGTACGACCGCGGCGGGGGTTCGCACCACTTCGCCGCCACCCCGGTCATGCCGGTGCCGCAGAAGCCATCAAGGCTGATGTCCCCCGGCCTGGTGTAGTGCAGGATCGAGGGCACGATCGCCCGGTGCGGCACCTTGGTGTGGTACACGTGCGCCCGGTACAGCGGGTCGGTCTTGCCTTCGCTCACGTCCACGGCGAACGGTTCGCGGTGGTACGGCTCGTCCGGGTCGTACGGACGGCCATGGTGTCCGACGAACTCGGCCAGGAACGGGTTGGGGCAGGCGGTGTACCAGGGTGGGTCGGACAGGCGCAAGATGTCGTCGTCCTCTCCGACCGGGAAGTCGGAGCGCTTCCGCAGATCCGCGAGCTTCTCCTTCAGGCGGTCGAGGAAGTATGTGCGCCGTGCGTCTTCCGACTCGAACGTCATGCCAAGGCACTCCACCGGCTCCGGCGTGACCGGACGTTCGTCGAACAGTCTTCCGCTGCCGGCCTGCCGGGAACTGGTTCGGTCCGGAAGAGCTTCTCCTGCGAGCGGTCTTCTTGCTCAGCCATCCATATTGCCTCCGGGGAGTCGTACCGTGACCGAGTCAGGGGCAGACAGTGACCAGGTTGGCGCACGGCAGTGGGATTGCTCAGTGACCAACCCCGGATGATCAGTGACCAACCCCGGCACGTGGCAGCCGCGGCTCATGGATCTCCCTCGCGGCCGACGTCGGTTCGCCCTTCGTGCAGGAATGCGAGACCTGCCTCGGTCACCACGTACGCCTGGTCCGGGTGGTTCGGCTCGTCCGGGCGGGTCATGCGGATCAGACCGGCGCGAAGCAAAGGGTCCAACCGCTTACGCCGAAAGAACGTACGGTGCGAGAGCCCGGTCTCCCGCATGAGGTCGGCTTGCTTGCGCGGTACTTCGCACAGCGTGAGAATCGCGCGCTGATCGTCGGTCAGGTTGGTCAGCGCGGGAGTGACCAAGTGGGCGTCAGGTCTGCCGGGTTGGTCACTGACCAAGCCCTCGGCCCTCTCTCGGACTTGGTCACTCGTCGACTGACCAAGCTGTGCAGCGTCGACGCTACCCTTGATGTGTTCGGTAAGGCCGTACCGGCCTGTATCTCCCGACGGCTCCAGGAGTCCTTGCACGGTAAGTGCGTCCCGCACCTTCCGAGCCTCCGGCCCCGAATGGCCCGTCACCGCATTCGCGTCCGCGAGCGAGGCTCCGCGCCGGCGACACGCGAAGGCGAAGAGCCGTGCCTGCGGCTCGCCGAGCTTCACGCCGAGCTGCGGCTGCAGCAGCCGCTGCTCTCTGCTGACCAGCTCCTCGCGTAACAGAAGAAGCCCGAATGTCTTCTTCGCCTTGTCGTCCTCGATCACCGGGGGAACGTCGCCAAGCCGCTGCCAGCCCTGAAAGATCGCGCGTACGCCGGTCCCCGCCTGCTCGCTCAGTCCGATCCGGCGGAACGCGGCGACGATCGCCGGGTTGCGCACCTCCTTCTCGGTGGGGTCCAGAAGCTCATCGGTGGCGGCGAAGGAGTCGCCTGGATTCCAGAACACCGTCCGATCGCGGAAGACCCTGATCGACGCCTTGCGGCCGTGATCGCCGTAGTCCTGACGGATAAGCAGGTTGATGGCCGCTTCGCCGAACGAGACGTAGTCGGGGGGATCGTCATCCCGCCGGAGCGTTGCCGCGTCCACGCCAAACGGGTGTTCGGCGTGTTTCGCATAGCGCTCGGACAGCGTCAGCCACGCCTGGACGAGATTCTCCTCGACTACGATTCGATCGTACCATCGCCGGTCGGTCGACCACGAGTGGAACGGAGAGTCGATGAACTGGCAATCGACGACCGGTCTCGGCAGTATCCGGCGTACGTGGCGCGCGCGACCAAAAAACGAGGGTCGCCGCGCGTGTGAGCGCCAGGCGATCGCCCTGCTCCACGACGAAGCCCCATTCGTTCAGGAACTCCACGTCCGACAGCCCCTCGTGCCTGCCGGGGCTGCGTTCGTCGAGCACGCGCCGGTAGCACCGCACGGACTCCGGGTCGAAGAACTCCTCGGCGTCTAGCCCGGACAGCGTCTCGCCATCGTAGCGGTCTGCGGAGGCATCTCGCAGAAACCGCTCGATCTCCGCCGGAGTACAACGCTCGTGGCCGGCGCCGCGCCGGATGAATGAGCGCCGGATGTCGTTGTCGAGGTAGACTGGCTTCTCGCTCCGGGGCGACTCCGTGACGCCGACGATTTCGAGCGATCCGTTGCGGTCGCGGACACTAAACATCAGCCAGCCGCCGGCGGTGTTGGCAAACGCGGAAACCGTCTCGTACGCATTCTTGGGCGCTGCGTTCCATGCCTCCTTGAACTCGACATTCGACCACTCGTACGTGCTCAGGCGGTCGGTCAACTCATTCCGCGTCATCGCTCTCTACCAAGCCCCGTTCCCGAATGGCAACGAACCAGTCTTTCAGAATTACTGATCGCCTTGTACTGATCGTCGTGAATGAAGCTGATGACTACTCTTTGTGCCTCGAAGTCTTGTCCATTGCTATTCCCGTTCCAGATCCGCTCAAAAGGAGTGCATCGCACTTCAGTTGTCGAAAAACAGAACCGAACTAAGGGCTTGCAAAGCGTCAATAGGCTCCAAATGTGCGAGCTTGTTACGGACGTCACGTAGGAATCGTAACTGCTTTCTTATCCCGGATGGAGTGCTACGGTCGAGACACCATGTTAGCTGGCCAACCTCTAAGTCGAAAGGGTCGGTGATGAGCTTCCCGTCATCCGTTTCTACAGGAAGTTTCAGATACGGGCGACACCGTGGAATTAGTCCGACACGTCTTTCCCCCACACAAGGTAACAGAACCGCAGCCTGAGCCGCCCAAATTCTTCTGCGCAGTGTCGCGGAGTCACCCGCTACCGATAGGACTGCCGAATGTAGGATGGGTCGATCGGCGGGGCCGTCGAGCGTCCCGTACTCCCAACTTCTGGGGGTATCAGGAGTCCATCCGCGGGCTCCTGCGTACCGCGCTAACGCGTCAGCGGGTGCCAAGACTTGGTCTATAGGTAGCGAGAGAAGGTCGTCGGCGAGGGAGCAATCCCACTGTGCAACTTGGGATACGGTGTGTGCGAGAAGCGCTCGATGTTCGGGCCGGGCGGTATCGGACGTCTTCCACAGTGCGTATATGAACAGTTCTAGCTCAGTCAGGACGTTTCGAAAGTCCTGACGTACAAGTGCTACTTCCTCCGGACACCCCTCAGCAACCAAGTCACCCTCGAGCACGACGACAAAGACGGTCCTGTACACAAGGTCGACGTTCCGGCAGGCGTTCGAGTACGCCGCGCAGGCAGAAGCCCATCGGTTCCACTCCGAACGGTCGATACATTCGATCCATATGAGCCTGCCCTGAAACTCTTCTGCATATGCTAGATCAGCCATGCTCCGAGCCTTCAGAGCGCTGAGATCTGGACAGATATGCTCGCGGAGGCACGTTACGGGATCACTTAGAGATCGCGGCGCTACTATGACGTTCCACTCGAGAAGCGAATGCAGACGCTCACGTAGTCGGCGTTCAAATCCGGTGGGAACGGATCCCGGGAAACGAGCCACTACATTCGAGCCTTCCCTGATAGCTTCCTCCATGCGGTCCAGGAACACAGACGGGCGTGGTAGACTCCAAATGTCCACCCGTCATCTCTCCATGTCAGTCATGTCACTTACTTGTTGCCGTTAGCAGACGACCAACGGTTTCGTCAAGTTCCCAGATGTCCTGACCGACAGCGCGAACCAGATGAAGTGTGTGTCCCCATCTCAGAGTCTTTCGGAGCGATGCGTCGTCCATCTGTTCGTCCGCGGCTAGCTCCATAAGGAATTCGAAGTCCGCCGGCTCCCCCAATTCCGCAAGCCTCGTCAAAACGGACCTCTGTAGTCCAAGGCCATCTAGGTCCATAGCAAACGCTTCCATGAGCCGGCCCACTTCCGGAAGACTATCGAAGAGAAGGTTGAATTGATCGACGGCACTGTCCAAGTCGCCGGTCTCTCGTTCGATAGCGTGAAGCCTCTCGACGAGGGCGGGCCAGCCGCCGGTGGTGTCGATTACCAGCTTCCGCTTTTCCGAACTGAATCCGACGTCGTCCATCCATTGCCGCAGAAAGCCTTCACCCCACGGGCGGAGGGCAGTCCACTGTAGGCCGTTGTGATTGAATCGTTCGAGCTCAGAAAGCAGCTTCCAGAAGTGCAACGGATCCGCCATGAATAGCACGCGTACGTTCATGTCACGGCGTCCACGTCGCCGAAGGGAATCGACCTGGTCGAATGCCTCCTCAACCCATCTCTCACTCCAAGGGAGGTTTTCACCGATAACGTAGATGGTCGTGCTGGCGGTCCTCTTGCTTCGGAGGCGCTTGAGCTCCGCGGCAAACTGGGTGTGACTTCCAATGCCGTGGAGCTCTACGACCGATTCGCTTGCGGCGCGCGCCTTCAGAAACCTAAGTACGTTGTCAAAGCCGGCGGCCTTGAGCCCGCAAATGACCGAAACACCGTTCGATCGCGTGCGCAGAAGATCCTCCTGTCGGTACGTAAGCGGACTCCGGGATGGGCCGTCCGACATCTGTGGATCACGCGCCCTAAACAGATCGGGCTCGAACTCCTGCGGCGGTTCACGAGTCCGGAGCAGGTTGTCGGCGATCTCATCGGTGGTGCCCATCAGGAGGAGGACGTTAGGATTGCGGAGGGTGTAGTTTCCTGTGCCGACTTTCCGCAGTACACCGAGGCCCCCCATCTCGTCGAGAAGGGAGCGGAATCGTTCCGTGAAGGGCTCCATATCTGCGAAGCCGTGAGGCCACCAGCTTCTCGTGAGCTCTTCGATCCTCCGGTAGCTGAGGCCCTTAGTGAGAACGCCGTGGTACTCGTCGCATTCGTGAGCGATAGAGTAGGCGATGACCTCGTAACGCGGATCGAGCTGCAGAGTCATATGAAACCTGGAACGGAGCATCTCACGAAGGTTGGTGTTTCTCAGGTACGTATGATCGATCATCTCTTCGTCGATGTCGTACAATGGGGCGCCGGCGATACGGCGTGAACACATAGACTTGACAAGCTCGGTACCATAGAGCTGAATGAGATTCGGATAGTAGTTGGTCTGAGCAAGTATGCGCGCTACTAGATTTGCGTTTTGGAAGTGATATCCAGACGCAAGGAGGGGTTGACGAATCAGCGAATCAGCGGCGTTCCACAACGGCCCGATTTGAATAGGATGGCCAAAGTGGCCAAGAGGGTGATTCGAATACGCAACGGTTCGCAACACGTTGTGAAGGCCGGCAAAGACGACCTTGATGGACCGTTCAGTGCGATCCATGAGTGCCTTCAGTCGGGAAGACTCCCGGTAACCGGTGCCGGATGTCCCTTCCGCCTCTCGGGCATCGACTTCCAAGAACTTGTCGGCTTCGTCGAGCAGTAGCAGCAGCGCCCGTCCGGAAGATGGCTCGAATTCCGAGCAGAGATAGTCGATGAATTGGTCTACGCGTCGTCTGACGTTGGGGTTCGGCTCGGCAAGTTCATCTGGTATTACCATTATCTTTCGGAGCGAGCGCCAAATGGACGACCATATGTCCGCGACTGCGCGGTCGTGACCGACACCCTCGCCCTTGAGATCTATCCATACAGCGTACGTGCCGTGTTCGGGGCTATGGGAGGTTCTCTCTACGTGGCGCAGGAGTGCTGTCTTGCCGAGCTGCCGGCCTCCGTAGAGAAAGCACGGACCGGCGCGATCTGCAATGTCTCGCATCTCCTGCTCGCGTCCATAGAAAACCTCGGGAGGCACAACGCCGGCAGTAGTGACGTAGGGCTGTATATACGTAAAGGGAATTGAGCACGAAAACAGAACACGCGTACGTGAGCCGCGTTCACCACAGAGGAAAACGAGCAAGACCTCGTCGATAGTGATCATGGTCTGCGAACGTCGCCGTGCGAGGATACCGAGGTTCTCCCTCCGTGTCTTTGTAAGGCGTCCGAAGTACAGTACCAGTGTGGCCGTCTTCCTCGTGCTGTCCTCTGCATGCTGGAGGATATCTTCCTCAGTGGGGCGCCCCCAGAGGCAGACGATCCGGTAATTGCCGTTTACAAAAGAACCGAATGCCGGGACGGGGCACCGCTCGCGATCGGCGAGGGGCACGGTCTGCACCAAGGCCTCACCAAAGTTGCGTTCGTCGCGGCGTACCGTTGCGCGTTGAACGATGAAGCCGAGTTCGGAAAAAAGGATGGTCAATTTCTCGGTGGCTAATTTGGAGAGGCGACCCGAGCGCTTGAGGTCGAACCAGGCATCGAGCATTCTCTTCGCGGACTGGCGCTGTGAGCCCGGGATGCTCCCAAAAGCCATGCCCCCAAAGGAATCGCCGCGCACAATATGATCGACGACGATCCGCGGATTCGGCGCTTCCTCCATTGCGTTCTCTATTGCGGCCGCGCGGGCGGGGTAGAAATCGGGGAACGGGTCCCTGTGTTGGGTCGGGTGGTCTTGAACGGGTGTTGCGCCGCCACTGCGGACACGATCGATGAGTTCGTTGGCGGTGACTATGTCGTCCTTTGTTATCGAATGGGCAATTGTGCGATATTCGTCACTATCAGAAGCTAAGTCCAGGGCCGTTAGGGTTTCGGTGGCCATGCGCCGCTGGACATCCAGGGCTCGGTCGATCTCGTCCGCGATGGTACGAATAGTAGACCGCTCGGACATATAGTCGACGGTGTCTGATGCGAGCACGCGGCGTTCCATTTCAACCAAGTCGGCGTCATGGTCGTCGCGTTCAGTGGGGGAAACGTGCCCGAGAGCACGGGCCCTCTCAAGCTTTGCGCGAGTGTCGTCGATTTCGTGTCGGAGCTGCCGGTTCTCCAATTCGAGCGCTGCATTCAAGCGGTGCTGCAGATCGGTGGTGTCGTCAACAGCGTCGGACTGCAGCCAAGCAATTATACGGCGCGCGGTATGGAAATCACGGTTCCGCAAACGGACGTCAAAGGAAGAAGTGAGTGTCTGAGGCTCGGTAGACAAGAGCGTATCAAGGGCCATGGCATGATCGCAAGCGGGAACTCCGTCGTCATTCACGGAGATTTCGGGGTAGCAAAACATGGCGGATGCGTACAGGCCATAGGGATCGGGCTCTTCGGTGATTGGGTGGTCGAGAAGGTAGCTAAATCGTTCAATAGCGTAGGCAGCGACATTCGCAGCTGCGCTGAGGATTGACTCGTCCGTGCTTGCAAGGGTGGATAAGTCAGCGGAAGCGATCGGTCCGAGCTGAGCGACACTGGTGCGCAGATTCGATAGGGCCTGTGTGATGAAATTGGACTGAGAGGGGCGCGACCTCCGCAAGCTGAGATGGCGATGCGCGAAAGAGACGGCTTGGAGGGCATGGTCGTGGAGTTGAGTAAGAGCCCTTGCTTGAATGTCTTGACCCTTGCGACGGCCGACGTGCTTCCAATCGGTGTCCTTCACAAGGTCGTTGAATCTCTTTCGGTTTTCGACCGTAGCAATAAGATTTTCTAAGCGTGCTTCGTGCGCACTGTCAGCGGTAATCTGGTTCAACATCTGGGCAATCACGCCTTCGGAGCCTAGCCAGCGTTGCCACACGGTTGTGGCAGGAGCATATTTGATAGTCATATGAGGTGCTCGCTCTCGCCAATCTTCGACATCCATGACGAGGCGATCACGTTGGTCCGTCCAGGCCGTTTCTGAGCTAGCGCCGCGGAGAACGCCCGGGTCTATTCGTACTCCCTGGAGTTTCTGGCTCTCCATGGCAACAGCGTTTGCGAAGCGGTAAGTAGGTCCCAGTCGGTCGGTTGGTTTGAGGGCAGACAAGAGTGCCCATGCGCCCGTCTGTGGCGCGATCACTGTTGGACGCAACGTCCCGGCAAGCGCGAGCATGATGCACGTATCGCGAACGGGGTCGGGCGAGTCTGAGAAAGAAGCCGGGGCAGGAATTCGCTCAAGAGTGCGGCTCAATTCGGATGCGATCAGGCCATCGGGGGTAGTAAGGCGGTCGGACAGCAGTGCAGCTTCAAGGAGAGCTACGGGAGGAGCCTCGGCGGGCAAGGATTGGTCGTCGATCAGGCGGGAGACCTGAACGGCGTATGCGAGACGAGGGGTCTGCTCAAGCAAGGCCGCGGCGACTCGGTCCAAGGCGCGCGTGGTGAGAGGGGTGCCATTGGTTTGACGAGGCGAGGGTGTATGCGGTGCGGATTTGGGTTCTTTCTTGTCAGAAGTGGAGGGCGAAGAAGCGGTTGGAGGCGCCATAGGGTGGGGCGTAGTCTTGTTTTCGGTGGTAGATCCGCGGGGAGTGTCATGTGAGTGGTCGTCGGGCGTGGGGTTTGTGTCGTCTGGCTCGGGATGGGCGGTATCGGGTGAAGTCGCCGAGTGAGCCGACTCCGCAGCAGATGTGGTTGGCTGTGGTTCTTCAGGTGTAGGGAAAGGGACGGGCGCTGACTGGGCCCGGTCGGCAGCTTGCCTTGAGGGAGGAGATGACGCCCGCACGGTGCTGTCTATCGTGAACGTAGTGCCAAAAGGAGACAGTTGACTGAGCAGGTGTATACGCGCTTTTCGCTGTTCCCGTCGCGAGGCAAGGATCAGTGTGTCAAGCTCCTCGACGGTCTCCTCCAAGGAGTGAAGGGTAGCAAGGTCGGCTGGTGATTCGGTCGATAGCGAATCACGGTGCGCACTAGCTTCCGAGAGCTTCCTGGCAATCTGACGGATGCTTTCCACAGCGTCGGCAACGTCGTGAGTCAGACGATCGAGCTCTTCACGAATCTGATCTAATGTCAGCGAGTCCTGTGTGTCTTGCCAGTGGGTGAGCAGTTTCGCGCGTTCGGCAGCGCCAAACCACATGAAGTCCTGGTCCTGCTCAAGCTCAGCGAGATGAGCGTTCACGCGTGACACAAGGTGCTCGAATAGAATTGGGGCGCAACACTGCCTGACTCCGTTTTCAATGGCGGAGAGTTTGTTTACGGCATTCTTGATCTCGGGCAAGACGTCAACGTCGGGTGGGGAGCCTCCTGCCTTCTCGGATAGCGATCGTAGGGACTCACAGAGCTCGGTCCATAGGCCAACGACATTCTCTTGCTTGGCGGGCGCCTGGGTCTGGTTGTCGCAGAGTAGGTCGCTAAAGTCCGTCCCGAGACCGGGCATTGCGTCGATCGCGTAGCGAAGTATCCGTTCATCGTCAACGATGGATGCGAGGGCAAAGGCAACCATCGTGGTGTCGGTGCGCTCATCTGCCGCGAGCGAATCCCAGTTATCGCTCTTGAGTGCGCTTTGAAAGGTGGACCACACATACCCTGCAAAGTCCGCCCATGGGACGTCTTCTTTCAGTTTCTCGACGAGATCGGGCCAAGTGACGAAGGCGTCTACAGATCGTGTGGTGCCAGGCGTGGAGGTTTCGTAGCCGTCGAGGTGACTCGCAAGAACGCGATGCTCGAGCGATGGCATCATCCCCGTAAGTGATCCGCTAGAGTGGATCTCGGAATATGTCGCTGCCCAGAGGCCGCGACGGAAGTCGGAGTTCCCGTATAGCTTGAACAACAGCGATCGGTCACGGTCTCCGGAGGTTACGTCTTCGCGCAGTAGGGCCTTGCGGACAGTGCTGATCTCTTTCTTAGCAGCGGCGCTCTCCAGCAGTTGTCTACAGGAACGACGATTCAATCCGAGCTTGGTCTTGAGCAACTCAAACCCTCGCGGATCGCGCTCGATGCACCAGGGAAGGCCATCGTGAATTCGGTATTTCGTGTTGTCCGGCATGGGCAAGTCCTTGGAGAGGTTCAGGTCATCTTGCGAAGATTGCTTGGAGGCGGCCGGCGACTTGTCCGGCCTCGCCGGGCTGCAGGGTCATGGGGTCGACGAACAGGCCGCCGTCCCAGCCGCCCATGAAGATGCTGGGGTCGCCGTCGCGGAGCGGGGCGCCGTAGGCGTCGGCGGTGCGCTCCCCCAGGAGCTCGATGCGGACGCGGGGCACGCCGCCGGGGAAGAAGAGCTGGTCGCCGTCGTCGACCGTGGCGCGCACGTCGTCGATCCCGTCCAGCCCCGCGACGATCAACTCGGCGTCGGCACGCCAGCGGCAGTAGTCGTCCTCGTCACTGCCGTCCAGGAAGAGCTCGACGGCGGCCAGCAGGCCCATCAACTCCTCCTTGCCCACCTTCATGCCGCGGCCCACGGAGCTGGCGGGCGCGCCGTTCATGCTCGCCGCCTGGATCAGCTCCGCCTTGCCGACCACCAGGCCGCTGGACTGCGGGCCGCGCAGGCCCTTGCCGCCGGAGAACACCACCAGGCCGGCGCCCAGGCGGACCGGCTCGGTGAGGTTGGAGCGCGGCGGAAGCTGCGCCGCCGCGTCGACGATGACCGGGATGCCGCGCGGCTCGGCCACGGCGACCACCTCGGCGAGCTGCTCCAGGGTCTGCTTGCCCAAGTAGTGGAGGACCGCGGCGGTGTCGTCGTCGAGCGCCTCCTCGATGGCGGCGGTCGGGCAGGAATCCTTGCTGCCCACCTTGACCAGCACGCCGCCGGCGGAGGCGATCACCTGGAAGAGGTAGTCGTGCGCGTCCACCTGCGGGATCACGAAGCGGTTGCGCCAGCCGTCGGTGAAGGGCAGCCGCTGCACGCGCTCGGGGTCGGTGCCGGTCAGGCAGGCGGCCGCCGCCTGCTGCACGCCGCTGGCCGCGCCGCAGGTGACCAGCGCACCCTCGACGCCGATGCGGCGGGCGAGCCGCTCACCGATCCGCTCCTGCAGGGTTTCGAGCGAGACGAAGCTGCCGGCCGCCTGGCGCATCGCCTCCAGCACCGGCTCCGGCATGATGCTGCCGCCGACCGAGGTGCCGGTGCCGCGGCAGTTGATGAACGGCCGCACGCCCAGGTCGGCGTAGGTGGTCGGCCGGCTCAATAGACGCGCTCCAGCTCGCCGACCGGCACCTCGATCAGCACGGGCTCGTCGCCGGCGAAGGCACGCTTCAGCTCGCGCTGCAGCGCCGCCGGGTCGGTCGCGCGCGCGCCGCGCACGCCGAAGGACTCGCTCAGGCGGACGAAGTCCGGGTTGCGCAGGTCGACGCCCACCAGCCGGCCGCCGAAGTCCTCCTGCTGGGAGCGCTTCACGTTGCCGTAGGCGTTGTCGTTGAACACCACCACGGTGACGGCGATGTCGTGCAGGACCGCCGTGGCCAGCTCCTGGATGTGGTACATGACGCCGCCGTCGCCGCAGCAGGCGACCGCGGGCGCGTCGGGCCGTGCGACCTTGGCGCCCATGGCGATCGGCAGCGACGCGCCCAGGTTGCCGCGCGGGTCGAAGTAGGTGTCCGGCGCGTAGACCCGGTAGTAGTTGCGGCTGTAGTAGCCCATCTGGTTCATGCCCTGGATCACAATTGCATCGTCAGGCAAAGCCGCGTGGATCGCCTCCATAAATCCCCACTGCGGCTGCAACTGCCTCGATGGCTCAAAGCGCGCCTCGTTTATGGCTGCGACCTCGCCCTGCACCGCCTCGGCCTTGTCGCCGCGCGACGGGCCG
>JAPOQV010000199.1 GCA_026710565.1 Spirochaetaceae bacterium | reverse complement strand
CGACCCCCAACGTGCACGCCGACCAGATCGAGTGGTTCCTGCGCCACGTGCAGCGCCGCGACAGCATCATCCTCAGCCTGCACACCCACAACGACCGCGGTACCGGCGTCGCGGCCACGGAGCTGGCCATGCTGGCCGGCGGCGAGCGGGTCGAAGGCACCCTGTTCGGCAACGGCGAGCGCACCGGCAACGTCGACATCGTCACCGTCGCCCTCAACCTGTACACGCAGGGCGTCGATCCCGGCCTGGACCTGAGCGACGTCGGCCGCCTGATCGCCATCTCCGACTCCTGTACGGAGCTGCCGATCCATCCCCGCCATCCCTATGCCGGGGAGCTGGTGTACACGGCGTTCTCGGGCTCGCACCAGGACGCGATCAACAAGGGCATGACCGCGCAGGGCGAGGGGCTGTGGGAGGTTCCCTATCTGCCGATCGACCCCACCGACATCGGCCGCTCCTACCAGGCGATCATCCGCATCAACTCGCAGTCCGGGAAGGGCGGCGTGGCCTACGTGATGGAGGCCGAGTTCGGCTGCCAACTTCCGAAGACCATGCAGCCCGAGGTGGGCGAGGTGGTCCAGGAACTCACCGACCGCACGGGCCGGGAGGTGAACGCGGCGGAGATCTGGGAGGTCTTCAGGCGGGAGTACCTTGAGGCGGATCAGCCGATCCGCTTCGTCGACTACGCGATCTCCAGCGACCCGCAGGACAGCTCACGCATGAACGGCCGCCTCACGGTGGAGATCGAGGGGCGGGAGATGGAGCTGACCGGCAGCGGCAACGGCCCCATCGACGCGCTCAAGAGCGCGCTGGGCCAGGCGGGCTGGAACGACTTCAAGCTCACCCACTACTCCGAGCACGCCCTGGGCCAGGGCACGGACTCGACCGCCATCGCCTACATCCAGCTCGTCCGCACCGACGGAACGCAGCGCTTCGGCGCCGGCACCCACCCGAACATCGCCAAGGCGTCGGCCCTGGCGCTGATCTCCGCACTCAACCGCACCGTTGCGGCCGGCACCCGGCACCCCGCACCCAAGGAGGCCGCGATTCCGGCTACTTGACATGATGACATAACTGAACCTCAAGATGTTATCATGTCATCTGAGGCTATGGACGTCATCAACGTCGCGGAGGCGAAGCGCCGCTTCTCGGAGCTGATCGAACGAGTAGGCCACGGCGAGCGGATCGTCATCGCTCGCCGCGGCACCCCGGTCATGGGAGTGGTTCCGCCCAGCGAATTGGGCGGACCGTCGGCTTCCAGCGGCCATCTACGCCTTTACCGAGAGCAGGGACTGGCGCGTATGCGGAGCCTCAAGCCGACACACGGGGTCGCAACACGTCGCCAACCGATCGGCCTGGCCGCCGTGGCCGGTGCCCTTTCCGACTGGGACGACATCGACGACGCCGTCGACGAGATCTACGCGCAACGCGATCGCGCGGCAGACCGGCCGGCCCCCGATCTGGCCTGACCGTTGTTCTGTTTCGACACCGACATCCTGTCGGCAGCGCTCCGTCGCAATCCGCCGCTTGCCGTGATTCGCCGGCTCGCCGTGATACCGGCCTCCTGCCAGTTCACGACGGCCATCACGTACGGAGAGCTCCTCTACGGTGCCGAGAAGCGAGGGTCTTCGTCTCTTGCCGACCGGGTTCGCGGGCTGCTCGCGCACGCGGTCACGATACTGCCGTTCGACGATGCCGCCGCCGAACGCTACGGCTCCTTGCGCGCTTCCCTGGAATCCGAAGGCAAGCCGCTCGACGAACCTGATCTGCGGATCGCCGCGATCGCCCTCAGCCGGTCCTTGATACTGGTCACGGGCAACGTCCGCCACTTCGACCGCGTCGACGGCCTGGAAATCCAGAACTGGCTGGATCCCGAATCGCCGACCTCGGGACAGACACCACAGTGATTCCACGCACAGCTTCACTCTCGCGGCATCCATCACACCCGGGCTAATCCCGACGTCGACGGCTTGACGCGCGGGCGTTTCTCAGGAGAGCAGCGCGAACAGCGTCGTCAACGAAGTGATGACGGCGAACCCGACGCCGATCATCCAGGTCTGCGTCCTGAAGCGAGCATTTATCTGGCCGGCAAGCTCGGTAAAGCGGCTGTTGGTTTGCATATGCGATTCCTCGAAGCGCGCATTCATATGACCGATCAGTTCCTTGAACCGCGCATTCGTATGACCGATCGATTCCTCGAACCGCCGGTCAACCGTCTCGAAACGGCCGTTCATCTGGCCGATCAGGTCCTCGAACCGCCGGTCAACCGTCTCGAAATGGCTGTTCATCTGGCCGATCAGATCCTCGAACCGCCGGTCAACCGCCTCGAAACGGCCGACATCCTCGTCCCTCAGGGTCATGGGCTCTGCCACCGCTTCCTCCTACCATAACCCAATGACGGGCTCGGCGGCGCTCCCGCTTCTGCGTGAGCGTCGGACCGGACCAGGGAAGACGCTCCTACAGGAGCGCTTCGTTCAGGCGGACGCCGAATCCGGGTTCGTCGCCGGGATCGATCGAACCGTCGACGACCTCGGGCTCGCCGAGCCACAGGTCCTCGCGCGGCTCCTGCCAGCGGTGCGGCATGGTCTCCGCCAGGTCCATGCAGTCGGTGGCGACGATCACGTGCAGGCCCCACGGCTCGCCGCCGCGGTGCGGGACCACGGGCACGCCGTGCCGGCGCGCCAGCTCCAGGATGCGCAGCGTGCCCGTGATGCCGCCGGCCCAGGTCACGTCCGGCTGCCAGAGGTCGAACGCGCCGTGGCGGCCGATGTCGGCGAAGGCGGCCGGCGTGAAGTCGTGCTCGCCGCCGGCCAGCAGCACCGGCTTGACGCGCGGGCGCAGCGCGGCCAGCTCGGCCAGGTGCTCGGGGGTCGCGACGTCCTCGAACCAGTACGGCCGGTACGGCGCCAGCAGTTCGGCCATGCGGGCGGCCACCTCGACCGTCCAGGACAGGTAGCTGTCGACCATCAGCCGCACGTCCGGTCCCAGCGCGGCGCGGGCGGCCTCCAGCTCCCGGGCCGCGCTGTCGAAGTCCGCCTCGGTTCGCCAGCGATGCGACAGCTTGACTGCCGGGTAGCCGTAGCGGGCCGCCACCTCGACGTCGTTGCCGGTGGCGTACGCGGGCACCGGGCCCTCCTTGGTGCGCGGGCCGATGAGGCCGTGCACGGGGCAGCGCTCGGCGCGCGCCAGCGTGTCCCAGAGGGCCAGGTCCACCCCGCTGAGCGCCATCTGCGCCAGCCCGCCGCGGCCGTAGGGGATGGTCGCCCGGTAGAGCTCGTCCCAGGCGGCGGCGATGTCGCCGGTGCCGTCGATCGTGCGCCCGACCAGGAAGCGGCTCAGGTGGTCGTTGATCACCTGCACGGCCGGCTGGCCGCCACCGCCGTAGCCGTGTCCGGTCACGCCGACGTCGGTGGTGACGCGCACGGCGATCTGCCAGAAGTGGGCCTGCCAGGCGTCGGCCGGCGGCACCTGCCGCCACTTCGGGTAGACGGCCCGCACCCCGGTCACCTTCATCGGATCAGCTCCCCCGCGCCGGCGACGATCCAGGTCTCGCGGCCGTCGACCAGGCGAATATGCCACCACTCGCCGCGGTCTTCCAGCAGCCTGAACTCCGTGCCGCCGTGCAGGGCCGACGCGAAGCTGGGCTCGTACGAATGGCCGTCACCCTGCCGGGCGACCACGGAGGCGGCGGTGATCACGCCGGGCGGCGTCGATGTCTCGATCAGCTCCGCCGCGAGTGACCCCGCCAGAGCTGCGGCCAGCAGCACGCAGGCGGCGCCGGCGGGCCGCAGCCAGCGCGGGCGGCGCACGGCGGGCACCGATATACGCAGCAGGCCGCCCGCCCACACGGCGCACCACAGCACCAGGAAGGCGATCGCCCGCGTCCGCGTGGGCAGCAGGTAGTGCCAGAACAGGACCACGCGCAGCAACCCGGCCGACACCGGCTCGTCGATCCGGTCGGCCCGCAGCCGGCGCGCGTAGGCCAGCCCCTGGCGCACGTTGCGGTCGCCCGGCATCAGCTCCGCGGCCCGCCGGTAGAGCAGCACGGCGCGGCCGACGTCGCCCAGCCGCAGGTGGGTGTTGGCGGCGTTGTAGGCGAGGCGTCCGTTGCTCCAGCCGTTCGCGGAGCCCACGCGCTCGTAGCGGAGGAGCGCGCCGCGCAGCGCCTGGGCGGCGGCCGCCGATTGGCCGGAGGTTTCGAGCTGGTCCGCCTGCCGATAGAGGTCGGAGGCCTCCCGCACGAGAGCGCCCGCGTCCATGGCGTCGCCGGCCGGCTCCTGGGCAGCCGTGCCGGCGGCGACGGCCAGGGTCAGCAGCAGCGCCGCGGACCGGCGCACCCGCGTCACGAGCCTCCCTCGCGGGCCAGGATCGGGTCCACCGACTCAGCCCACCGCACAACGCGGGAGCCGAGCGCATCGGCCGAGTCGGCGGTCGCCCCGTAGCGAACGCTGTCGATTCGCTCCAGCATCTCCCGCAGCTCGTCCACCTGCTCCGACCCGACGCCACGACCTTCGAGCGCCTGCGCCAGCAGATCGATTCCGGGCGTGCCGGCCGTGCCCAGACGCACGCGCAGGTAGTCGAACAGCGCCGCCGCGACCGCCGCCGCGGCGTCTCCCGCATCGGCGG
>JAPOQV010000198.1 GCA_026710565.1 Spirochaetaceae bacterium | reverse complement strand
CGCTTCATCTTTGAGTGGATGGATCGAGAGCCCGGTTCGGGCCAGGAGGCCGCGCAGCTCCTGCGCGTGCTCCTGCTCACAGACAGCGTAGAAGCGGCGGTCGAGGATGCCCTCGCGCGCATCCAGCTCGGTCAAGAGGCGGCGCTGCGACTCGGCTGCTTCACGGGTCTGCTTCGGCAGGCCGCCGGGCTGCGCCGCTGCCAGCTCGCGCCGCATCCGCTCCAGGTCGGGCGGGTGCTGGCGCACCAGTAGCTGCAGGGGGAAGTCGCAGGCGTTGAGCAGGCCCGCGAAGGCGCCCAGCTTGGGCCCGTCGAGCTCCAGCCCCATCAGCTCGGTCAGGGCCAGCTTGACCCCGTCCAGGCGCACCGGGCCGTCCGGCTCGACGTGGGAGAGCATGAAGCAGAGCGGCAGCTCCGGCAACGGCTGCTCAGGACGGGCCGCGTCATCGGGCGGTTCATGCAGAGCGGCGCCGCCCTCCGGCGACGCCGCGGGTGTGTTCGTTCTGGCAAACAGTCGTTTCATCGGAACATCTCCTTCGTTCAGGGAATCGGGATGGGGATCACGCCGGCCGAGATCAGCGCCGCCAGGCCCTTGGCCGAGAGCGCCACCGCCAGCCCGGCGATCGTGAGGAAGACGGCCGAGCGGGCGCGAGAACTGCGTCCTTCGGCGCCGTCGGCCATGAGCAGGAAGCCGGCCCAGACCAGGCCGAACAGGCCCAGGCCGGAGGCGGCGTAGGCGACCGCGGTCAGCGCCGCGTCGAAGGCGTCGAGCATCGCTCGCTCGGCCGCGTCTACATCGGGCGCGGCCGCCGTCGTGACCAGGGCCGCTGCGCCCAGCGAGAGGATCGCGAGTGTTCGGCGCAGCATCAGGGCCCCCAACCCAGGATCAGGAACAGCTCGTTCCGCTCCGCCGGGGAAAGCCGGGTCTGGACCGAGGCCGGCCGCTCCGGCTCGCGCTGGGGCGGGACCAGCACGCGGTAGGCGTCGTCCGCGGCGACGGCCGAAGCCAGCGCGAGCGATTCCGAGCGGGTCTTGGTCAGCGCCGGGCGCTGGACCAGCTCGGCCCGCACGTGCTCCGGGTGCACGATCTCCAGGGTCACGTCCTTCTGCACCTGGGCTGAAGGGATCGAAAGCGTGGCCGAGATCGTGTACGCGACGGGGTTGCCCTCCGGGTCGCTCAGCGTGACCGTCTCGGAGACGGTCTGGCTCGTCCCCGGACGGGTCAGGGTGACGGTCTCGGTGCGCTGCTCGACCCGCCGCGGATGGTGGGTCAGCTGGACCAGGTCGGGCAGCGGGATGCGCAGATCGGCGCTCAGCGCTGCGGCGATCTCGACCGCCAGGATCCCGGACTCCGCCGGCAACGGGAGTTCGAACCTCGTCTCGGCGTCCCGCGCAAAGGCGACATCTGTCTCACGGCCGCCGGCCGTAATGGTCAGCGTTCCCGAGACCTCGGTCACATCGGCCGGCAGCAGCGCCGTCTGGCTCAGCTCGGCGTGGCCGGCGGCGGTCTGCAGTTCGACCGGCTGCTCCAGCACGCTGACGCACTCGGAGCGCAGGCCGCCCTCGATCCGGTCCGCGCGCCAGACCAGCGAGACCAGCCGCAGGTCGCAGAGCTCTCCTTCTACCGCCGGCAACGGGATTTCGAACCTCGTCTGGGCGTCCCGCGCAAAGGCGACATCTGTCTCACGGCCGCCGGCCGTAATGGTCAGCGT
>JAPOQV010000197.1 GCA_026710565.1 Spirochaetaceae bacterium | reverse complement strand
CGGCCTGCAGAAGCTCGGCCACGAGTTCACGTGGGCTGCCCCCTCGTACGACCGCTCACCCTACGCGGAGCCTAACGGCATACAGGTGGCCGGCGACGAGTTGCGCAGCGCCGTCTACCCGGTCGCCAAGCCGACGCACGCCGCCGGCTACCCCGGCGACACCCTGGAGGACTCGGGCGCCGGGATCGACGCCGGCATGCTGTCGCACCCGTAGGGGCGGGGCCGCCTCAGGGCGTGGCCTGACTGCCGTTTACCTTGCGCCCCGGGTCCGCGGGCACCGCGCCATGGGCAAGGTCGGCGTCGCTCGCGGGCGAGGCGGCGTGCGTGATGGTGCCGCCGCTCAGACCCAACGCGTTGGCTGGGATGCTGATCCCGTCCTCATCGCGGTCAGTCGCCTGGACCAGGTAGTCGAAGGACAGCACGTCTTCGTCGACAACCATGCCCCCACCGGGCACGATGACGGTGCTGTAGCCGGAGTAGGTCGCGTGCCTTGTCTGGCTCCCGATGGTCAGCGCGACCAGAGGCCGTCCTGTCACCGTCACGTCTCGGTCGAATTCGACCCATACCCGAACTATCTCACCGCGAACATAGGTATCGCTGCTCGGCGGCGGGACGTGGTTGTCGAGGTAGATGGCACGGACCGTCGGCTGCGTGACGAGGCTGCCGTTCACCTTGCGGGTAAGGTCGGCAGCCACCACGCTGTGGGCGATGGAGGCGCCGGCCGTCGGGTCGTCGGCGTGCGTGATGGTGCCGCCGTTGAGGGCCAATGCGTTGGCGGCGATGCTGATCCCGTCCTCATCACGGTCCCCCTCCTGCACCGCGTAGCTGAAGTGCGCGTACCGGGGATCCCGCCACGACAGGGCATAGGCCGCCTGGCGTGTCTCCGTACCGATGGTCAGCGCCACCTGCGGACTGCCGGTCACCTGCACCGCCCGGTCGAACTCGACCCGAACCTCGATCGTCTCCCCGAGTTCGTACGTGGTACCCAGCGCCGGGGAGGAGTCGAAGGCGATGCCCCACACGCTCGGCGGCGTGATCAGGCTGCCGTTCACCTTGCCATCTGTTTCGGCCACCGCCTCGTGCGTCAGATCAGCTTCGGCCGTGCCCTCGGCGTTCGTGATGGTCCCTCCGCTGAGGAACAAGGCGTTGGCGGCGATGCTGACTCCGTCCTCGTCACGGTCAGCCTCCCGCACAGCGTACTTGAAGTACAGAGACTGGCTGCTCCATGCGGACAGCGTCGCGTGCCGCGTCTGCGCCCCAATAGTCAGCACCACGTGGGGACTGCCGGTCGTCGTCACCGCTCTGTCGAATTCGACTCGAATCTCGATCGTCTCCCCGAGTTCATACGTGGCACGCCGCGCCGGTGATGAGATGAAGGCGATGTCCCTGACCCGCGGCGGCGTGATCTGAGTACCGTCGACCTTGCTGCCGCGTTCGGTGGCTAATTCAGGATGCGCCAGATCCGCGTCGGTCGTACCGCCGGCGGCCCTGATGGTGCCGTCGTTGAGGGCCAACGCGTTGGCGGCGATGCTGATTCCGTCCTCGTCACGGTCCTCCTCCTGTACCTCGTATTCGAAGAACAGGGACTGTCTGCTCCTTCCGGACAGGTTCGCGTGGCGTGTCTGCGCCCCGATGGTCAGTGCGACCTGGGGCCTGCCGGTCGCCGTCACCGCTCTGTCGAACTCGACCACCACCTCGACCGTCTCCCCGAGTCCGTACGTGCTGCCCCTCGCCGGGGACGAGTGAAGGGCGATTTCCGTCACACCGGGTGGCGTGTCTTCGGTGTCGTTCCGCCTGTTGCCGTGAACCTTGCTGCGGGGTTGGGTGGCGACCGCCCCGTGCGTCAGCACAGCATCGGTGGTGCCGTCGGCGGCCTTGATGGTCCCGCCGCCCCGGGACAGGGAGTTGGCGGCGATGCTGATCCCATCCTCATCACGGTCCGCCTCCTGCACCCGGTACTTGAAGAACAGGGACTGCCTGCTCCATCCGAAGAACCGCGCCTGCCGCGCTTGCGTCCCGATGGTCAGAGCCACCTGAGGTCTGCCCGTCGCGGTCACCGCTCTGTCGAACTCGACTACGACCTCAACTTCCTCCCCCACGTGGTAGGTGTCACCGCTGGCCGGGGAGGAGCGCAGGGCGATTTGGCTCACCCGTGGTGGAGCAAACAAGGCGCCGTTCACCTTGCTGCGGGGTTGGGCGGCGACCGCCGCGTGCGTCAGCACAGCGTCGGTGGTGCCGTCGGCGGCCTTGATGGTCCCGCCGTCGAGGGACAGGGAATTCGAGGCGATGCTGATTCCGTCCTGGTCACGGTCCGCCTCCTGCACGGTGTAGGAGAAGTACAGAGACTGACTGCTCCATGCGGACAGCGTCGCGTGCCGCGTCTGTGTCCCGATGGTCAGAGCCACCTGGGGCTGGCCGGTGACCGTTACCACTCTGTCGAACCCCACTCGTACTTCGACCGTCTCGCCGCGCTCGAAGGTTTCATCCCTTGCCGGGGAGTAGATGAAGGCGACTTCGCGGACCCCCGGTGGAGCGCCGTCGCTGCCGTTGACCCGGTTGCCGCGATCGGCGGCGACCGCCGCGTGCGTCAGCACGGCGTCGGTTATGCCGTCGAAGGCCTTGATGGTCCCGCCGTTGAGGGTCAGAGAATTGGCGTCGATGCTGAGTCCGTCCTCGTCGCGGTCGGACCGCTGGACGATGTAGGAGAAATACAGAGACTGGCTGCCCCATCCGAGAAAGGTCGCGTACCGGGTCTGGGTGCCGACGGTCAGCGCCACCTGCGGTTCGCCGGTTGCCGTGACCGCTCGATCGAAGTCGACTGCCACCTCGACCTCCTCCCCGCTTCCGTAGGTGTCACCTTTCGCCGGTGAGGAGATGACTGAGATTTCCCTGACTCCCGGTCGCCTGACCAGGCTGCCGTTGACCTTGTTGCCGCGATCGGCGGCGACCGCCCCGTGCGTCAGATCCGCGTCGGTCGTGCCGTCGGTGGCCGTGATGGTCCCGCCGCTCCGGGACAGGGAGTTGGCGTCGATGCTGATCCCGTTCTCATCGCGGTCGGCCTCTTGCACGGTGTAGTAGAAGTACAGAGATCGAGTGCCCCATGCGGACAGCGTCACGCGGCGCGTCTGCGTGCCGACGGTCAGCGCCACCTGCGGTTCGCCGGTTGCCGTGACCGCTCGATCGAAGTCTACTTTCACCTCTACCCTCTCTCCGAGTTCATACGTGTCACCCTGCGCCGGGGAGGAGATGATGGCGATAGAAGAGACTGCCGGCGCTGTGCTTTGGGCCTGAGCGACCGCTGCTACTGCTGTGAGCGCCAGCAGGCAGGAGAGCCCGATCAGGTTGCGGCCGCGCCAGAAACCCCGCATCGCTCGAGTGTTCACGGGGTGCCCCGACTGCCGTTCACCTTGAAAGCGGGCTCCGCGGCCACCGCGCCGTGGGTCAGGTCGGCGTCGACCGTGAGGTCGGCGGCGTGCGTGATCGTTCCGCTGTTGAGGGCCAACGCGTTGGCCGTGATCGTCACACCGTTTTCATCGCGGTCATCCTCCTGCACGGCGTAGCTGAAGTGCATGAGGCGGTCGCCTTCCCACGCGGTGGAGTAGGCCGCGTACCGGGTCTGCGCTCCGATGGTCAGCGCCACCTGGGGGTCGCCGGTCACCGTCATCGCCCTGTCGAACTCGACCAGGACCTCGATCGTCTCCCCTTGTATGTACGTGTCACCCCGGTTGGGGGCGGAGATGAAGTAGATACCGCTCACTCCCGGTGGGGATATCAAGCTGCCGTTCACCTTGTTGTCACGGGCGGATATCGCTTCGTGCCTCAGGTCAGCGTCGCTCGTGCCGTCGGTGGCCGTGATGGCTCCGCCGACCGGGAGCAGCGAGTTGGCCGGGATGCTGATGCCGTCCTCGTCGCTGTCTCCTGTCTGAACGGTGTAGCGGAATCTCAGAGTGTTGTCGCTGCTCCATCCGATAAAGGTCGCGTACCGCGTCTCGGTCCCGATGGTCAGCGCGACCTGGGAGTCGCCGGTCGCCTCCACCCCGCTGTCGAACTCGACGACCACCTCGATCGTCTCGCCGAGTTCGTAGGTGTCGCCCCGAGTTGGGGAGGAGTCGTAGTAGATGGCCTTCACCCGCGGCGGCGTGACAGCGCGGCTGCCGTCCACCTTGCGGTCACGTTCCGGGCCTACCGAAGCGTGCGTCAGGTCCGCGTCGGTCGTGCCGTCCGCCGCCGTGATGGTTCCGCCGTTCAGCTCGAGCGCGTTGGCCGGAACGCTGATCCCGTCCTCATCACGATCACTCTCCTTCACTTTGTAGCTGAAGTCCGCATACTCCCCCCACGATCCTGAGTAGGCCGCGTGGCGCGTCTGCGCCCCGATGGTCAGCGCCATCCGGGGGGTGCCGGTCACCGTCACCGTCCTGTTGAACTCGACCCCCACCTCGATCGTCTCCCCTCGTGCGTAGGTGTCACCCCGTCCGGGGCGGGAGGTGAGGAAGATGTTGCTCACGCGCGGAGGAGCGACCAGGCTGCCGTTCACCTTGGTGCCGCCGTCGGCGGGGACCGCCGCGTGTGTCAGGTCGGCGGGCGTCGTACCGTCGGGGGCCGTGATGGTTCCGCCGCTGATGCTCAGCCCGTTGGCCGGAATGCTGATCCCGTCCTCATCACGGTCCGCCGCCTGCACGGTGTACTCGAAGTAGAAAGAGTGGCTGCTCCAGCCGACCCTGGTGGCGCGCCGCGTCTGCGTACCGATGGGCAGCGCGAGCTGAGGCTCCCCGGTTGTCTCTATCGCTCCGTCGAACTCGACGACCACCTCAACCGTCTCGCCCAGTTCGTAGGTGTCGCCCCGCGCTGGGGAGGAGTCGAAGCGAATAGCCTTCACCCGCGGTGGGGTGACATCGCTGAGGCCGTCCACTTTCGTGTCACGATCGGGGGGTACCGCCGCGTGCGTCAGGTCAGCGTCGATCGAGCCGTCCGCGGACTTGATGGTTCCGCCGTTGAGGAGCAGCGAGTTGGCCGCGATGCTGATTCCGTCGTCGTCCCAGTCACCCTTCTGCACCACGTAGCTGAAGTCCGCATAGCGGTTGTCCCCCCACAACATGGAGTAGGTCGCGTGCCGAACCTGATCCCCGATGGTCAGTGCCACCTGGGGCCTGCCGGTCACCGTCACTACCTTGTCGAACTCGACGACCACCTCAACGGTCTCCCCGAGTTCGTAGGTGTCATCGCTCCCCATGAACGAGATGAAGGAGATGTGGCTCACCGTCGGCGGCGAGACCAGACTGGCGTTCACCTTCCGGCTGCCGTCGTCGGCAATCGCCGGGTGCGTCAGGTCTGCGTCGGTCCTGCCGTCGGCGGCCTTGATGGTTCCGCCGCGCAGCACCAGGGCGTTGGCCCGGATGCTGATGCCGTCCACATCACGGTCCCCTGCCTGCACGGTGTAGTCGAAGTACAGGGTTTCTCTGCCCCATCCGCCAAACGCCGCGTGGCGCGTCTCGGCCCCGATGGTCAGCGCTACCTGGGGCTCGCCGCTGGCCGTCACCGCTCTGTCGAACTCGACCTCCACCTCGATCGTCTCGCCCAGTTCGTAGGTGTCACCCCGCGCTGGTGGGGAGTAGCCGAAGCGGATAGCCCTCACCCGCGGTGGCGTGCCATCGCTGCCGTCCACCTTGCTGCTGCTCTCCGGGGCCACCGCCTCGTGCGTCAGCACAGCCTCCGTTGCGCCATCCGGAGCCGTGATGGTCCCGCCGTTGAGCGAAAGCGCGTTGGCGGGGATGCTGATGCCGTCCCCGTTTCGGTCCCCCTCCTGCACGGTGTATTCGAAGCGCAGGGAGTGGCTGCTCCATCCGGACTTGGTCGCGTGCCGCGTCCGCGTCCCGATGGTCAGCGCTAACCGGGGCTCCCCGGTTGCTTTCACCACGCCGTCGAACTCGACTTCCACCTCGATCGTCTCGCCCAGTCCGTAGGTGTCACCCTGTGCCGGCGAGGAGTCGAAGTAGATGGCCCTCACCCGCGGTGGCGTGACATCGCTGATGCCGTCCACCTTCCTGTCACGCTCCGGGGTTACGGCCTCGTGCGTCAGGTCAGCATCGGCCGTGCCGTCGGCGGCCGTGATGGTTCCGCCGTTGAGGAGCAGCGCGTTGGCCGGGATGCTGATTCCGTCCTCGTCGTGGTCACCTTCCTGCACCGTGTATTCGAAGTGCGCGTCCCGGTCGTCCCGCCACGAAGTGGAGTAGGTCGCGTGCCGAACCTGGTCCCCGATGGTCAGTGCCACCTGGGGCGTGCCGGTCACCGTCACCGGTTTGTCGAACTCGACCATCACCTCAACGGTTTCCCCGAGCTCATAGGTGTCATCCCCCCCTCGGAAGGACATGAAGGAGATCCGTGTGACCGCCGGCGGCGAGGTCAGGCTGCCGTCCACCTTCCTGCCGCCGTCGGCGGCCACCGCCGCGTGAGTCAGGTCAGCGTCGGTGGTGCCGTCGGATCCCTTGATCGTTTCGCCGTTGAGGGTCAGCGCGTCGGCCTCAATGCTGATGCCGTCCTCGTCGCGGTCCCCCTCCTGCACGATGTACTCGGCGAACAGAATAGGAGAAGGGTCCGTGTCCCAGCCCGAAGAGGTCGCCTGCCGCGTCTCCTCGCCGATGCTCAGCGGCACCCGAGCCCTGCCCGTTACTGTCACGGCTCTGTCGAACAGGACGAGCACCCAAATCTTCTCTCCGCGTTCGTAGGTATCACCTCTGGTCGGGGAGGAAACGAAGGAGATGCTCTTCACCGCCGGCGGCGAGATCAGGCTGGCGTCCACCTTGTGGCCGTCCTCGGGGACAACCGTCTCGTGCGCCAAGTCCGCGTCGGTGGTGCCGTCGGGTCCCGTGATGGTTGCGCCGTCGAGGGTGAGGGCGTTGGCCGGGATGCTGATGCCGTCCCCGGCACGGTCCCCCGCCTGCACGGTGTAGTCGAAATAGAGAAACGGGGAGTTGCCCCGTGCGTAAGAGGTCGCCTGCCGCGTCTCCTCGCCGATGCTCAGCGTCATCTGGACCCTGCCGTTTGCCGTCGTGGCTCGGTCGAACTGAACGAGCACCCGAATCGTCTCTCCGAGTTCGTAGGTGTCGTCGCTCGCCGGGGAGGAAACGAAGGAGATGCTCTTCACCGCGGGCGGCGAGACCATGCTGCCGTCCACCTTGTGGCCGTCCTCGGCGGCGACCGCCGCGTGCGTCAGATCGGCGTCGGTGGTGCCGTCGGGTCCCTTGATGGTTGCGCCGTCGAGGGCGAACGCGTTGGCCGGGATGCTGATCCCGTCCTCGTCATGGTCCCCCTCCTGCACCTCGTAGCGGAAGTACAGGGCAGGGTGGAGATCCTCGGAAACATAGGGGAAGGACAGAACAGGCTGACTGACCCAAGTGGAGTCGGTCGCGTGCCGCGTCTCGGCCCCGATGTTCAGCTTCAGCCGGGGAAGGCCGGTCACAGCCACCGCCGGGTCGAACTCGACTACTACCTCGATCGCCTCCCCGAGCTCGTAGGTGTCACCGTTCGCCGGGGAGGAGGCGAAGGCGATAGAGGCGATTGCCGGCGCGACGCCGTCGGGCGCCGGGCTCGGCGGCGGCGTCGCGCATGACGCGAGCACCAGCAGGCAGGAAAGACCGATCAGGTTGCGGCGATGCCAAACCGTACGCATCGCTCGAAGTTACCACGGCCCCTTCGTAGGAATCAGAGCCGCATCTGCACCATGTCGGCGGTCTGCGGCTCGGTCATGGCGTCATCCAGGTACAGGTAGTGCTCGCCTTCGCGGTAGGAGTGTCCGGCATGCTCGCCTGAGCGACTCAACGCGATCACGGCGATGTGCCCGGCCAGCGGATCGTCGAGGTCGCGGAGGTCATCCAGCGCGGTGGTCATCGCATCGGCGAGCGTCATGCCGGTGCGCAGGTAGAGCACCACGCTGCGGGTGGTGAGGGTCCGCAGCACGACCTCGCCGGTCCCGGTCGAGGCCGCGGCGCCCCAGCGGTTGTCCGCGTAGCCGCCCGCGCCGATGATCGGCGAGTCGCCGAGGCGGCCGGGGTAGCCCCACGGATAGCCGCTGGTGCTGACCGCGCTGGCCAGGTTGCCGGCGCGATCCAGGGCCAGGAAGTTGACCGTGCCGGCCGGGGCCTTCGGACCGTGTGGCTCCTCCGGACCGGGGGGATCCCAGCCGCGCATGGAGTCCCGTGCGCCGCCCACCAGATCCAGCAGCCGCTCGCGGCCGGCGATGCCGTCGGGGTCGACGTCGGGGTGGCGGTGCGCTAGCCCTTCCCGCCAGCGTGACGCGGCCTCCTCAGTCAGCAGGTCGTGCTCGTCCATGCCGATCTCGCGCGCGAAGCGTTCGGCCCCGTCCGCGACCAGCAGCACGTGCGGGCTCCGCTCCATGACGCGGCGCGCCAGGGTGATCGCGTGCAGGATGCCGCGCACCGAGCCGACGGCCCCGGCGCGCAGGGTGCGTCCGTCCATGATGCTGGCGTCCAGGCGCACCTCGCCGGTGATGTTCGGCAGCCCGCCGAGTCCGACGGTGTGGTCGCGTGCGTTCAGCTCGACACGGCGCGTCCCTGCTTCGACGGCGTCGAGGGCCGATCCGCCGTCGCGCAGGATCGCCATCGCATCCCGGATACCGACCGCCCCGTTGGCGGTGCTCACGACCATCATCGGCCGTGAGACGGTAGCATGGGCTCCATAGCCTGTTCGCTCACCAGCGCGGCCGGGATATCGTGGAGGAAGTCAGCATGGCCGAACGCGATATCGCTGCTGAGGTCCTTCAGGGCCTCCGCGAAGTCAAGGAGTACCGGGCCGGGAAGCGAACGCTTCGGACGACCCGCGTCGAGGCGAAACCCTGCCGGGACCTTTGTGCATCTTTTCCCGACCGGGAACCCCCCATTATCTTTCAATTGTCGAAGCGGACTCCGCCCATGGCGCGGCGTCACGCGCCATGGCGATCCATTCGTCATACGCGCGATGAGGAGGGTTCGGCGATGAGGGATCGACAACCGTCCGGAGAAGGACGCACGCGATCAGCCGTGCTGGACAACCCGCGCTGGGTCAACGCGCTCTTCGGCAGCACCAACTGGGCCTGGCTTTGGCTCATGGTGCGTGTCTGGCTTGGCGTGCGCTGGGTTGAGGCGGGATGGCACAAGACCCGCGAAGATGCCTGGACAGGTGGTGGCATGGCGGTAAAGGGATTTTGGGAGCGAGTCGTGGCCATCCCGGAGCAGGGCCGCCCGCCGATTGCCTACGACTGGTACCGGGAGTTTCTTGAGTTTCTGCTGCGGAACGAGCTGCATGGTGTCTTCGGGGTGCTGATCGCCTATGGCGAGGTACTCGTCGGCGTCGCGCTCATCGTGGGCGCATTCTCGGGGATCGCCGCCCTCTTCGGCGTCTTGATGAACTGGAGCTTCATGCTGGCCGGTACCGCCAGCACCAACCCCGTCCTCGGGATCGTCGGTCTCGGTGTCATGGTCGCCTGGAAGACCGCGGGATGGTGGGGTGCGGACCGCGTCATCCTGCCCTCGGTAGGGGCGCCGTGGAGTCGGGGCGCCCTGTTCGGGGGTAGTCGCCTGTCGGTAGAGGGCGGTACCGATGCCGGAACCGGCTGGCAGGTGGAGCAGTGGGTGCGGATGCTCGTGGCAACGGCCGTCGCGGTCGCCGCCTTGGGAGGTCTCGACGGTGTGCTCCAGATCGGCGCGTTCGCCTTCGCGACGCTGCTGGCGGCGCTCACGGGGACAGGCGTCCGGTTCTTCGCGAAGCGATAGGCGGACTGGCCGGTTGGTTGACGGACACGGCGTGAGTTAGGCAAGATGTCTAACGTGAGGTCACACAGTGTCCGCCACGTGCAACATCACCTTGCCGCGGTGCTTGCGGAGGTGG
This sequence comes from Spirochaetaceae bacterium, assembly GCA_026710565.1. The sequence goes on along the minus strand of JAPOQV010000197.1, from coordinate 8,674 downwards.
AGCGGGGCGAGGAGATCGAGGTGCTCCGGCGCGGCCGGCCGGTCGCGCGCATCGTGCCGCTTCCGTCGGAGAGTCAGCCGTGCGACTGGAGTGACGTCGAGCGGCGTCTGCAGTCGGCCTATCCGGCGCTCGTCAGTGGGACCTCCGCAGCATGGATCATCGCCGAAGGCCGCGGGGAACGGTGAGTCTCTACTACGACTCCGGCGTGCTCGTGAAGCTCTACGTCCGTGAGGATCGAAGCGATGAGGTCACGCGCTTCGTCGCACGCTGGCGCCAGTCCGTGGCGGTCAACCGCCTGCATGAGCTCGAGATACGCAACGCGCTGCGGCTGAAGCGGTTCCGCGATGAGATCGACGACGGGCAGTTGGCAGCATCGCTGGGCATGATTGCCGCGGACTTCGCTGACCGCCGACTTGTCCGGCATGACGTCGATTGGGGGGTGATCCACGACGAAGCCGAGCGTCTGTCGGCCGTTACGGCCGCCACGGTGGGTGTCCGCACGATCGACATGATCCACATCGCTGCAGCGCTCACGCAAATGGCCACCGGAATGGTGTCGTTCGACGGGCGCCAGCTCGCGGCGGCCCGCATGTCGGGACTGCGGGTCGTCGAGCTCACCGGATAGCGTCTGCAGTGACGGGTGAAGTGGGCTCCCGCATGGATGACGGGCCCTTCAGCGTCAGCCTCAACGGGAGTGCGGCCGAGCGGGCCGACGCTCCGTTGCCGTTCTACCCGGGACAGCGAAACACGCTGGGGGTACGAGCCGCGCGCGAGGCGCCGCACGCGCAGGTGCGGATGAGAGCGATGGCTCCCGACCGGCGAACCTTCACGCGGAGCGGGCGATTGCCGAGCGGTGGCAGGGTGGAGCTGGATCTGGGGCCGTTGCTGGTGCCGGCCGCCTACGAGTTCGAGGCGGGCGTCTGCTACCGCAGGGGCTACCGGTTCACGATCGCCGTGCACGATCTCGGCACGGGCGACGTGCTCACCCGCTGGGAGCTGTACCAGTGCTGCAGCGGCGACGAGCACGCCGAATGGGTTCGACTCGGGGACCACGAACGGGTCGTGTACGACACGGGTTGGGTGCCGCCGGGCTTGCACTGGAATCCGTTCTCGGAGATGAGCAGGTCGATGCAGCCGGCGGTCGATCTGCGTCTGGGGCCGCGGGTTCTGCTCGACCGGGACAGCGTCGAGCTGCGGTACCGGCTGCGGCCCGGGCTGGCCGGCGTGGACGAGCTGCGGGCACGGCTCGCCGTGCATCGCCGCGGGGCGCCGCGCAGCGTGGATCCCGGCACGCTGGTCATCGGCCCTGAGTGGGCGGCTCGCGAGGTCGACGTGTCCGCGTGGGAGCCGGGTACGTACTGGTTCGAGTTGCTGCCGGAGCTGGAAGGCCGGCGCTACGCGCAGGGTCCGCGGCTGCGGTACCGGCGCCCGCCGGCCGACCCCGACGGGGTGCTGGTGTCACCACTGGCTCCGTTTCGTCTTCGGCGGGACCGGGGCCGCGCGGCGGCGGAGATCGACGACTGGGAGCGGGCGGACGTGGGGGGCTCGTGGCGTGTCGAGGGTACGGGTGCGGATTCGTCCCTGATCAGCGGAGAGAAGGGGAGCTCGGTCACGCTTCAACTGGGGCTGCAGGGCTGGTACGCGGTGTTCGTGCAGCCGGTGGGCCGGCTCTACGTGCAGGCGGGCGACGGACTGATCCGCCTCATGCAGGGCGAGCGCGACGGCAGCGCACCCGCCTCCAGCATGCTGGCGCTGGGCCCGGAGTTCGGGCCCGTGTTCGTATGCGTGCGGGAGTTCTCGGGCGAGCCGATCGAGCTACGCGCGGAGAACCTGCCGCGGGCCGGCATTCGGGCGCTGCGCGCGATCCCGGTCACCGAGGCGTCGGCGCGCTCCTTCCTCGATCAGACCACACGCCTTCCCATCGAGCTGCGCGGCATCGCCGACTGGTGGGACTACTTCGACGAGCACTCCAGGACGGAGCTCGATCAGATCGAGATGATCCTCGCCGGGCAGCGCGAGGTCGGCATGACCAGCCTGAGCTGGGCGATCGGCCGCTCGTGCCTGCTGTACCACTCGCGCCTGCCGCAGGCGGACCTGTTCCCCGGGGTGCCGCTGACCGACCAGATCCTCGCCGACTGCCCGCACTTCGCCGCGTGGAGCCGCATGGTCCGCGATCACGACACGTTCGGATACGTGCTGTCACGGCGGAAGCACCACGGGCTGCGGATCGACGCGTGGCTGACGATGAACCGCCACTACTCGCCGAGCTCCTACGGTGGCGCGCTGACCTCGTCATGGGCCCGGCAGCACCCGGAGGTCAAGCGCTACCCCAAGCACTCGGACCAGCCGGACGTGAGCCGCGTGGAGTTCTTCTTTCCCGAGGCTCGCCGCGAGCGGCTGGGCATCCTGGGGGGGGGGGGCCGGGCCCGGGTCGCCCGGCCGCGCGGCTCCGGCCGCCCGCCGCCGATGGCGGGCTACAACCCGGCGATGGTGGCCGAGTACCGGCGTGTCGCCGGCGTGGATCCGAGGACGCTGGACTACACGGATGGCGAGCCGTTCGAGCGATGGCTGCGCTGGCGCTGCCGGGGGTTGACCGAGCTGCTTCGCGAGCTCCGCCGGGAGCTCGACGGCCGGCCGGGCGGCGGGCCCCCGGTCGCGGCGCGGGTGCCGTGCGAAGAGCTGTTCTTCAACATCGCCGAGGGTATGGACGTGGAGCGCTGGGTGGCCGAGGGCCTGGTCGACGAGTTGCAGATGGATCCCCTGCACGACGCCTTCACGCACGGGAGCCAGGACATCCGGCCCTACGTCGAGCTCGGCCGCGAGCACGGGGTGCGCGTTCTCGGCGGGGTGAACGGCAGCACGGGCGTGCTCGACATCGGCGGCGTCGCCGGCAGCCCGGCGGCTGCGGTGCGCAGGGCGATCGGCCTGATTGCCGCCGGCGTGGACGGTATCGAGATCTACGAATCGGAGATCTTCGCCGCCGCAAACCACTATCGGTGGCTGGTGCCGCTGTGGGCGAACGCCCGCCTGGCCGGCAGGTTCCTCCGCGAGTCGAACCTGGAATCGGTGTTTCCGATCGACGCCGCCAACGCGCTCGGCGGCTCCGACAACCACTGGTCCTATTCCAACAGCGTGTATGGAACGGACGAGGTTCCGGTGGGCGCCAGGGACCTGCTGTGACCTGTGCCGGCGTGATGCGCAGTAACATGCGGCATGGCACGGATCGCGGAGCGCCTGCGGGCGGGGTGGCACGGGCTCGGCGCTGCAGCATGGGCGCCTGATTCTTGTAGCAGTGTCCGGATTCCGCGTCCTTGAAGGCGCTCGTGGCATAGTCGTCCGAGCCGTAGGCGAATCCACCGTCCGCGCAACTCCCGCAACTGTTTCTGACGATGAAGCAGCTCGCCGTATACGCCACCAGACAGACGGCGGCCCGCCGCGCACCGTCCGGGACGGATGCAACGTCCCCCGGTGCTCGTCGTCTGATGCCAGCTCCGGTCCACCGCCACGCGGATCAGCCTCCATCGGTAACGGACAGGCCGGACCGGCATCGGCCCGCGCCGGGCAACGAGTGTTGGTGTCGGCAGCGGCTCCCTGTCGAGCGACCCGCCCCCCGCGTTCACTTCGGCCGTCCCGCGACCAGCACCCGCGGTCGCTGAGCGTGGAGTGCAGACTACTTGGGGATTGAAGCTCATGGGAGCTGGCGGGTAGCATGGCACTGAGACTTGCAGCAGTCGGAGGCTGAAACCAACAGAGATGCCGATGCCTTTCGAGTTTGTCATAGATGGTCCTCCTGTGTCCCAACAAACGCGGCGACGTAGCCGAGTTAGGGAGTGGACGCAGGAGGTGCAGAATGTCGCCGAGAGTCGTTGGGACACCGAGCCGCCGGTTGTCGGAGAAGTCATGGTGATTATTACGTATTTGTACAAAGGCGCGTCACTGGATGTTGACAACCTACCGAAGCCAATTTTGGATGCGTTGAAAGGACTGGTCTATTCAGACGACGCGCAAGTTTCTGACTTGCTGTGCCGTAAGAGAGACCTGAACGGCGATCTCCGAATTCAGAATCCCTCATCGGTATTGCTGGAAACTCTCGGGCACTCAGAACGGTTTCTTCACATCGCGGTGGACAATGCGCCAAGCCAGGAGGTGGCAGCATGGTAAGGCAAGGAACGACCTCCGAATACCTCCTCACCCAAAAGACGGCGGAAGAGTACCGCGGCAAGGGATACGAGGTTCTACTGCAGGCCCCACTCGACTTCATGCCGGGCTTCACTGCTGATTTGCTGGTTCGGAAAGGCGACGAAGTGAAGGTAATTGAAGTAAAGTCGCGGCCGTCACTGGCCGCTGATCCCAAGATAAGCGAGTTGGCACGAAGCATTGAGTCGAAGCCCGGATGGACCTTCGAGTTGCTCTTGGTGAGTGAACCGGAGAAGCTGGACTCACCCGAAGGCGCTTGTTCGTTTGCGAGTGAGAACATCGTCCAGAGGTTCGAGGAAGCTGAGAAGGCTCTCCAAGCGGGCTTGCCAGAGGCTGCCTTCTTGCTCGCATGGTCGGCCCATGAAGCTGCCATCAGGGAAGTGATTGCCGAGCAAGGAGTAACGGATTCCAGAATCACCGGGCCTGGTTACGTTCTCGACCAAGCGGTTTTTCACGGGGTGATCTCACGGGACGAATACAAGACTCTGAAAGAAATGCTGAAGTACAGGAATGCCATCGTCCACGGGTTCAGCCTCAGCGATTTCCGTGCTGAGTTGGTGGTCGAGTTGATAAGGACCGCGCGGCGCATCATTGCTGGTGCATCCGAGACCAAGGACGATGGGCGGATATCGCCGCCATGTTGAATGAACTCAACGTGCGCCTTGGCCAGAAGTTGCACCAGCGAGCAGCGCGTGCGACGGCGGAGAGCGGCATGAGCAGCCTGAACAGGTGGATCCAGCAGGCGCCCATACGCTGGTGGACGAGGTAGGGCAGCGCTACTTCGACGCCCTGCTGCTGACGGTGGCGCTGCAGGTTGATCTGGGCGAGCGCGCCATCGCGCTGATGCGCGCGGGCATGGCCGCCCCCTGTTCCACCCGTGAACTTGCCGAGCAGATCGGCACGAGCGTCAGGTAGCTCGAGCATGCGTTCGGCAAGCACGCCGGCATGACGCCGTTCCGATTCTGGCGCGGTGCCGTGGTCCGGCTCCGTGTGGTCGGAAGTGTACCCGCCGACCTTGTGAAGCTGCGCGCTCAGTGGCTGGCGTCGATGGACACCTCGCCCATCGCGTCGCCTACCTCTCGTACCGCATCGGCGCGTTCAAGGATGACGGCGCCGCCTTCGGCCAGCCGGCGCTGCAGACCGGGCACGTCCAGCTCTCGCGCGGCAGCGTTGGCCCGCGCCGCCAGCGCCGCGGCGGTGCCGGCGGCCTGACCCATCCCCATGCAGGTGACGGTGACGCGGCTGGAGGCAAGCGCCGCCTGCTCGGCGCCGTGGCAGCGGCCGGCGACCCAAACGTTGTCCAGCTCCTGCGGGACCAGCGTGGCGTAGCCGATGTCATAGGGACGCACCATGAGGTGCGGGTGATAGCCGGACGAGGCGGCCGGATGGCGGTCCAGCCACCAGCCGCCCAGGCAGACGACGTCGGCGCGCGGCGAGGCCGCGGCGATCGCCGCCGCGCGCAGCGGCTCGTCACAACGGATGCGGCGCGATTCGCGCACCCCCACCGCCGGGCCGGTGCTCACCAGGTAGGCGTCCCGGAACGCGGGCAGCCGCTCCTTGAACAGCTCGAACATCGTCCGTACGTCACGGCGGCCCTGCATCTCCGCCGCGGTCAGGTCGCCGGGATCGACCGGATTGCCCGACAGGCGGGTGGCGTTGAAGTAGATGTCGTCATCCTCGACGCGGCCCATCCACGGGCCGCCGTAGAGGCCGATGCGACCGGCCGCGTGCGCCTCGTCCAGCACCGCTCCACACGCGTCGCGCAACTCGGCGTCGGCCGGCAGCCTGCCGATGCGGAAGTGCAGGCTCATCGGCTGCGGTGCCGACGCATCCAGATCGAACGGCGCCCCCGCGAACGCCACCACGTCGGCGTCGCCGGAGGCGTCCACCACCGCGCGGGGCCGCACCACCTGCAACCCTGCCTTGTTGGCGATCACCACGCCGGTGACGCGCGGCCCGTCCCGCACCACGTCGGCCACGGTGGTGTGGTACAGCATGCGCGCGCCTGCCTCCGTGAGCAGCCGATCGGCCGCCAGCTTGAAGCGCTCGAGGTCGAAGCGGATGGCATGCCGGTCGGCGACCGCGCGATTCTGGCCCAGCTCGGTGTTGAAGCGGAACCGCGTCCCGGCCACCTGCTCCGGATCGTCGAGCGGCACGTCGGCGAACGCCGCCGCACGCACCAGATCCAGCACGACCCCGCCCACGATCGGCAGGCCGGAACGCAGGTCGACGAAGCCGTCCAGCGACGGTCCGACCACGTTGGTGATGTACCCGCCGCAGTAGCCGGCACGTTCGACCACCAGCGTGCTCGCGCCGGAGCGCGCGGCGGCGATGGCGGCAGCGGTGCCGGCGCACCCTGCGCCGACGACGAGCACGTCGGGCTCGGCCACTACCCGCAGACTGCGGTGAAAGCTGAAGCGGGCTGGTTCGTCAGACATGGCCATCCTCCGTCATCCTATCGTGGCGCCGCCGGCGGTATGGTGGTGGCGCAGGATGGTACTCCTATCCGAACTCCTTCCGAACTCCTATCCGATAGGCCCAAGATGGACTGCGACGCTGGAACAGGAGGAACGAAATGAATGCCGAACGATCACCGGCGGCGGGCACCTATCGGGCCACGGCGTTTGCCGACGCGAAGCCCGAGCTCGCCGAACCCGGAGCCACACAAGAGCGCCTGGAACACCTGCGGGAGCATGGATTCGTCATCGTCACCGATTTCGTCGACAGCCCCTGGATCCCGAGCCTGCGCGAGGCAGGCCGCCGGGTCACCGAGGCGTGTGCGTCCGCCAACGGCTACCGCACGATCGATTGCTCGAAGGGCTACGTGCACCGCACCGGCGATGATGAGCCGTGGGCGATCCGGGGCATCATCCACCCCGCTTTCGAGGAGCCCGGCTTTGCCGAGTTCCTCGGTTCTCGGGAGTTCCTCGACTTCGTGGCCGGCTGGTGTCACGGGCTCGGCCCCGAGGACATGGTGATGAGCCCGATGCTGCTGTGGTGCAATCCCCGCGTGCGGGAAAATGGGCCCAGTTGGCACCGGGACGTGACCTGGTGGGGCACCGGAGAGAGCTACTTCTCCCAGCGCGAGGTCCGCGGCGAGGGGCCCGAGGCGTATTCCGAGGCGGTCGAGAGAATCCGCTGGAAGGAGATCCAGGAGCAGAACGAGAAGTCGATCACGGAACGGAGCGGCGCGAACATCTTCCTGGCACTGGTGGACGACGAATGTCACGAGTTGATACCCGGCAGCCACCGGCGATGGCGCACGCCATTCGAGCATGACGTGCTCCTTCCACGCGAGCTGAAGGAGCAGGGTGTGCCGCACACGCCCAGTTGGAACGGGGCGGACCCATTGCCTGGGCAGGTCGCGATCCGGCTCAAGCCGGGAGAAGCGCTCGTGCGCAACGGAGCCACGATTCACACCGGGCACACCGTCCCCGAGCGTGAACGGAACACCCTTGCGATCGGGTGGTCGAGGTGGCCGGGCCGATTCACCGGCGATCCGTCGGTGGCGGACGCGCGCAATGCCTGGCAACTCGATCCCGCAGTGCGTCAGGCGCTGCCGCACGAGTGGATGAAGACCGCCTGGGACCGCTGGGCGGAAACCCAGAAGTTGGGGGACACGCTCGAGGACCGGTATCCGGAGTTCGACATCGGTCGGATCAAGGCGGGGAACGTCGTCGGTTGGCGCGGCGAGTTGGAACGCCAGGCGGCGGCAGCCGGTGCGGCGTGGAAGCCGTTCCAGGCCGCGGAGTGAGCGGCAAGAGGCGCAGGTCCGTATTACAGGGAGCGAACGCATGAGACTGCAGAACCAGACCGCCATCGTCACCGGCGCCGGCCGCGGCATCGGCCGGGCGACCGCGCTGGCGCTGGCCCGCGAAGGAACCGGCGTAACGCTGGCGGCACGGACCGCCGCCGAGATCGAGGCCGTGGCCGGAGAGATTCGCGCGCTCGGCCGAGAGCCGCTCGCCGTCCCCACGGACGTCGCCGACCAGGCGGCGGTGCAGGCGATGGTGGCGCACACCATCGACCGCTTCGGGAAGGTCGACATCCTGGTCAACAACGCCGGCGTGGCCGGCACCTCACCGATACCGAACATCACCGAGGAACTCTGGGACCGCAACATCGCCGTCAACCTCAAGGCGGTGTTCCTGTGCACCCAGGCGGTGTTCAGTCACATGTGCGAGCGCGGCCGCGGCCACATCGTCAACGTCTCCTCGCTTGCCGGCAGGTACCCGGTAGCCAATTACGGCGCCTACGGCGCTGCCAAGTTCGGCGTGCGAGGATTCACCGGCATCACCGGGCTGGAGGGGCGTCCGCACGGCGTGAAGGCCACCCTGGTGGAGCCGGGTCCGATGGATACGAAGATGCGCCGCGACCACCATCGGGACGAGGTGTCGCAACTCGGGCAACCGGAAGACGTGGCCGACCTGATCCTGCTTGCCGTCACCCAGTCGCCCAAGGTCCACACGCCGGAGCT
>JAPOQV010000196.1 GCA_026710565.1 Spirochaetaceae bacterium | reverse complement strand
GTGAGCCTGCGGGGTGATGCTGGCTCCGGAGGAGCCAGTCGTTTAGCGGCACCCGGCGGGTGCGCGTGCGGACGTCGCCCGCGGAGGAGACCTCCTTGGTCCTCTGGTGGCGTCCGAAGACATACGCGCCGGCATACGACGGGTTCTTGAGGATGTCAAGCACGCGCCCGTGGTTCAGCCGGCCCCAAATGAGTCTGCCATCCCACGCCCCGCCGTAGGCGCGCTTCGGAAACCGCAGTTGCTGTCGGCCGAAGTAGTGCACGACCGCGTAGGCGCTGCCGGTCTGTCGGAAGACATCGAAGACGAGCCGGACGGCACCCTGAACCTCCTGGTCTGGATCGAGCACGATGCGACCCTCGTCGGCATAGCACAGGCCGATCGGCAACGGAAAGCGGAGCTCACCCTTCTGGGCCTTGTGGAGCTTGCCGCCCTGGAGGCGCGCGCGAATGACATGCAGCTCGGCGTGCGCGATGGTGGCCTTGAGACCCAACAGCAGCGCGTCGTTGAAGTCGGCCGGGTCGTAGCAACCGTCCTCGTCGACGACGAGAGTCCGCGTCAACGCGCAGATCTCGATCAACCGATGCCATTCCAGATTCGAGCGGGCCAGCCGCGAGGCCTCCAGGGCGAAGATGGCGCCGACACGGCCCAGCGACACATCGGCGACCAGCGTCTTGAAGTCCTCGCGGTTGGTCGTCTGCGCCCCCGACTGCCCGAGGTCCTGGTCGAGAATCCGGATGCGCTCGGGCGCCCACATCATCTCGACGGCCCGGTTCCGCAGGGCGTACTGCCGTTCGGTGCTCTCGTGATGATGGCGCACCTGCCCCATCGTCGACTGCCGGACATAGATGTAGGCCGGTTTCTGCAAGTGGTGGCTCTGTACCTTCGACATCCTCATCGCCACCCTCGATCAGCTCTTGACGTGCGAGGGGCGCCAGCACGTGTCCGTCGAGCCCTGGGGCCGCGCGCTCGGACGCGATCCAGCACTGCAGCATGTTCGCAGCCAGCAGGCCGGCGGTCTGGACATCGACGGGAACGGCGACCGCCATACGCACTCAGTCGATCGGCTCGCGGCGTCGCAGCAGCTCGAAGTTGATCGCGGCGACCTCGTCGAGCAGCTGGCGTGTCCGGCGGTAGTTCGCGACGAACTGCTCGACCTGGCTGCGATGCTCCTGCGGCACGTAGACCATGACCGGTCGCGCCTTCGGCATGCTGACCGACAGGTACAGCTTCGGGCCATGGCCGATACCCTGCGCACACTTGCACCCCGGCCGACCGCAGCGCTTGAAGCGTTCGATGAGCGAGCCGCGCAAGATGGCCTTCAGGGGCGGGAGCTGCCGCAGCAGCATCGTCCGGCGCCGGCGCAACGTGCTCGCCAAACGCGTTCTCAGACCAGTCATATAACTGGTCTGATACTACACTTCTCGCCCTCATTTTGGAAGCCTACGGTCATCGGCACGCTCCAAGGCTGTCAACAGCTCGGTCAGCGCGATGAGCTTCACGAAGTCGAGGACATGGGGGCCGATCGGGAGATCCGACGCCGCGGCCGGAACCCCTCGATCAGTCCACTCCCGGGGCACACAGAACGTGCCGCCGGAGGTGCCCTGCAAGATGAACGTGTCGATGCCGGAGACGCGGCGCGCCTTCAGGATCGGAAACCGCCGACCTCGGAGTGGATGGAACGGGTGGATGATCTCAGTCCACCCTGACGGCTCTTTGCGGCGATGTGCAGTTGGCGATGACCGTGGGCACGCCGAGCAGCCGGAC
>JAPOQV010000195.1 GCA_026710565.1 Spirochaetaceae bacterium | reverse complement strand
CGGTGACGGTGCAGGACGCGGTGATGCCCGCCGCGCCTACTCCGACGCCGGAGGAGCCGGCGCAACCGACACCGAGCTCCGCGCCTGCGCCGAACCGGCAGCCAGCGACCGAGCGCCGGGCCGCTGCCGGACGGAAACCGAACGGCGCCGTCACTCCGACGGCGAAGCCGCGCGTTTCGGGCCGCGCCATTCCGGCGGCGGTGAAACGACAGGTCTGGCAGCGGGACGGCGGCCGGTGCAGCTACGTCGATCGAGAGACAGGACGCCGCTGCAACTCACGACATCTGATCGAGATAGACCACATCCTGCCGTATGCGCTGGGCGGCGGCGCCGATCCCGGGAATCTCAGGCTCCGCTGCCGAGCCCATCACCGCCATCGGCACGCGCCGCATGGCTCACGGCGCGTGCCTGAAGGATGAGCCCGCAGCCGACCGCGCACCCCTCCCGTGCGCTCGCCCACGAGACCCGGAAGACCCTCAATCTGCTCCCAAGGTTCACGGGACCACAGAACCACCTTCCGCTTGCTGCTGGTCTCATCCTTCGCGACGATTCCGTCTGGCTGAGAGTAGATCGTATCGCCCGGCTGATCGGCCAACAGCTCGAAATTCGCTTTTGTGGGGCACACAACGTCCGGGTCATGATCGCGGAAGATGCGGTCCAGTATGGCTTGCCGTCTCTGCTTGCTACTGAAGGGCGAACAGCAGTTCATGCCATTGGGGATCTTCCGTCAGCTCGCGACCGGGCGGGGTCCGACGTCGCCGAGATCGATCGGCTGGAACCCGAGCGCCAGCGCCGGCGAGCCCGGCAGCAGGCTGAAATCGTTCCGCTCCAGGCTCGCGCACAGCGGGTCGGCGATGACGCTGTGCGTGTCGTTGCCGCCGGCCCGCCACGCGTCGAGCTCGTCACGGCTCTGCTCGATCCAGTTGGCGTCCGCGTCGTAGGTGCCGGCGGCGGCCACGACCGGCTCACCGCCATGCCCGTCGCGTGCGCGAGCCACGTCCCAGAGCAGGTTGAGGTTGCTCCGGAACCCGCGCGCGCCGGTGACTCCGCGCGGGCGCTGGGCGAACACGGGCCGGTCGCCGGTCAGCAGCAGGTTCTGCTCAAGGGTGAACGTCGTGTGGTCCTCGACGCGCCCCAGCGAGATCACGCTGTGGCCACCATGGGCGAACACGTTGTTGCGCACGATGTTCTCGCGGCCGTAGTGCTGATTGAAGACCTGCGTCCCGGCGTCGTAGCAGACGTTGTTCTCCACCAGGAGGTGCGAGCTGCCCTCGTCCAGGTAGATGCACCAGCCGCCGTAGTTGGCCTGGTGAATGTCGTGGATGAGGTTGCCGCGCAGGACGGTGCCCGGCTGCACGCCGAGCGTGTAGATGCCGCCCATGTCGCTGAGCACGCCATGGCCGAGGTCGTGGATGTGGTTGCGCTCGATGCGGTTGCCGCGCGCGACCGTGTCGCCGTAGCCCCAGATCCAGCCGCAGGAGATGCCGCTGTAGTACAGGTCGTGGATGTGGTTGTGCGCCACGACGTTGTCGAAGCTGTGCATGACGAGGATGCCGACCGCGCTCGGGAACACCCGCCCGCCCGCGTGGATGGTGTTGTCGGTGATGACGTTGCGGCCCGTGCGGTCGCGCGCGCCGGAGTCGATGCCGCCGCCGTTGATCCGCACCCCGCCCGCGCCGAGATCGGCGATCTCGTTGCGGGCGATGCGGATGTCGAAGCACCCCTTGCGGAGCACGACCCCGTACAGCCCCAGGTTCCGGAGCGTGCAGCCCGCAAGCGCGCAGCCCCGTGCGTACTGCATGTCGATCACGCCGGCCAGGTTGCACGCCGCCTGCGCGGTCGCGCCGTAGCTGTCGTCAGGGTTCATGTGGTCACCGATCTCGAAACCCTCGAGCGCCCCCGGGCCGGGCTGGCTCCAGTCGCAGCACTCGAAGGTCAGGTCGGCGAAGCGAACTCCCTCGACCGGGCGGTCCGGCGTGCCGCGCAGCCGCAGGAGCTGCTCGCACGCCGGCGCGTAGACCTCCACGTCGTCCGAGGACTCTCCCGGCAGCGGCAGATAGAACAGCCGGCCGCGTGACCGGTCCAGGTACCACTCCCCCGGCTCCGACAGCGCTTCGAAGACGTTCTCGACGTAGTACCTGGCGTAGCGCTGTCCCACGTCGTCGCGCAGCACGAAGATGCTGCGCCGGCTGCTGGTAACCAGGCGCGTGTCCTCGTCGAAGCTCGCCATGGGCAGCCGCTCCTCCACCCAGTAGTGGTGGACGACGACGTCGACGTCGGTCAGATTCCGCCAGCACGCCACGTCGCCTTCACCGGCGACGAAGCGGTCGTGGCCGTGGATGAACTCGTCGTTCTGGCTCGCGCGCAGGTCGAAGCCGGGAACGTCCTCGATCCAGAAGTAGCCGTGCTTGGGAAGGCGCGCCCGCGGGCGCCGCTCGCCGTCAACGAAGAGTTGCCGGAAGTACCAGGAACCGGCCGCGACCGCGGGGAGATCGGCCACCCAGACCTCGCGCTCGCTCGCGGCGGCAGAGGCACCGATGCCGGCCTCGGCCGCCGTGGCCACGCGCCACCCGGTCACGCGGCGCCCGCCGGTGAAGGTCGCCGTCTCGCCTGGATAGCCGCGGTAGGTCGTCGGTCCCGAGTCGCGCCCGTTGAACCACACCGGCTGACCCAGGTGGTAGCGGCCGCCCCGCACCCAGACCGTGATGGGGCCATGTGCATCCCCGCTCTCGCGCAGGCGCCGCACCATCTCCCGTGCCCACTCGAGCGTCGCCAGGGGGCCGTCGTTGCCCGCGGGATCCGGCTCCGGCAGGCGCCCGCTCCAGTTGTCGTTTCCCTCGGGCGACAGGTACAGCGCCAACCCGTCTACGGCGGTCGTGTCGTTCATCTCATTCGGTCTCCGATGTGGGATACCATGACGGCATCATGGTGGACACGTCATGAGCGGCGCCGAGGCGTGGCGCGTCAAGGTGCTCGACGCCGACACCGCCGGTACCGGGCTGTTCCAGGGCGTGCGCTGCGCCTTCGCCGTGGCGAACTACTGGACCTACGGTTACTTCGAGCCACGCGACCACTGCGAGCTGCCGGGGCTGCTGCTGCGAACGCGCGCATCCGCGCAGGCGCCGCACGTGTTCTTCGCGCCCGGCGTCGAGGACGAGCCGTACCGCTACCGCCCGAGCGAGCTTCCGGCTTACGTGAGCTGGACCGTCGAGCTGCCTGCGCCGCGCGGAGACCACGGGCGGCCCGCGCTGGTAATGCCTCGCCCGGGGCCGTGGGAGGTGTGGGCCGAGCCGCGCCGGGATCGTGTCGACTGGCACGTGCGGGCGCAGCACCGCGGCAGGCAGACCCACCGCACGCTCCGCGGCCCGCTCGGCGACAAGCACACCGTGCACGTCGAGGCGCGGCCGGCCGCGCTGCGCGTGACGGCTCCGGGGGGCGCCACCGTCGAGGTCGAGCACGACGCCTATGCCGAGCCGTTCATGGTCACGTTCGGCAGCGGCGCCGCCGCGGACGGCTCGCCGGTCGAGACCGTGTACCGGGAAGTCACGATCGAAGAAGTTCCGTACCCGAGCGCCTCCTCGCCCCTGCCCGACGGTCCGGAGGACCTGCGGGCGACCGACGACGCGTGGTGCTTCCTGGTCAACGAGGCGACGCCCGAACATCCGCGCCACAGCGAGGGCGACCTGGTCGTCCTGTCCGACGGGTCCCTGCTGCTGGTCTGGACCGACTACCATGCCGGCAAGGGCTGGGACGACTCGCCGGCCCGGCTGTCCGCGTGCCGCTCGACCGACGGCGGGCGCACGTGGAGCCGGAAGTGGACGGTGGTGGAGGACGAGCACGACACCAACGTCATGTCCGCCAGCCTGCTGAACCTCGGGGACGAACTGCTGCTCGTCTACTGCGACCATCTTCCGGGCATGCCCGTGAAGGGCATGGTCGCGCGCCGTTCCGGCGACGGCGGACGCAGTTGGAGCGCCGCCGCGGCGATCACGCCGGCCAACGGCAACCGGCACGCGGCCAACAACGCCAGTCTGCGGCGACTGGCGGACGGCCGCATCCTGCTCGCCGCGCGGGAGTACGTGGACGGGGTGCGCTGGCCGTACTGCCTGCTCTCCGACGACGGCGGCAGAACCTGGCGCGCCGGGTCGCACGTACCCGACCCCGGCCTGCCCGAGCGCGAGCGTCTCGCCCAGAACGTCAACGAGCCGAGCGTCGCGCAACTCGCGGACGGCCGCCTGCTGATGACCATGCGTTCGGTGGCGGGGGGACAGTTCTTCGCCTACTCGGAAGACCGCGGGCAGAGCTGGTCGCGGCCGTTCCTGTCACCGCTGCGCGGCGCGTGCTCCCCTGCGGCGATTCGGCGCGTGCCCGGGACCGGGGACGTGCTCTGTCTGTGGACGTACGGTCTCAGCGGCCGCACCCCGCTGGTTTCGGCGGTGTCGAGCGACGCCGGCCGCACCTGGCGGCCGCTGAAGCTGGTGGAGCGGTCCCGCCACCACGGCTACTGCTACACCAGCGTTACCTTCCACGGCGATCACGTGCTGCTCACGTACTGCCACGCCCCCGAGCTGGCCGGGCTGCGGCGCTTCGAGGTCGAGCCCGGCTACATCGACCTGCGTCTCACCGTCCTGCCGGTCCGGTGGTTCTATCGCGCGGTGACACAAGACCCGAGCTGAGTTGCGGCTCCGCACGGGAAGTGTCATGGTGATCCGAGACATTTTTTCCGTAGTCGAGGAGGCTGCCATGAAGTGGTTCAGACTTGGTGTAATTCCCGTGATCGCGTTGCTCGTGAACGGAGGGTTGGCGGCCCAGGACGCCAGGCTGGCCGCCGGCGCGATGCAACTGCATCAGGTGTGGGCCACGCCGTCGGCATACACCGCCGACACCGGAGCGAGCCTCCCCGCCTTCAGCCAGTCTCCGACGCTGGACGCCGCGGTCGCCTCCGGCGACCTGCCGCCGGTCGCAGACCGCCTTCCCGCGGAGCCCCTGGTGGTGCTGGGCGTCGACGGGCCCGGCCTCTACGGCGGCACCTTTTTCAATGCCACCTACGA
The DNA here is from genome assembly GCA_026710565.1 of Spirochaetaceae bacterium. The sequence continues at coordinate 5,478 of JAPOQV010000195.1, read as the reverse complement.
CGTCGGTCTGGCGACGTCACTGCGCGACGAGACGGCCATCATCCTGAACAAGCACAGCTTCACGGCCGACCCGTATCCCAACGTGGCCAAGAGCTACGCAGCCGTCGACGACAGCTCGTCGGTCTGGGAAGTGAGGCTGCGCGATGGTCTGCGCTGGTCTGACGGAACCCCGTTCACCAGCACCGACCTCACCTTCTGGTGGGAAGACATCATCCTCAACACCGACATAACCCCTCAACTTCGACCGCAGTACCGGGGGCTTACCCTCACGGCGATCGATGACTACACCGTACATTTCGATTTCGGTGTCCCCGCGGATTTCGTCGCCAGGGGCGGCGGGTTCAACCCCATCACGCGCCATCCTCGCCACTACCTCGAGCAGTTCCATGCCGAGTATGCCAGCGAGTCGGATCTGGCCGAGATGGTGAAGGAGTCCGGGTTCGAGTCGTGGACTCAGTTCTTCCTGGATCGCGCCGACTACAACGAATACGGAAACGTGGACAAGCCCACGCTGGAGCCATGGAAGCTCAGCGATGCGCCGCCCGCCGACCCGGTGATCTGGACGCGCAACCCCTACTACTGGGTGGTCGACGCTCAGGGCCAACAGTTGCCGTACTTCGAGGACCGCTGGGTGTCGGTCCTCGGCGACCAGGAAGTCGTCAAGCTGAAGGCTCTGAACGGGGAAGTCGACTACTCGTTCCTGGACGTCGACGTCTACACGCTGGCGAAGAGAGCCGAGCAGGACGGCATGGTGCGGGTCTACATCCAGGACAACCCCGCCCTCGTTGCCTCCCAGCTCGACTTCAACGTGACACATCCGGACCCGGTGGTGCGCGAGGTGTTTCAGAACCCGCGCTTCAAGCGCGCGATCTCGCACGCCATCGACCGCGAGCTCATCAACGAGATCCTCTACGAGGGCTTGAGCTACCCGTCACAGGTCGCGCCGCTGCCATCGAGCCCGTACTTCAGCGAGGCGGTCCAGAACGAGGCGACGGCCCATGATGTCGAGCTTGCCAACAGCATCCTCGACGAGCTGGGACACGCGCCCAATGACGACGGGGTGCGCACGTTCCCGAACGGGGAACCGATGGCGCTCACCTTCCTGTCGTTCGATACCGGCGGGTTGCCGAAGCACGCCGAGATCATCATCGACGGGCTCAAGTTGATCGGTGTCGAGTTGACGGTGCGCTTCGTCGACTGGGGCGTGCTGGCCCAGGCGCGGCAGGCCGGTGACTACGACGGCCTCTTGATCTGGGAGAGCTGGGGCACCAACGAGGGCCTGCTCGTGAACGACCAGGCCGCGCACTTCGTGCCGAACCAGCCGCTCAACCTCTGGTCGCCGAAGTGGCGGGACTACACGATGTCAGACGGCGAGCAGGGCGAGGAGCCGATCCCGGTCGTGCAGGAAGCGCTCGACTACTATCTGCGCGCCCAGGCGACGCTGGATCTGGACGAGCGCAAGGAACTGTTCGGCCACGTCCTGGAGATCTCACGACAGAATCTCTGGAGCATCGGCACCGTGCGCCATCCCGGCTTCGTGGTCATGGTGACGCCGGAGATGCGCGGCATTCCGTCCGGGCGGCAGCCGATGTTCCGTGGCGATCACGGCCGGCGGGACGCATTCTGGAAGGCTCAGTAACGGGCTGATAGTACAAGCCGGGGCGCATGACGCATTCCCGGTCTGGGTGGGACCATGCCGGGTACGGAGGGGATGGGCCGAGGTTTGGGCGCCCGTGGCGCCGAAACCTCGGGGCGATGAGGCGGGGCAGTGGCTGAGTACATCGTCCGCCGTGCCCTGATCATGGTGATCACGCTGGCGGCGATCTCGCTCATCGCGTACGTCGTGATCGAGCTGCCGCCGGGCGACTACGTCAGCTACCAGATCCAGATCATGGTCGAGCAGGGCACGTTCTCCGACGAGGAGGTAGAGAACCTGCGCAAGCGCTACGGCCTTGACCGCCCGATTACCGTCCGCTACTTCCGCTGGATCACCAACTTCATCCAGGGCGACTTCGGCTACTCCCTCTCCTGGCACAAACCGGTACGGGAATTGATAGGCGGTCGCTTCGCCATGACCGCGCTGATTTCGACGCTCTCGCTGCTGTTCACGTGGGCGGTCTCGTTCCCGATCGGGGTGCTCTCGGCCGTGCGGCAGTACTCGTTCTGGGACATCTTCTGGACCTTCATCGGCTTCCTCGGCCTGGCGATCCCCAACTTCCTGCTGGCGCTCATCCTGATGTACCTGAGCCCGAAGATCTTTCCGGCGGTCGAAATCGGCGGGCTGTTCTCCCGCGAGTACCAGATCGCGGCGTGGAGCTGGGGCAAGTTCTGGGATCTGCTCGGGCACCTGTGGATTCCCGTGATCGTGATCGGCACCGCCGGCACCGCCGGCACGATCCGCATCCTGCGCGCCAACCTGATCGATGAGCTGCGCAAGCCCTACGTGGACATGGCGCGTGCCAAGGGCATCAGCGAGGTACGCACGATCCTGCGCTACCCGGTGCGCATCGCCCTCAACCCGTTCTTCTCCACGGTCGGCTGGATGCTGCCGACGCTGGTAGCCGGCGAGACGATCACGGCCGTCGTTCTGGGCATCCCGACGGGCGGTCCGATGTTCCTCTCCGCGCTGCAGCGGCAGGACATGCAGCTTGCAGCGTCATTCGTCATGTTGATCTCGGTCTTCACGGTGGTCGGAACCCTCGTGTCCGACCTGCTGCTGGCCGCGATCGACCCGCGCATCCGGTTCGACTGATGGCGGCTGCCGGGCCGCAGGGAGCTGCGGCACCTCAGGGATCCGCGGCGACGGCGGCGGTCGCGCCCGCGCCCGGAGTGGAGAACGCGGACGAGCTGCTGACCGCCGGGCAGTGGCGGCTGATCCTGCTCCGGTTCCTGCGCCACCGCATGGCCGTGGCAGCCGGCATCGTGGTCCTGCTGTTCTACCTCGCGGCCGTGTTCGTCGAGTTCGTCGCACCCTACGACCCCCACGTGCGCGACACCACCCACATTTCGGCGCCGCCGATGCGGCTCCGGGTGTGGGACGTGGAGGAGCGGCGGCTGCACGCGCGGCCCTTCGTGTACGGCACCACCCTGCGCCGCGATCCGGTCACGTTGCAGCGCATCTACGTTGCGGACACGAGCATCCGCCTGCCGTTGCGCCTGCTGGTGCGGGGGGACGAATATCGCCTGCTCGGATTCATCCCCGCTCGGCTGCACCTGTTCGGTTTCGACGGCGATGAACGCGGCACGCTGCTCGGCACCGACACGCAGGGGCGGGACCTGCTGTCACGCATCATCTACGGCACCCGCATCTCGCTCACCATCGGCTTCGTGGGCGTGGCGCTGAGCTTCGGTCTCGGCATCACGCTCGGCGCGATTTCCGGCTACTTCGGCGGCCTTGCCGACATGGTGATTCAGCGCATCATCGAGGTCCTCATCGCGATCCCGTCGTTGCCGCTATGGATGGCGCTGAGCGCCGCGATCCCCTTCGACTGGCCGCAGACGCGCACCTTCTTTCTGATCACGGTCATTCTGTCCCTCACCGGCTGGCCGGGCATGGCGCGGGTGGTGCGCGGCAAGCTGCTGTCGCTGCGCGACGAGGACTTCGTGCTGGCCGCCCGTATCGACGGCGCCCGCGGCGGCCGCGTCATGTTCCGCCACTTGGTCCCGTCCTTTCTCAGCCACATCATCGCCTCCGCAACGCTGGCGATCCCCGGCATGATCCTGGGCGAAACGGCGCTCAGCTTCCTGGGGATCGGCCTGCGGTCGCCGGCGATAAGCTGGGGCGTGCTGCTCCAGGAGGCACAGAACATCCAGGCGGTGGCGCTGATGCCGTGGCTGCTGCTGCCCGGCGCCTTCGTGGTGGTGGCGGTGCTGGCATTCAACTTCCTGGGCGACGGCTTGCGGGACGCCGCGGATCCCTATGCCTGACGCCGGCAATCCTGACGCCGGCCGGCCTGACGCCGGCCGCGCGGACCTGCTGTCCATAGAGGACCTGCACGTCCACTTCCACACCACGCTGGGCACGGTGCGCGCCGTCAACGGCGTATCGCTGCAGGTACCAACAAATCACGTCATGGGGCTGGTCGGCGAGAGCGGCTGCGGCAAGTCGGTGACCGCCCGCGCGGTGCTGCGCATCATCCCGCCGCCGGGGAAGATCGAGAGCGGGCGGGTGCTCTACCACCCTGCGGACGGGGAGGCCGTCGATCTGGCGCTGCTGTCGCCGACCGGGCGCGGGCTGCGGGCGATCCGCGGGCGGCGCGTGGCGATGATCTTCCAGGAGCCGATGACCTGCCTGAGCCCCGTGCACCGCATCGGGCTGCAGATCACGGAGGCGATTCGCGCCCACGCGCCGGTGAGCCGGGCCGAGGCGCGCGAGCGGGCGATCGCCCTGCTTGATGACGTGGGGATGCCGAGGCCCGAGCGCCAGCTCGACGCCTACACGTTCGAGCTGTCAGGCGGCATGCGCCAGCGCGCCATGATCGCCGTGGCGCTGGCCGCCAATCCCGAGCTGCTGATCGCGGACGAGCCCACCACGGCGGTCGACGTCACCATCCAGGCGCGGATCATGGAGCTGTTGCGCTCGCTGCAGCAGTCGCACGCCATGTCGGTGCTGTTCATCTCGCACGATCTCGGCCTGGTGGCGGAGATGAGCGAGCAGATCGCGGTCATGTACCTGGGCAAGATCGTCGAGCGCGGGGAGGCAGGCGAGGTATACCGGCGGCCCAGGCACCCCTACACCAGGGTGCTCATGGCGTGCGTGCCGCATCAGTCGAGTGCGCGCAAGACACCGCTGCAGACCATCGAAGGGACGGTTCCGGACGCGCGGCTCATCCCCCGCGGCTGCCCGTTCAGCGCGCGGTGCTCGGAGTTCATGCCGGGTGTCTGCGACCGCAGCATGCCCGCGCTCACCACCGTCGGGGATGACCACGAAGTCGCCTGCTTTCTGCATTCCGACCGGGCGGAGGACGGCTGAGTGGCGCGCGCACGCGACGACGGCCTCCTGCTGGAAGCGCGGGAGCTCGTGAAGCGCTTCCCGATCAAGCGCGGCCTGATGCGGCGCGTGGTCGGGCACGTCCCCGCCGTGGACGGCGTGTCGTTCCAGGTGTTTCGCGGACACACGCTCGGGCTGGTCGGCGAGAGCGGCTGCGGCAAGACGACGCTGCTGCGCCTGCTGATGCGCATGCTCGAACCCGACAGCGGCCTGCTCCGCTTCCGCGTGCACGACGATCTCCAGGACATCACGCACGTTCACGGGCCGGAGCAGCGGCAGATCTGGCAGCGGATGCGCATGATCTTCCAGGATCCCGACTCGTCGCTGAACCCACGGCTGCCGGTGCGCGACATCGTCGCAGAGCCGCTGACCCTGAGCGGCACGGCGCGCGGCCGGCGCCAGACCGACGAGCGCGTGCGCGCCCTCCTGGCCGTCGTCGGCCTGAATCCCGATCACATCAACCGCCACCCCCACCCCCTCCCCGGCGG
>JAPOQV010000194.1 GCA_026710565.1 Spirochaetaceae bacterium | reverse complement strand
CGGCGGGATCAGGAAGATGGTGGTAGCGTAATGCGAGTGACCAGTTTGGAGAGAAATGTAGTGCCACTCGCACATTTCAGATCGGCTAACCCATTCACCTGTAGCAAGATAACTTGCAGCCCGTTAAACCTCGGCTAGCGAGTGAGGGCGCCACCGACATCGACGGATAGCCGGGTCAACTGCCGGTGAGCGCGCCCGCGTATCGGCCGCTCGCCCGCATCGGTCCCCGCGCGAGCGGCTGGGCGGCGCTGCGCGAACGGCTTGCACGGGAGCGCAGCCTGCACCTGATGGTGCTGCCGTCGATCCTGGTGGCGGTCGTCATCCAATACCTGGCGATGTACGGGCTGATCATCGCCTTCAAGCGCTACGACATCTTTCAGGGCATCCTGGCCAGCCCCTGGGCATCACACGGCGGGTTCGAGCACTTCATCGACTTCTTCCGCGCCCCCAACGCGTTCCGCGTGCTGCGCAACACGGTGGCCATCGCGCTGCTCAAGCTGGCGTTCCTGTCGCTGCCGCCGATGGTCCTGGCGATCCTGCTGAACGAGATCCGGGTCATGGCGTTCAAGCGCATCAGCCAGACCATCTCCTACCTCCCCCACTTCATATCCTGGGTCGTGATCGGCGGGATCGTCTACGACCTGCTGAACCCGTCCCGGGGGCTGCTCAACAAGCTCCTGCTGGGCGCCGGCATCGTCGACGCGCCGATCGACTTCATCTCCACCGACCTGTACTTCTGGCCCCTGATCGTCCTGTCGCACCTGTGGAAGGAGGTCGGCTGGGCGTCGATCCTCTACCTGGCGGTCATCGCCACCATCGACCCCAGCCTGTTCGAGGCCGCCGAGATCGACGGAGCCGGGCGCCGGGCGAAGATCAGGTGGATCACGTGGCCGCACCTGACCGGCATCTTCATGATCCTGTTCATCCTGCACAGCGGCAAGATCATGTCCGGGTACGGCGACACCTTCGACCAGGTGTACGTGCTCGGCAACGTGAGCAACCGCGGCGTCTCCGACATTCTGGACACCTACGTGCTGCGGATCGGCCTGGAGAACCTGCGCTTCTCGTTCGCGACCGCCGTGAACCTGTTCAAGTCCGTGCTCAATCTGGGTCTGCTGTTGGCTGCGAATTACCTCAGCAAGCGGCTGACCGAGAAGTCGCTGTTCTGATGGCCGGCGTTCTTCACGCCCGCAGCGAGCGCGCCGGCGACGTGGCGATCTACGCGACGCTCACCGCGTTCTGCATCGCCGTCCTCTATCCGTTCTTCTATACCGTGATCAACTCGCTGAACGCGAACCTGCCGTTCGGCCCGGCCTTTCTCTGGCCGACGAGCTGGACGTTGACCAACTACCGCGTCGTGTTCCGCGACCCCAACCTTGCCGGCGCCTTCTCCGTGACCATCGCCCGCACGCTCGTCGGGGTCGTGCTGGTCACCTGCAACTGCGCCATGGCCGGCTTCGCCCTGCGCAAGAAACGGCTGTCGTTCCGGAAGCTCTACCTGGCGATCCTGCTGATTCCCGTGTTCTTCCAGGGCGGCCTGATCCCCACCTACCTCAACTACCGCCGGCTGGGACTGCTCGACAGCTTCCTGGTGTTCATCATCCCGCAGCTCTTCGCCTTCTTTTACCTGGTCATCTTCATGTCCGGCTTCGACGACATTCCCGACTCGCTGGAGGAGTCGGCCAAGATGGACGGCGCCGGCTACTTCACGATCTTCGTGCGCATCTACCTGCCGCTGGCGCTGCCCATCCTGGCCACCATCTCCCTGTTCGAGGGGGTCTCGCAGTGGAACTCCTGGTTCGACTCCGTGTACTTCACCAACTCGCCGGGGCTGATGACGCTGCCAGCGCTGCTGGTCCGGGTGGTCAAGGGGGGAGAAGTCGAGGACTTCCTGCGCGACCCCGAGGCGTACCAGATGCAGAATCCCGAAGGTATCAAGCTGGCGACGATGGTGGTGGCCGTGATGCCGATCACCCTCGCCTATCCGTTCCTGCAGCGCTACTTCATCAAGGGGCTCACACTCGGGTCGCTCAAGGGATAGGCTGTCCACCGGAGCACCCATGCCCACGAACATCCTGCTGATCATGGCCGACCAGCTCCGCGCCGACGCGCTGGCCTGCAACGGCAACCCCGTGATCGAAACGCCCAACCTGGACCGGCTGGCGAGCAGCGGTGTCAACTGCACCGCCTGCTACACCCCGGCGCCCATCTGCGTCCCGGCTCGGGCGGCGCTCGCCACCGGCTGCTACCCGCACCGCTGCACGGGCACCAAGAACAACGAGGGCGCCATCCTCCCCGGCTTCCCGCTGCTGCCGGCCGAGCTGGCGGCGGCCGGCTACCGCACCTACGCCACCGGCAAGCTGCATTACCTGCCGTACGCACCGCCCGGAGAGCCGCGCGTCACGCACGGCTTCCAGGTGACGGAGGTGGCGGAATCGGGCCGGGCGCTGGGCACGTGGGACCCGGAGGGGCGGCTGCGCGGCCTGGAGGACTACCTCGACTACCTGCACGAGGTCGGCTGGGGCGGCTACTCACGCGCCAACGGCCTGGGCAACAACGACGTGTTCGCGTCGGCCAGCGAGATGCCCGCCGAGCACTATGTGGACGCCTGGGTGGCCACCCGCGCCATCCATCACCTGGACCGGCACCTGCAGGAACACCGGGAACATCCGTTCTTTCTGTTCGCATCGTTTCCCAAGCCGCACACTGCCTTCGATCCGCCCAGGCCGTTCGACGCCCGCTACGATCCGCGGCAGATGCCCGCTCCGGTCGGCAGCATCGACCTTCTGGCCGAGCGTGGCCTGACCCCGCTCGTCAGCCGGCCGGCCGAATACGAGTGGAACAAGCTCTCCCCGGCGGCGCAGCGCACGATCAAGGCTCACTACTACGGGCTGGTCACCTTCCAGGACCTGCAGGTGGGCCGGCTGCTGGACTTCCTGGAGCAGCGCGGCCTGCGCGAGGACACGCTGGTGGTGTTCACCGCCGACCACGGCGAGATGCTGGGCGACTTCAGGCAGTACCTCAAGGAGGTCTTCTACGAAGGCTCGGCGCGCGTGCCGCTGATCGCCAGCCAGCCGGGGGCGCTGCCGGAGGGCCGCCGCGAAGAGGGACTGGTGGGATTGCACGACCTGATGCCGACCTTGCTGGCAGCCGCAGGGGCGCCGGTGCCGGCGGGGATCGACGGCTACGACCTTTCCGGGATGCTGCGCGGCGGCGGGCCCGTGCGGGATGTACTGGTCGCCCAGTGCCACGACGCCCCCCGGCAGCAGTACATGGTGCGCGACCGGCGCTGGAAGTACCTCTACCACCAGGACGGTGGGGTCGAGGAGCTCTTCGATTTGGACGCCGACCCGCACGAGCTGTGCGATCTGTCCGGATCGGCGTCCGAGCCGGCCGCGTCCCAACTCCGCTCGCTGCGCTCGTGGCTGATCGACTGGTGCCGCCGTCACGGCGACGACGCGATGCTCGACGGCGACGACCTGGCCGCTGCCGACGCGCGGCCGCACTTCCGCCGGCCGCCCCCCGCCTACTCGCCGTTCGGGCGCCGGTATTACTGAGGAGACCCCCATGTCAGAGCATGTCATCGTCTACCACGACCCCGGATTCTGGGCCTCGACGCCGGCCAACAACGGCGGCAACGGTCCCACCTGGCAGTGGGAAGACGAGCTGTTGATCGGCTTCACGCGCGGCACGTTCCTACAGGCCGACAAGGGCCATCAGTGCACGTACGACCGGCCGTTCGAGTCGCACTTGGCGCGCAGCACCGACGGCGGCGCGTCGTGGACGACCTGGAAGCCGTCCGGCTTCGCGGGCAACCTGAATACGGCGGAAGCGCAGCCGCTCACGAGCGGGCTCGACTTCTCGGGCGAGGGGTTCGTGCTCCGCGCCGAGGGCGCCGGCTACCACGGCAACCGCGCGGCGCGCTGGTTCCACTCCGACGACCGGGGAGCCTCCTGGCACGGGCCGCACGCGTTCACGGGACTGCTCGACCACCCGGAGCTCGCCGGCAAGGAGTTCACGGCGCGCACCGCCTACGTCGTCGACGGCCCGCGCGAGCTGTCGCTGTTCCTGACCGTGCGGCGCCGCAAGAAGGAGCCGAACGAGCTCGGCATCTCCCTCGAGGAGAAGACCTTCCTGGCGCGTACCGGCGACGGCGGCATGAGCTTCCGGTTCGTCGCCTGGGCGGTGCCGTGGGAGGATCCCCACCGGGCGGCGATGCCAGCGCCGGTACGGCTGTCGCCCACCCGCCTGATCGCCGCCGCCCGCCGCAAGTCGGCGGAGCACAACTGGATCGATTGCTTCCACTCCACCGACGACGGCGCCACGTGGTCGTTCCTGTCACGGATCACCCGCACCGAGGTTGCCAACGAATGGAACGGCAACCCGCCGTCCCTGGTGCGCATGAGCGACGGCCGGCTGTGCACGGTGTACGGCAACCGGACCGACCGCCAGATGCAGGCCCGCTACAGCGGCGACGGCGGAGCGACCTGGAGCGCGCCACAGGTGCTGCGTGACGACTTCCGGTCGGCCAACGGCTTCCCCGACCTGGGCTACCCCAGGCTGTTCCAGCGCCCCGACGGCCGGCTGGTCACCACCTACTTCTGGTGCACCGCCGAGCGGCCGCAGACCCACATCGCCGCCACCGCCTTCAGCCCACCCGACGGTTGAAGAAGCGCCGGCCCCGACGGACGGGGCACTCCTGAACGGCGACTGAACGCTCCCTTACAAAGCGATTGGACGCTGGCACAACGTCAATCAGACGCTGTGACAACCGGAGGATGGACGCCGACCCGTCCTGCTACCCGCGCGCACTGGCGCAAGCGCGTCCGTGATTCGGTCGCGGACGTGGTGCGCATCATGAGCCCGCGGCAAGGCGGCAAGACGACCCTGGTGCAACGGATCGCACATGTCTGAGCGTGGACGAGCAAGTCACCACCAAGCTGCCAGCCTTGACCCTACAAGCCTCCTGGCCGCCGGCGCTCACTGCGTCCTGCCTGATCAACTGTTGCCTCGGTCCCGGCGACGGCGCGATGCTCGACGGTGACGGGCAGATGTAGCAGATGTACTGTTGGGTTGACACAGACTCCCGAAAGCTACGGGATCTGGAGGTAGCGGCCGTTACTGCCACCACCACACCCAGTTTGTGTCACCGCCGGAGACATCGAAAGCGTCAAGGAAATACTCGACCTGACGACTCGACGCCGTCCTCGCACTACCGAACTCGAACTGGCACCAGTGCTCATCGGCATGGAAGCCACGTTGCGGTTCGTACGTCAGCGCCTGAAGATTTCGAAGAAACTCCTCGGAAGTAAGTGGTCCGTAGCCCACATCGATAGTGCCGTGTCCCGAATGCACGGTATGTCGTTCCCCTACCGGTCTGCAGTTCTCGTCGAAATCCTGCACGATGACTTCGATCGTCGGTATGGCGGCCCACACTGCCGCAAGGGCATCGGCTTCTTTTCCAAATGCAGCGTCCAACTCAGGGTCGTCCATGAACAGAGAGTCGATCTCCTCCCGTTCTTTCTCTGTCACCACATCGCCGCAGTTCTGACGGAGCGAGCACCTCCTGGACATGTCTCTCTGCCGTCGCAGCGCCCGTCTGAGAGTCGCGTACCGGGAATCCCGTCCGCCATCACGTGCCGCAGCGGCGTCGACGATAGCCATCGCCCTATCGAGAGACGCGATTATCTCGCCGTGAATGTCGGGATAGCCCGTCAGTGTCATCGCGGCGATCGTGGTGGGCACACGGATCGACTCGCAGGACATCATGAACAAGGTGCCAAGAGCACATGCCAACAGGAGTTTCCTCATGTTGCAGTCATCCCCTGCGGGCCGAATTTGCCTGCGCACTTGTGCGCGCGTCAACGGCGGCGCCGCTTCGCGGCAAGCTCGACTCCCTGGGAAGGCCGCCGGTGACGACAACCGCGCGATGGTTCGCTCCCACGACCGGAAGTTACCGCATCGGTCCCTGGAGCCGCACCCCCGACCCGCGGTACCCTGAAGCTTCAGAGGTGAGGTGACCGTGCTGAATGTCGGCAATCGCAAGCAGCTCTTCATCGACCATCGCTTCATCGACACGGCGCAGGACGTCGAGCTGACCGTCAACCCGCCGGTCAAGCTGCCCGGCCCGGTGCTGGTCTCCGAGCATCCGTGGGAGGCGTTCTCCATCGGCTGGAGCTGCGTGCTGGAGGACGACGGCCTGTTCAGGCTCTGGTACAGCGCGTGCGGCGCCGACCAGTGGACCGGGGGACCGTGG
>JAPOQV010000193.1 GCA_026710565.1 Spirochaetaceae bacterium | reverse complement strand
GCCGGGGCGCGACCGCTCGCGTCCGATCACGGAGAACGCCATCCGGGAGGCGCAGGAGCGGCTGATCCTGCGCCGCGACACCCATATCGACGACCTGGCGAACAAGCTGCGCGAGGAGCGCGTGCGGCGCGTGGTGGAGCCGATCCTGACCGGCGCCGACGAGCAGGAGTGGTCGACCGAGGACGTCGCCTACGTCTGCGATCTGGGGCTGGGGGCGCAGGAGCCGGACGGCACGCCGCACATCGCCAACCCGATCTACGCCGAGGTGGTGCCGCGGCATCTGAACTATGCGGTGCAGGCGGGCCTGCCGCAGCGGAGGGCGTGGTACGTGGACGCGGAGGGCGCCCTGGACGTCGACGGGCTGATCGCGGCGTTCCAGGCGTTCTTCCGGGAGCACTCCGAGCACTGGGTGCAGCGCTTCGAGCAGTACCATGAGGCCGGCCCGCAGCTGCTGTTGCAGGCGCACCTGCAGCGCATCGTCAACGGTGGCGGGCGCATCGAGCGGGAGTACGCGCTGGGGCGCGGGCGCACGGACCTGCTGATCGTGTGGCCGCAGGGCGGGCGCGAGCGGCGCTTCGTGGTGGAGTGCAAGGTGCGGCGCAGGGCTCTGGAGCGGACCATCGCAGAGGGAGTGGAGCAGACGCGTGGCTACCTGGACCGGCGCGGCGCGGGGGCGGGCCACCTGATCGTGTTCGACCGCGCCCCGGAGCGGAGCTGGGAGGAGAAGATCTTCCGCCGCGCGCCGTCCGGAGATGGGGCGCCGATCACGGTCTGGGGGATGTGACGCCAACCTCGGCGGGCTCGGCGACGATCCCACCGTGTGGACCTGTGACAGCCGGCGGCTCGCACGCACCACCGCGAAGGAGCGACTTCGATGAAGAGACCTCACATCATCTACATCCTTTCCGACGAACCCCGCGGTCAGGCCATGAGCCATACCCGGGATCCCAACGTGCGAACGCCGTGGATGGATCGGCTTTCCGCCGAGGGGGCGAGCTTCGAGCGCGCCTACGCCAACTGCCCGATCTGCACGCCGTCGCGCGGCACGATCTTCTCCGGGCGCCACGCGCACGCCGGACCGGTGGCGGGCTTCTTCGACGTCTTCAAGCCCACGGCGCCGAGCACGGCGACGCTGCTGCGCGAGCTGGGCTACCGGACCGCCTACTTCGGCAAGTGGCATTGCGGCATCGTCCGCAACCAGGTGCCCGCATCGGTGACCGGGGACACGACGGGGCTCTTCGAGGGGGGATCGCGCAACCGCACGCCCGAGTACTTCCGCGCGGGCTTCGAGGACTGGTACGGGTTCGAGAGCCTGAACCGCCATTTCAACAGCTCGATCTACGAGCTCGACAACGCCGATCCGACCCCTCTGGACGGCTACGAGACCGACGCCCTCACCGACCGGGCGATGGAGTACCTGCGCGGCCATGAAGGCGACCAGCCGCTGTTTCTGGTGCTGTCGGTGACGCCTCCCCACTTTCCGCTGATCGTTCCGGACGAGTGGAAGCGCTTCGATCCCGGCGCGCTCGCGGTGCGGCCGAACTTCACCGACACGCCGGATATGCGCGGGCATCTGGCCGACTACTACGCCATGATCGAGAACCTCGACTGGAACATCGGCCGGCTCATGGAGTGCGTGCAGGGGCTGGAGGGGTTCGAGGACGTGCTGACGGTGTATGTCAGCGACCACGGGGACTACATGGGCTGCCACGGGCTCTACAACCAGAAGGAGCACTGCCACGAGGAGTCGGTGCGGATCCCGGCGATCTTCCACCGGCCGGGACAGATACCCGCGACCGGGCTCAAGGACGGGATGTTCAGCCTGGTCGACCTGATGGGCACGACGCTGGGGCTGATCGGCGCCGAGGTGCCGGGCTGGAGTCAGGGCACGGACTTCTCGCCGGCACTGCGGGGCGAGCGCTTCGACGCCCCGCGGGACGTGTTCCTGGAGATGGTGGGCAGCCCGCGCTGGGACCTGGGCATGCCGGACTGGCGCGGGCTGGTGAACGAACGCTGGAAGTACGCCTTCAACGAGCACCGGATCGAGCTGCTCTACGATCTCGATGCCGATCCCTTCGAGCAGCACAACCTGACGGACGAGAATCCGGCCGAGTGCGCCCGCCAGCGTGCACGCCTGCTGGAGATGCTGGCCGAGACGAGGGATCCCTACTGGGACGTCCTCATCGAGCACGGCGTGGAGGCCCCGGTTCCGAAGGATGTCGCGCCGAAGCCCGGCCGCAAGCCATACTGGCTCGGAGCGATGGCGGGCGTGCGAGAAGAAGCACGCTGAGGGAGGGGCAGCGAATGCAGCCGTTGGCGCAGGACTACGTGGTGGTGGCGGAGTCGCCTGACAAGGAGCGGCACTTCGCCGGCTCGCCGGGCATCACCCGGCTGCCGGGTGGGGAGATGGTCGCGTCCTACGAGTGGTTCCAGCCGAAGCCGTACACGGAGACGTTTCCCAACCAGACCGAGGTGCGGGTGAGCGCGGACGGCGGCAGAACCTGGGAGCTGCGCGGCACGACCGACGTCATCTGGCCGAGCTGCTTCGTGCACGCGGGCGCGCTGTACATGATCGGCAACCGCCGCCAGTCGCGGGAGGTGATCATCAGCCGCTCGGTGGACGGCGGCCACACCTGGACGCCGGAAGTCGAGGTGTGCGACCGGCGCAGCCACGGCGCGCCGACGGCGGTGACCTTCCAGGGCGGGCAGGTCTACCGCGCCTTCGAGACCTGCCCGCGGGTCGGCCGCTCGGGCGGCGGGCGCTCCTCCTGGGAGTCGTTCGTGATGGCGGGCGACCTGAGCCGTGACCTGCTCGATCCCGCGGCGTGGCGGGCATCGCCGATGGAGCGCTTTCCCGGCGCGCCGCAGCCGATGAACACTTTCGCCTATCCGCCGGAGACCGGCACCGAGGACTGCTGGATCGAGGGCAACCTGATCTCCGTGCGCGGCAGGCTGCGCAACCTCTTGCGCCTGCACGTGCTGGGGCGGGCGACCGTGGGCCTGGCGGCCATCTGCGACCTGGTGGACGACGGCGGCACCATGAGCTACCGGTTCAGCCAGTACTGCCCCATGCCCGGCGGGCAGTGCAAGTTCCACATCGTCCACGACGAGGTCTCCGACCTGTTCTGGACGTGCGTGAATCCGGTCTCCGACACGCTGACGCCCGTGAACGACAAGCTCGCCGAGATCGGCTTCCGCGGCATCGTCGCCAATGAGCGCCGCATCCTGCTGTTGATCTACAGCGCCGACGCCCAGAACTGGTTCCAGGCCGGCTGCGTGGCGATGAGCCGCAAGATGACCGAGTCGTTCAGCTACGCATCCAACCTGATCGACGGCGATGACCTGGTCGTGCTGTCGCGGACGTCGGTGGGGGGAGCGAGCCAGCACGACACCAACCTGGTCACCTGCCATCGCGTGCAAGGCTTCCGTGACCTGGCGCTCGACCTGACCCGTGACTTCACCCGCTGAGGACCCATCGGAGCGCTCGTCGCACGCCGCCTCCCGGCGGCTGGATCCATTGACCGCTGCCGCCCCAAGGTGGTAGCGTCCGGCTTCGGATGGCGTTGATAAAAGCGGTCCCGGACACCGCCCCTCGGGCCGACCTCGTCTCCATCAACCGTCCGTCCATCCTCCAGCAGTACTACCGCCACCGCTATCTGTTCGTCCTGCTGGCAGCCGCGCTCGTCTGGACCATCGTCTTCAAGTACGGTCCCATGTACGGGATCATCATAGCGTTCAAGAAGTACCGTTTCTTCGACGGCATATGGGGCAGCGACTGGGTCGGGCTCCATCACTTCGTGCGGATGTTCAACGGCACCACGGATTTCGGACGGGTCTTCCGCAACACCCTCCTCATCAGCCTGTATCGACTGTTCTGGGGCTTTCCGGCGCCGATCATTCTGGCGCTGCTCCTGAACGAGGTGCGCCAACGCCACTTCAAGCGCACCGTGCAGACGATCAGTTACCTGCCGCATTTCCTGTCGTGGGTCGTCCTGGGCGGTGTGATCAAGGCCATCCTGTCCCCCTCCACCGGCGCGGTCAACTTGATCATCACCGGCCTCGGCGGCGATCGGATCCACTTTCTGGCCGACATCCACTGGTTCGTGACCGTCCTCATCACCACCGGCGTGTGGCAGCAGGTCGGGTGGGGATCGATCATCTTCCTGGCCGCCATCGCGGGGGTGGATCCGCAACTGCACGAGTCGGCGATCGTCGACGGCGCCGGGAGGGTCCGGCAGGCGTGGAGCATCACGATACCGTCGATCATCCCCGTGATCATCATCATGTTCATCCTGCGGGTGGGCGACATCCTGGAAGCCGGCTTCGACCAGATCTTCCTGCTCTACAACCCGGCGGTCTACGAGGTGGCCGACATCATCGACACGTACGTGTACCGCGTCGGCCTGGGGGAGTTGCAGTACAGTTTCGCGGCCGCCGTGGGGCTGTTCAAGAACGTGATCGGCCTGATTCTGGTGATCATCGTCAATCGCGCCGCCAAGGCCTTCGGCGAATACGGGATCTGGTAGGGAGCTTCCGGCGTGGCACTCCGCACCACCGGGGAACGGGTCTTCGGCGTCTTCAACAGCCTGTTCCTGATCCTGTTCTCGGTCACCATCCTGTTCCCGTTCGTCAACCTGTTGGCGGTCTCCCTGACGCATGGATCGAGCGCGTACCTGAGCAACTTGATGCTGTGGCCGCGCCCTTTCTCCACCAAGTCGTATGCGGCTATTCTCGGTGACAACGAGCTCTACATGGGCTATCTCGTCACCATCGTCCGCACCGTGGCCGGCACGTTCGCGACGGTCGTGGTGCTGTTGTGCGCTGCCTATCCGCTGTCCAAGAAGTACCTGCCGCACCGCAACTTCTATACGTGGATCTTCGTCTTCACGCTGTTTTTCTCCGGCGGCCTGATCCCCACCTACATTCTTGTCCGCAGCCTGGGTCTCATCAACAACGTGCCGCTCGTGTTCGTCCTGATCAACCTGGCGCCGGCGTTCTGGCTGCTCATCATGCGCAATTTCCTGATGACCATCCCGTCGGAGATCGAGGACTCGGCGCGCATCGACGGCGCCAATGAGATCGTCACGCTGTTCCGGATCATCGCGCCCATGTCCATGCCCGTCATCGCCACGATCGGACTGTGGAGCGCGGTCGGGCACTGGAACGCGTGGTTCGACTCGCTCCTCTATGTCACCGACCGACACAAGCACGTGCTGCAGATCTGGCTGCAGCGCATCGTGATCACCGCCAACGACACGCTCACCATCGAGGCGGAGCAGGCGTTCGACGAAGCGGCGCTGCGGCCGGTACGGCCGCAGACCCTCAACTCGGCGGCGATTTTCGTCGCCATCGCGCCGATCCTGGCGGTCTATCCGTTCATCCAGAAGTACTTCGTGAAGGGGGTGATAATCGGGTCTCTCAAGGGGTAGCATCGCCCCGTCGGCCCGTTCGGGGCCAAACATGGACCGCGCGTCTTGACGCGAGTGATTCGCCAGGCGCGCGAAGCAAATACCATCAACTACAAGGAAGGATCGAATACATGCGCAAACTCTCACTATTGCTGGTCCTCGTGCTGCTCGGCGGTTTCGCCCTCGAGTTGGCGGCCCAGGAGTACACGTACACCAGCGCGGCGACCAACATGCATCGCCGGGACCCTGAACTGAACATGACCAAGCGCTGGCTGGACGAGTACTTTGACGTCCAGTTCGACTGGGTGACCACGGAGAACCAGTTCGAGAAGCTCAACGTGCTGCTGGCCGCCGGCGAGATTCCGGACATGATCGCCATGCGGATGAATCCCGTGCAGTTGGCGACCTACGCCGACCAGGGCGTCCTGGCCGAGCTGTCGGTGGACACCATCCGCGAGGTGATGCCGGAGTACCATGCTCACGTCGAGTCGTTCGGCGACCCGCGGGTGTGGAAGTACGGCGAGATCGACGGCAAGCACATGGGGCTGCCGATCATCCCCCCGGCGGGCGTGTACCGGCGCGGCATCGCCTGGAACGCTCAGTGGCTGCACAACGTCGGCATCTCGAAGATTCCGGAGACGCTGGACGAGTTCGAGGAGGCGTACCTCAAGTTCCGTAACGAGGACCCCAACGGCAGCGGCGAGAAGGATACCTACGCGTTCACCGCGCCTGGTGACCAGGAGACCGCACCTGCCGGCTTCTTCCAGGAGATCTTCGGCGCCCACGGGACGTTCGCGTTCCAGTGGATCGAGAAGGACGGCACGCTGCAGTACGGCTTCACCGATCCCGGCACCAAGGAGGCGCTGGCGCTGCTGGCCGACTGGTATGCACAAGAGATCATCGATCCGGAGTGGGTCACCGAGATCGGGCGCACGGACGGTGCCAACGACATCGCGTGGAAGTTCGCCAACGAGAAGATCGGCTACGTCTCCTCGCTCGGCTCCGACGACTCCGAGTGGGACGGCGGCGGCCACCTGAACCGCAAGTGGCACCTGGCCCACCCCGAGCACCGCTCTTACATCTACACCGACCCCAACTGCTGGCCGGACGACTGCGCCGGCAAGGGGCACTACAGCATCATCGCCTTTACGGAGATCGATCCTGCCGCCCACGCGTCGGTGACCGACTACCATCCCTACGTGGCAGGCGAGCCGCCGATCGGACCGCGCGGCGACGCCGGCATGTCGATACGCGGGCTGCAGCCGTTGTACGTCACGTTCGGGCGGCAGCTCGAGCGGGATGAGGACAAGCTCCATCGCCTGCTGGAAGTGTTGAACACCATTGCCACCGACCGCGCGCTGTACTATGCGGCGGCGCTCGGCTGTTTCGTCGGCGACACGACGGAGGTGTGTGAGGAAGCGCAGCCTTGGGAGTGGGTGCCCTTTGACGGCTCGGAGTACGGCGACCGATTCGGTCAGACCGAGGAATGGCTGGCCGACCCGCGCCGCCAGGGCGAGCTGGGCCAGAACCTGGCCGGCGGTTTCTCGACCAACCCGTTCTGGGTCTACGCGCCGTGGTACAACGTGAGCCGCGGGGCAAGCGGCGTGCAGCGGCAGACGCTGTACGAGGCGATCGCCAGCCAGAACACCGTGGAGCAGCCGCTGAAGGTGGCGCTGCCCTCACAGGCCGAGTACGGGGACGTCGACAAGCCGCTCAAGGAATTCTTCTACAAGGTGATCCTGGGCACGCAGAGCGTCGACGACTACGACGACGTGGTCGCGCAGTGGCGCCGCAACGGCGGCGACATCCTGACGCAGGAAGCCAACGCGTGGTTCGAGACCGTCAAGTAGACCGATCAGGCGCGTAGCCTGAGGCCTCGAACGAGGCCGACCAAGAGCCGGGCCGGCGATCTGCGGGCCCGGCTCTCTTCATATCTGCGCCCGGCAGCGAACGGGCATTCGCGATAGACTGCCGCCATGAGCACTGACAAACCCTTGCGCGTGGCGCTGATCGGCGCCGGCAACCGGGCCAGCACCGTTTATGCGCCCGTTCTCCCCCACCTCGGCGAGTGGCTGGACCTGGTCGCCGTGTGCGACCCGGTGGCCGAGCACGCCGACGCGCTGGCCGCGCAGCTTGGCGCGCGGCCGTTCCACTCCATCTTCGAGCTGGTGGACTCGCAGGTGGCGGAGGCGGCACTGGTGGTGACGCCGGTGCCCTCGCATCACTCGATCTCGTCATTCCTCTCGGCGAACGGCGTCCACCACGACGTGGAGACCTCCATGGCGATGACGCTGGGGCAGGGCCGGGAGATGTCCGAGCGCGCGAGTGCCGGCAACGTCGTGCTGCGCATCGGCGAGAACTTCTGGCGCTTTCCGATCGATCGGATCAGCAAGGCCGTGGCGGCCTCCGGGGCGATCGGCGATGTACGGCGCGTGCTGTGCATGTACGACCACACCGGCTACCACAACAACTCGCGCTGGATCGCCTTCTACGAGTCGCACCCCCTGACGGCGCGCACGATCAGCCACACGATGCCGGTGGCGCCCTACAACTCGATGCCGCACCGCCACCACGTCGACGAAATGTTTCACTGCAATTTCTTCACGTTCCCTGATGACCGCCTGATCGTGGATCTGGCCGGCAACGTCAAGGGCAACCTGGGCCGGCATCCACGGCCCGGGTATACGGAGTTCGCCGGGGCCCGCGGTACGGTCGTGCAGACGCCGACCGAGAACTGGACCGGCGTTGCCGAGGTGCGCATCTGCAGCGACGAGTCGCTCGCGAACGGCGGCAAGGCGGACATCATCTGCCCGGTCGTCCATGGGCAGGCCGACGCCATCTGGACCGGCTCCACGGTCGATCTCCAGGGCCGGACCATCGAGTACGTCAATCCGTATCGCGTTCCTTCCCGGATCAACCGCCCCTACTACGGCGCTGCGGTGGCCGGCCACATCGTCGACTTCGTACTGGCCGTGCACCGGCACAACGGCTCCCAGGCGGCGGCCGCGGAGCTGGCCGGCAGGGGATGGGAGTACACCGACCGCGACGCGCTGATGGCGATGGAGATGACCCAGGCATGCC
This sequence comes from Spirochaetaceae bacterium, assembly GCA_026710565.1. The sequence goes on along the minus strand of JAPOQV010000193.1, from coordinate 1,850 downwards.
GGGAATCCGAGCTGCGCGGCGGCCAGGAGATGGCCCTGCCGCTCGCCGACGACCTGGAGCTCCTCTCCGAGGAGGAACAGCTCGCCTTGCTGCGCAAGGAGCTCGGGTGCGATCCGATGGATGTGGACGCCATGCTCGCGGTGAGCTACGCGCGTCCATGAGCGGATCGCCGGGGGGTTCGTTCCGCAGTGAGTGAACAGCTCGTCGGTCACATCGACGTGGCCGGCGACGACCGGATCGATGCGATCGCCGCCCGCGACGACGCGGTGGTGGTGAACGCCGTCGAAGCGGAGACGCTCGACGGCTGGCAGATCAACGTCGGCCAGAAGGCCATGCCGTGCCGGGTCGGCTACGGGGTCTACCGCACGCCGTCGGTGGCCGCGTCGGGCATGCCGGCAGTGCTGCGGCACCGCTTCTGGCTGTCTCCGGAGAAGGAGCGGGTGTGCGGCCGCAGGTACATCGGACTGCTGCTGTACGCCTCGGAACACGACGACTACCGTTACACCCTGCAGGCCGGCGCGGAGCTCCTTGGCACGGTGCGGCCGGAGCGCCGGGACAATCGCCGGCACCTGGTCGTCGCCGAGCGGTCTATCGAGATCCTGGGCGCCGGTGTACCGTTCACGATCCGCGCGGAGGGCACCGGCCCCTGCTACCTGGAGAAGGTGCTGTTCCTCGCCGAGCTGCCGGAGGCGTCGTCGTTCGCGCCGCGCCTGGACCGCCTGAGCACCCGCGTGACCGGCCCCGGAGCGGTCGAGCTGCACGGCATAGCCTCCGAGCCGGTAGCGGTAACCGCGACGGCGAAGCCGATGGACGGCGCGGGCGCCACGGTGACCGCCGCCGGTGGCGACCCGTATCCGCTGCTGGCGCTGCCGCTGCGGGGGCTGACCCCCGGCCGGCCCTACCGGATCGACGTGGAGGCCCGCGAGCCCGGCGGCGAGGTCACGCGCGCAACGGTCGACCTGCCGGCCGACGCTTCAGCGCCCGAAGCGGACGAGGCGGATCTGTGGATCCCGATCGAGGTGGTCGACTGCGGGCGCGAGGACAGCACCGGCGCGTCGCGGCTCGGAGGCGCGGCGCCGGTGGGAATGCCACTGACCTTCGCCGTGCCGTTGGCCCACGGCGCACTGCGGCAGCCGACGGCGCGGGTGAGCTTTGCCGGCCGGGACGAGGAAGAGGCGCAGGTGCGCGTGCATGCACGCTGGCCCGACGGCACCGCCCGCTGGGCGCTGCTCGATACCGGATGCCCGGGTGGCGCTCTGCCGGCCAGCGGCGTGGTGCGGCTCACCGGCGCAGAGGCCGCGGCTCCGGCCGCCGACGGCCTGAACTGGAACCAGGAGGGCGGCACCGTGACCGCCGGCAACCGCCATCTGCGGGTGACGCTGCGGCGCGGGGGCGGCCTGTTCGAGCGGATCGAGGTGCTCCGGGACGGGGAGTGGGCGACCGTCGGCCGCGGCGGCGGCTTGCACGGCGCGCTCGGCAGCGGAGTGCCGCTGACCTCGGGGCCGGTCCTGGAGGTACGCATCGAGGATGTGGGCCCACGGCGGCTGGCGATCCGCGCCGAGTTGCCGGTCTCCGATCCCGACGGCGTCGAGCACCTGCACGCGTCGGTGCTGGTGCAGCTCCATGCCGGCCAGCCATTCCTGACGCTCACGCAGCGGCTGGTGGTGGTCAGTCCGCTGGCCGGCGCGGCCATGCACGGCGACCTGAGCCATCTGTCCGATTCCGCCGGGGCACACGCCGACATCGACGGCGCCGAGCACGAGCGGGCGTCGCTGCTGCGCGTGCGCTCGCTGGAGCTGCGGCTGCCGTGGCAGCCGATCCGGGCGGCGGGCATCGCCGGCGGCCGCGGC
>JAPOQV010000192.1 GCA_026710565.1 Spirochaetaceae bacterium | reverse complement strand
GGAGATCGGGTCTGCGGACCGGCGCTGGTGATCGAGGCGCAGACCACCACGTTCGTCTCGGCCGATTTCGAGGCCGCGGTCGACGCGGGCCTGAATATCGTGCTTACCCGCGTACCTCGAGAGCGAGCCGTCCGGTGACGGAGCAGGGCGATGGCGTTCGGATCAGGCAGGCGGTGGCGCGCCTGGATGCGGATGCCCCGTCGTTCGTCCCTGCTCGTTGCAATTGCCGCCGGTGGATTCCCACTCATCAAGGGAGTGACGGGATCCCTTCAGAGAGCCACCTGTCGTCGGTCCCTCGATGAGCGGGAATTCACCGGCTGAACCGATCAAGAGTGCGCAGCGGGTGCATGATGTGAATTGGGACTGCTTCTCGGAGATGAACCGATCATGAAGAACGCTTCCCGTGTCGACCTGCAGATTATGTGGAACCGCCTGCTCGCAGTGGTGGAAGAGCAGGCCCAGGTGTTGCTGCACACCGCGTTCAGTCCCATCGTGCGCGAGTGCGGCGACATCTCCGCGGGCATCTTCGACCGGAGCGGCCGGATGCTGGCGCAGGCGGTGACCGGCACGCCGGGCCACATCAACACCATGGCGAACTGCGTGCGCGACTACGTGGTCCCTCGCCATCCGCTCGAATCCCTGAGTCCCGGCGACACCCTGATCACCAACGATCCGTGGGCCGCCTCCGGGCACCTGTTCGATTTCACCGTCGTCACGCCGGTGTTCCACCGCGGTCGCGGCGTCGGCTGGTTCGCCAACACCTGCCACGCCACCGACATCGGCGGCCTGAGCATGGGCGCGGACGCCACCGAGGTGTTCGAGGAGGGGCTGGCCGTCCCGCTGCTGAAGCTGTTCCGCGGCGGCGAGCCCAACGGCGAGCTTCTGGACATCGTCCGCGCCAACGTGCGCATGCCGGACATGGTGATCGGCGACCTGTACGCCCAGCACACCGGCAACCTGGTCGGGGCGCGCAAGCTCGTGGAGATGCTCGACGCCTACGAGCTTCCTGACCTGGAAGCGGTGGGCGAGGCGATCCTCGACCGGACCGAGGACGCGGTGCGCGCGGCGATCCGCGAGATTCCCGACGGCACCTACCGCAGCGCCGTGGCCATCGACGGCTTCGACGATCCGCTACGGATCGAATGCAGCGTGCAGGTGGCCGGCGACGCCGTAGCCATCGACTACGCGGGCAGCTCGCCGCAGGTGGAGCGCGGCATCAACGTGGTCATGAACTACACGCACGCCTACTCCACCTACACGGTGATGACGGTGGTGGCGCCGGCCATCCCCAACAACGAGGGCGCCTTCCGGCCGATGACCATCACCGCGCCTGCCGGATCGATCCTCAACTGCCGACGGCCGGCCGCGGTGGCCGCCCGTCACCTGATCGGGCACTTCGTGTCGCAGCCGATCCTGACCGCGCTGGGGCAGGCCGTCCCCGAACGGGTGATGGCCGAGGGCTCGGCCGGGCTCTGGAACACCATGCTGGAGGGCCGCACCGGCGAGGACGGCGAGCTGTTCGCCTACATCTTCTTCTCCGCCGGCGGCATGGGCGCCCGGGCGCACCGCGACGGCCTGTCGGCCACGGCGTTTCCGTCGGGCATCACCGGCGTGCCGGCCGAGGCGATCGAGGCGGTGGCGCCGGTGCTGATGCACCGCCGCGCGCTGATCCCCGACTCCGGCGGCCCCGGCCGGTTTCGCGGTGGGTTGGGCCAGGAGATGGAGCTGGAGGTCGTCACCGGCCATCCGGCCGTCCATTCGCCGATGTACGACCGCACCCGCACTCCGGCGCGCGGCTTCGCCGGCGGCGAGGCGGGCAGCGTGGGAGAGGTCGTGCACAGCGACGGCCGCGCGCTGCACGCCAAGCGGCGCTACACGCTGCGGCCGGGGGAACGGTTCACCCTGCGCCTGCCGGGAGGCGGCGGCTACCATCCGCCGTGGCAGCGGGACCCGGCGGCCGTGGCCGAGGACGTGCGCCAGGGCTACGTGTCGGTGCAGGCCGCCGCGGAGCGCTACGGCGTGGTGATCGATGCGGCGACCGGAGCCGTCGACGACGCCGCTTCCGGGCGCCGGCGGCGCGCCCTCGCCCTCACGCACAGTGACCGGATAGATCCGCCGCGCGTGCGCGAGTGACAGGGCGCGCTGCCGCATGCCAGCCTCGCGGGGCCGTGGCGAGATGGCAGAGCGTCGCCAACCGGCCCAACGTGGTCTTCATTCTGGCCGACGACCTGGGGTGGTGCGACCTCGGCATCGAAGGGAGCCGCTTCTACGAGAGTCCGCACATCGACCGCTTGGCCGGTGGCGGGATGCGCTTCGTCCAGGGCTACGCCGCCTGTCAGGTGTGCAGCCCCTCGCGTGCAAGCATCCTGACCGGCAAGTACCCATCGCGCCACGGGATTACCGACTGGATCGGCGCCCCGGCCGGCGCAGCGTGGCGTGAGCTGGGCCGGCACAGCAAGCTGTTGCCTCCCGAGTATGAACGCAGCCTGAGAGCAGACGAGATCACCTTTGCCGAGGTGTTCCGGAGAGCCGGCTACCGCACGTTTTTCGCCGGAAAGTGGCACCTCGGCGACACCGGCGCCGATCCGGAGGACTTCGGCTTTCAGATCAACAAGGGGGGTTGGAGGCTCGGATCGCCCAGGGGCGGGTACTTCGCCCCGTGGGACAACCCGAAGCTGGAGTCGGGCCCCGACGGCGAATCGCTGCCGCTCCGGCTCGGCAGGGAGACCGCACGCTTCATCAGCGATCATCGGGACCAGCCGTTTCTCGCCTATCTGTCGTTTTACTCGGTGCATGGACCGATCCAGACCAGCCGGGAGCGCTGGGCGCGGTTTCGCGCAAAGGCGTGTGCTCTCGGAGCACCGGGGCGACGGTTCCGGTTCGATGGGAACCTGCCCGTTCGGCAGGTGGCCGACTGCCCGGTCTATGCGGGCATGATCGCCGCGATGGACGAGGCAGTCGGCCTGGTGCTCGATGCCCTGGATCGCTTCGGGCTCGCCGAGAACACGATCGTCTGCTTCACGTCCGACAATGGCGGCGCCTCCTCCGGCGACTCCTACTCCGCGTCGATGTTGCCCCTGCGCGGCGGCAAGGGGCGCCAGTGGGAGGGCGGGATTCGCGAGCCCTTCCATGTCCGCTTTCCCGGGGTGGTGGAGCCGGGGACCACCTGCGAGGTGCCGGTATCGGGCATCGATTTCTATCCCACGCTCCTGGAGCTGGCAGGTCTGGGCATCCCGGCCGAGCAGTCGATCGACGGGCGCACCCTGGTCCCGCTGCTGCGGGGCCGGACGGACCCGGCCATTTCGGAACGCGACCTGTTCTGGCACTACCCACACTACGGCAACCAGGGCGGCGATCCCTCATCGATAGTCAGACGCGGGCCATGGAAACTGATTCACTACCACGAAGACCGTCACAACGAGCTGTATGATCTGATTGCCGATCCCGGAGAGCGGCATGACGTCCTGGGCGACCGGCGCGATACCGCCGAGGAGTTGTGGCTGCGCCTGGAACGTTGGCTCGACGAAGTGGAGGCGAAGTTTCCGGCGTCAGACCCGCAGTACGATGTGGCCAAGGATCAGGCACGTATGCATCGGCTCGAGCATGAACTGATGCCCGAGCTGGAGGCGCAGCACGCGGCCTATCTCGACCCGGACTGGCAGCCGAACGCCGACTGGTGGGGCAGTCAGGTCACCGCCGACTAGCCGGAACTTCCAGAAAAAGATCGTTGGTAAACCTTTTGGTGGTTGTGAGATAGGAGCATCATCGAGGTGTCGCTACTGGGTACATCTCACAGCCGCACGCCGAGCAGTCGGAACACGGTGCTCTGCAGCTCGGTCGGTTGCG
>JAPOQV010000191.1 GCA_026710565.1 Spirochaetaceae bacterium | reverse complement strand
TGGATCGAATCCTCGTTTCCATCCTCTTCCGGCGCGCCCGTACCGTCAAGAAGAACGACCGATCCGGTTTAGCGTTCCATCGCCGCCCGGAGCCACTCGCCGGCGATGCGGCCATGCCGCTGCAGCATCTCTTCGACGCCGGACGCGACCAGCACGCCGTCGGTCACCAGGGAGCGGCCGGCGACGACCGTGTGGCGAGGGTGCGCCGGCCCGCAGCGCAGCAGCGCTTCGACCGGATCGGACAGCGCACCGGCGAATGCGATGCCGCCGCCCTTCTCCGTCCCGGTGACCGGCCAGGCCACGACGTCGCCGGCGCGTCCCGGCGCCAGGCAGCCGATGTCGACGCGCCCCAGGCAGGCGGCCCCGCCCAGGGTCGCCATCTCCAGCGCCTCGCGCGCCTGCATCGCCCGCGCTCCGCCGCGCAGCCGCGCCAGCAGCAGCGCGCCGCGGGTCTCCAGCCACAGCGACGCGCAGTCCGCCGACGCGGAGCCGTCGCAACCGATGCCCACCGGCACGCCCGCGTCGCGCAGCTCCCGGACGGGGGCCATGCCGGCGCCGAGGATCTGGTTCGAGCTCGGGCAGTGGGCGACGCCGGTGCCCCAGCGCCCCAGCCGCTCGATCTCGGCCTCGCTGGGGTGCACGCAGTGCGCGACCCAGGCGCGGTCCGACCCCCAACCGACCCGTTCGAAGTGCTCGACCGGCCGGCAGCCGAAGGCCTCGCGGCAGTAGTCGTCCTCGCCGGCGTCCTCGGCCAGGTGGGTGTGCAGCCGCACGTCCAGGCGCTCGGCCAGCTCGGCGGTGCGCGCCATCAGCTCGGGCGTGACCGAGAACGGCGAGCAGGGCGCCAGGGCGATGCGCACCATGGCTCCCGGCGCCGGGTCGTGGTGGCGCGCCACCAGCCGTTCGCTGTCGGCCAGGATCTCGTCGTCCTCCTGCACCACGTCGTCCGGCGGCAGTCCGCCGTCCTTGACCGACAGGCTCATCGACCCGCGGGTGGGATGGAAGCGGAAGCCCAACTCGCGCGCCGCCGCGATCTCGGCCCCGATCAGGTCGCCGGCGCCGCACGGATGCAGGTACAGGTGGTCGGTGCTGGTGGTGCAGCCGCCCAGGGCCAGCTCGCCCAGCCCGATCCAGGCGGACACGTAGGCGGCTTCCTCGTCCAGGCGGCTCCACACCGGATACAGGGTGCGCAGCCAGTCGAACAGGCCCCCGGTCAGCGCCGGCGCGAACGCGCGGGTCAGGTTCTGGAAGAGGTGGTGATGGGTGTTGACCAGCCCCGGCGTGACCAGGCAGCCGGCCGCGTCGATCACCCGCTCGGCCGGCGGTTCCCGGCCCGGACCGCCGACCGCGCTGACGATGCCGCCGGTGATCGCCACCCAGCCGCCGCGGATCTCCCGCCGGTCGGCATCCATGGTGACCACCAGCTCGGCATTGCGCACGCACAGATCCACCGGCCCGTCCACCCGCTCGCCACCCATCGTGCCCTCCAAGTCCGCCGCTACGGTTCCCCCGCGAATGGCCGGCTGTCAAAGCTGGTGCAACCTGGCTGCGCTACCATGGGGGTCCGCCGCGCGCGGGTACGCAAAGGAGGATCGTTGTGAAGGTCACGGATGTCAGGAGCTTCCCGGTGCAGGACGACGGCGGGCGCCGCTACTTCATCGTCAGGATCGATACCGACGCCGGCATCCACGGGCTCGGCGAGGCGGGCATCCGCAACTGGAGCGGGTCGATCGCCCGCGCCGTCGAGCACCTCAGCGAGCTGGTCGTCGGCGCCGACCCCTGGCAGACCGAGCGCCTGTGGCAGTTGATGTTCCGCGGCGGGTTCTTCCCGGCGGACAAGGTGTACGCCTGCGCGATCAGCGCGATCGACATCGCGCTGTGGGACATCAAGGGCAAGGCGGCCGGGCTGCCGGTCTACCGGCTGCTGGGCGGACCGGTGCGCGACAAGGTGGTGTGCTACCCCCACTCGCAGGGAAGGTCGACGCAGGCGCTGGTCGACAACGCCCGCCGGCAGGTGGACGAGGGCTGGCGCTTCGTACGCTGGGGACAGCCGGAGACCTCGGGCGTGCTCGAGGCGCCCCGCAGCGCCGTGCTCGACCCGCACAAGTCGGTGGCGATCGCCGTCGAGCAGATGCGCGCGCTGCGCGAGGCCGTGGGCCCGGAGATCGAGCTCTGCTTCGACGTGCACACCCGGCTCGACCCGCCGCACGTGATCCGCATGTGCAGGTGGCTGGAGGAGTTCCACCCGTTCTTCATCGAGGATCCGATCAGGTCCGAGAACCCGGCCACCTACCGCACCCTCGCACGCCACGTCTCGCTGCCGATCGCGGCCGGCGAGCAGTGGGCGTCCAAGTGGCCGTTCCGGGAGGTGATCGAGGAGGAGCTGATCAGCTACGCGCGCATCGACCTGTGCATCGTCGGCGGCCTGACCGAGGCGCTCAAGATCACGCACTGGGCGGAGACCCACTACATCGACATCGCCCCGCACAATCCCCTGGGCCCGGTCAGCGCGGCCGCCTGCACGGCGCTGTGCATGGCCTCCACCAACGTCGGCGTCCTGGAGATGCCGCAACGCCCCGGCACCTTCTCCCAGGCGCTGTTCCCGCAGCAGATCGGCTGGCAGGACGGCTTCGCCTTCGCCCCCGACGCCCCCGGCCTCGGCGTGGAGATGGATCTCGACGTGGCGCAGGGCTCGGGTTTCACCGCCACTGAGTGGCCGCCCCGCCTGTCCCGCGAGGACGGCGCGTTCACCAACTGGTAGCGCAGGAAGCTACCGGCCGCGCGGCCCGTCCACGCGCACGGTCACGATCTCGGTCCCGTGGTACTGCTCGTGGCGCACCGACGAGGCGATGTGCCGCAGGAGCCGCAGAGATGTCTCGCGCTCATCCGGGACCTCGGCCGAACGCGGGTCGAGCAGCGCGATCCGGTCCTGCAGGTTCTCGTGCCCGCTGGAGGCGACGAACTCCAGCACCGCCCCTCCGTCCTGCTTGTGCGCGACCAGCAGCAGCCGCCGACGTTCCGGCGGCTCGCCGCCCTCTTCTTCTCCGATCAGCGACAGCAGCGTCTCCTCGCCGGCGGCGTCGAGCCGCCCGGCCATCGCCGCGTCCCAACCGTTGCGGGACGCGAACGCGCCCAGGAACTCCCTGATCTTCGGCAGGTCCGAGAGGTCGGTCTCCACCTCGATCCGGCGGCGGCGGGGCGCGGTCAGCTCCATGAACAGGGTCATGAGGATGGCCACCAGGCCGCCGGCCGTCATGCCGTTCTGCAGCAGTCCCCCGGCCACCTGCGAGAAGTACTCCGGGAACACCACGCCGCTCTGGAAGCCGACGCCGGCCCAGAACGAGATCCCGACCACCAGTCCCTTGCGGTAGTCGATGCCGTCCTGCACGACCATCTTCATCCCCGTGACGAACAGCATCGCCAGCAGCACGGCGATGTAGGCCGCGGCCACCGGCCCCGGAATCGCCAGCACCGCCGCCAGCGCCTTGGGCAGGAACGCCAGCCCAAGGAAGATCGCCCCGATCGCCACCCCGACGCTGCGCGCCCCGACGCCGGTGAGCTCGGTCACCGCGATGCTGGTCGAGTAGGTCGTGTTCGGCACCGTGCCAGCCAAGCCTGACAGCAGGTTGCCCGCGCCGTCAGCGGACACCGCACCCTGAACGGCACGAAAGTCCACCGCCCGCGGCCGCCGCCAGGACACGCGCTGGATGGCGGCGCCGTCGCCGATCGTCTCGATCGCGCCGACCAGCGTCACGAACACGAATGCCGGCAGGAGCGCCCAGAAGACCGGCCCGAAGCTCAGGTCGAAGCCCGGCCAGCCGCTTGCCGGAACGCCGATCCATCCGGCGCCGGCCAACGAGGCCACGTCGTAGAGGCCGAACAGTCCGGCGACGACCGAGCCGACGACCACGCCGATGACGGGTGCCCAGAGGCGGAGCGCCCCCGTCGCCTTCAGCGCGAGTCCGATGATGACCAGCACGGTCACCAGGGCGCTCAGCGGCGCGGCCACGGGCGCGGCGCTCTCCGGCACGTCCTTGAGCGTATCGAAGACGATGGGCATCACCGTGACCGCGATCAGCATGATCACCGTCCCCGCCACGGTGGGGGTCAGAATGCGTCGCAACAGCGAGAGCCGCGCGGCGAGCGTGAACTGAAACAGCGCCGAGATGACCACCAGGGTGGCCAGCATCGCCGGCCCCCCCTTGGCGAGCGCCGTGACGGACACGGCGATGAACGCTCCCGACGTGCCCATCAACAGCACGTAGCCGGCGCCGATTCTGCCCACCCGGACCGCCTGCACCATGGTGGTGACGCCGCAGACCGCCACCGCCGCGAACACCGCCCACGTCAGGTATGCTTCGCTGCCGCCGGCGGCACGGACCACGATGGCCGGCGTCAACACCACGCCGCCGACGCAGAGAACGGTCAGTTGCAGGCCCAGACCGAACGCAAGCAGTTTCGGCGGCTTGTCGTCCGGCTCGTAGCGAACACTGCTGCGGTCTCCGGCTCTCTCGGTCTGCATGGGCTCTACCTCCCGGTTGCACCCGCGATGGTAACGGGTCAGAGCAGAATGGGCATTACCGTTGTAGCGTTCCGCAACACATGAAGCGAGGCAAGAGATGAAGATCACGGAGATCAGGACATACCTGATGAGCGCCGCCACGGGCAAGGATTCCTGGTCGCGGCGGAACTGGCTGTTCGTGAAGGTGCTCACCGACGAGGGGATCTACGGCGTCGGCGAGGCGAGCGGCTGGCCGCGCGTCGTCGAGACCGCGGTCCGCGACCTGAGCGCCATCCTCATCGGCGACGACCCGTTCCGGATCGAGCGCATCTGCCAGAAGATCATGACCGCGATGATGGGCCACGGCATGACCGGGGTCGTCGGCAGCGGCGCCATGACCGGCATCGAGATGGCGCTCTGGGACCTGAAGGGCAAGGCGCTGGGCGTGCCGGTCTACGAGCTGTTCGGCGGCAGGATCCGCGACGAGGTGCAGCTCTACGCCCACGCGGGAACGACGGAACGGAACGAGGAGCTGGTCTCGATGGGCTACGGAGCGCTCAAGACCGGCGGCACCGACGGACTGCCGGCAAAGGTCGCCGGCCTGCGCGATGCCCTGGGGCCGGACGTCGACCTCATGGTGGACGTGCACGGGCCGCCGTGGCTCACCACCCGCGACGCCATCGCCCTGGGCCAGCGGCTCGAGGAGGACGACCTCCTGTTCTACGAGGACCCGGTCGCACCGGAGAACATCGAGGGCATTCGCCGCGTGGCGGAGTCGGTCAACATCCCGATCGCCGTCGGCGAGCGGCACTCCTACCTCTGGGGCGTCCGGCAGCTCCTGGAGGAGGAGATCGCCGACGTCATCCAGCCGGACACCGGACGCGCCGGCGGCCTGCTCCAGCTCAAGAAGATCGCGGCCCTGGCGGAAGCGCACTACGCCCTCATCGCCCCGCACGACGGCTCGCTCGGCCCGGTCGCGGAGATGGGCGCCGCGCACGTGCTGGCGACCGTCCCGAACTTCCTCCTGCTCGAGCACCTGGCTGACGACGTGCCCGCCCGCTACGAGGTGATGGAACCGCAGCCGCGCATCGTCGACGGCAGCATCGTCCTGAGCGACGCGCCCGGACTCGGTGTGGACATCGTCGAGGACGCCATCGCGAAGTACCCGTCGACCGGCAACGTGAGCGCGCTCGCCGAGGAGGACGACCACCTGTACGTGGCGCCCCGCCGGCGCCGCGCCCGGTTTCTGCAATAGTGACGGCGCCCTGACCCGAACAGTCCTGAATCAGGCCACTATCGATAGACGTCGCGGCGATGCCCTACGGCGAACACCGTAACCAACCCATCAGCATCGTCAATCACGTAGAGTATCCGATAGTCCCCAACCCTCAGCCGGTAAGAATTGAGGCTGCCGGTCAGTTTTCTGCATCCATGTGGGCGTGCATCTCCGGCAAGCGCAGCGATGGCTGTCAGGATTCGCCTTCCTAATCGGGAATCCAAAGCATCGAGATCGCGATGCGCCGAACGGGTTATCTCGACTCGGCGCGCCGCCACTTCTCTTCCAACTGCTCCACCACAACGTCGAGGGGCACGGTTGGCTCGTCTCTGCGCTGAGCGATGACCGCAAGGTCTTGGAGGTCTTCCAACAGTTCTTCGTACTCTTCGATCGGCAGCATGACGGCTGTCCGATTGCCGTTCTCATCGACTACATAACTCCGTTTGGCTTCTGCCATGAATTCCTCCTCAGGCTCACGCGCATGGCGTCGCGGCACCCTAACCACAGTACAATGCTGGTCATCGCGGTTGTCAGGTTAGGTGAGCCAGCGTCCGAAGCCGGCCCCCCAGCGGTCGTGCCCGGCGCTCAGCGGCTTGGCGCACGAACCGTCGATGGCGGCGATCCACAACTCGGGCGGCTCCGTGACCCGTGCCCGCGAGAAGACCACCGCGTCGCCGGCCGCCGACCAGGAGGCGTGATAGTCCCACCTGCCCTCCTCGGCGGGGGTGATCTCGCCCATGTCCCCGGAGTCGGGGTCCAACGCGCAGAGCTGCGTGCCGCCGCGCGCCAGCTCGGGTGCGTAGACCAGCTCCTCGTGATCGGGGAGGGAGGCGTCGAAGCGGGCGTCCGCATGCGAGTTCGGGAGCAACCGGGTCCAGGTGATCCGATCCCGGCCCGGGATCCAGGTGGTCATGTTGGAGCCGCCGCCCCGGTAGCCGTCGGCACCGTAGGTCGTCCCGAACCAGTGCGATTGGCCGGCGGTCACCACCCGGTGGGAGGTGCCGTCGGAATGGCCGATGCACAGGTCGGCGGCGAAGTGGGCGGCATCGGTGGCGGAGTGGCAGTCAAGGTACGCCAACCGGTCGCCGGCGGCCGACCATACCGGCGCGAAGTACAGGTGTCCGGTCCGCGCCGCCACCATGGTCCGGTCGCCGCCAGCGATCTCGATCACCTCGATGCTGTAGGGATAGACCCTCGGGTACTTGCTCGACTTGTCGCCCGTGACGTGACAGGCGACCCGGGTCTCGTCGGGACTGATCTCGACTCCGTAGTGGAAGCCCTGGCCCGGATGCGTGAGCGCACGGCAGCCGCGCCCGTCGACGTTCATGACATAGAGCTGCTGCGCGCCGTCGACCATGGCGCTGGCCAACAGCCGGTGGCCGTCGGCGAAGGCCGCGCCGCAGGTGAAGAAGCGGCTCGGACGGTCCGCGACTTCCAGCGACTCGAGCCTGCCGCTCTCCAGTTCGTAGAACCAGAGGTTTACCTGCACGTCGCCCATCACCATCCGCGCCATCGTGGTGTCCTCGAAGCTATGCAGGATGATCCGGCCGTCCGGCAGCGACGGCCCGAACTGCCAGCGCTGCTGGCGCGGCGCATCGAGATCGAGGTACCGCTCGCCGCTGCCGTCCTCGGCCACGACGCCCAGGCGTCCGCCGGCGTGGAAGCCGATCAGGCGAGCCGGCATGGCCCCGTCCGGCCCCGAGCCGCGGGTCTTCATGCGACCACCCTACTACGTCGACCCGGTGGCGGACTGAACGAGCGAGAGACCACCGCGGCCTGTTCAGCCGCCCCGCGCACGTGCAGAGTGTCCGCCGATGAGCGAAGCGATCGACCGCGCCTGGGAAGCCGCGCTCGACGAGCTGGGCGCCGGCGACGCCGACATCGAGCGGGGCCTGCGCATCCACCGCGACGCCATCGTCTGTGATCCGGTATCCGGCGGCGCCCGTCCGTGGACGGCTGCGATGAGCGCGCTCGCCCGCGAGCTCATCCGCGAAGGGACGACCCCGCAGGACATGGAGCTGCAGCTTCAGGAGGCGGCCGACCGCGACGTCGCGCACGACGCCGGGGTGCGCTCCGAGTACCTGGAGGCGTGGCGCCGCTCGGGCGTGACGCTGGCCAACGACTACGGCCACATGTTCTGCTCCTGGCGGACCGAGGGCTACTCCGGGCTGGTCAACGACGCGATGATCACCTTGCGCTCGGTGGCGCGCACCACGGCCGTGCTCGACGCGCTGCGCGATCACCTGGTCAAGTTCCGGCGTGCCGACGACGTGGTGGCCGCCAAGCGGGAAGGCAAGCACTGCATCATGTGGAGCACCGGCGGGCCGCCGCCCTGGATCGAGCATGATCTGGGCAACCTGGAGGTCTACCACCGGCTCGGATTCCGGCAGGCACAGGTCCTCTACTACACCAACCGGCTGGGAACCCAGTGCTACGACCGCCGCGACCACGGCCTCACCGACGCGGGCGTGGACTACGTGCGGCGCCTCAACCGGCTGGGCATCGTCGTCGACCTGGCCCACTGCAGCCGCCGTGCCCACCTGGACGCGGCGGCCGCCTCCACGGCGCCCGTAATCGACAGCCACACCGGCTGCACGGCGGTCCGGGACCATCCCCGCAATCTGGACGACGAGACCATCCGCGCCATCGCCGCCACCGGCGGTGTCGTGTCCGTCCTCGGCGGCCCCGGCCGCCGCTTCCTGGCCGAGCCGCTCGGCGGGTTTGCCGACTGGCTCCGGCACGTCGAGCACGTCGCCGAGGTGGCCGGCGTCAAGCACGTCGGCGGACGCGGGTCCGACGTCTCCTACCGCGGCTCGATCCCGGACGATATCCGCCCGCACCTGTTCGCGGACGCCCCCGAACCCATGGCCAGCCAGCTCGAAGGCAGCTTCGCCTGGGTCGCCGCTCCGTACTTCACGGTGGCGCTGGCGACCCGCGGCTACACCGACGAGGAGATCGCCGCCATGATCGGCGGCAACTACCTGCGCGTGCTGAAGGAGGTGTGCGGATGATTCGGCTCTGCACGTTCGCCAGCGATGTCACCCCGCCGGTCGGCCATCCGCTGTGCGCGGGCTGGTATCCGCCGGCGGCGGAGATCGGCGGTCGGCTCCATGCGCTGGGCCTGATCCTCGTCCCGGACGGCCAGCCGCCGGTCGTGCTCTGCGCGCTCGACTGGGCCGAGCTGAGCAACGGCGACTACGACCGCTGGCGCGCCGACTTGGCGCGGGCGGTGGGCACCCACCCCGACCGCGTGGCCGTGCACTGCACCCACGCGCACGACACGCCGTGGCCGGACCGCGACGCGCAGGAGGTCCTGGACGCCCACGGCCGGCCGGACGTGATCATGGCCGGCGACTGGGCCGAGCGGGCGCGCGCGGCGGCCGCGGAAGCCGCGGCAGCGGCGATGGCCGAGCCGCGGCCCTGCACCCACTTCACCACCGGCGAGGCGCGGGTGGACCGCATCGCCTCCAACCGGCGGCTGATCGGACGGGACGGCAAGCTGTGGGCGATGCGCTGGACCAAGACCAGCGATCCCGTGGTGCGCGCCGCGCCGGAGGGCACGATCGACCCGATGCTCAAGACCATCGGCTTCTGGAACGGGGACGAGCCGCTGGCCGTCGCCCACTACTACGCCACCCACCCCACCAGCCTGGACGGCACCGGCGTGGTGAACCCGGAGTTCGTGGGCCTGGCGCGCAACCGGCGCACCGCCGCGTCCGGGGTGCCGCACCTCTACTTCACCGGCTGCGCCGGCAACGTCGCCGCCGGCAAGTACAACGACGGCATCGCCGACAACTGCGAGCTGTTCGCAGGCCGCATCCACGACGCCATGATTGCCGCCGAACAGGTGGCGGAGCGCCATCCGTTCATGGAGCTGCGCTGGGCCGTGGAGCCGGTGCTACTGCCGCCGCGGCCCGACCTGGACGAGGATGCGCTGCTCGCCCGCATCCGCACGCCGGTCGCGGTCGAGAGCAAGGAGCTCAGCAGGGCCGCCCTGATGCTCACCTACCTGCGCCGCCACGAGCGCCCGATCCCGGTCACCTGCCTGCACTTCGGCGCCGAAACGGCGATCCTGCACCTGCCCGGCGAGACATTCATCGAGTACCAGCTCCACGCCTCCGCGACGCGGCCAAGCTCGTTCGTGGCGGTCGCCGGCTACGGCGACCTCGGACCGGGCTACATCACCCTGGAGCGGTCGTTTGCGGAGGGCGGTTACGAACCGACCGACGCCTTCGTGTCCGGCGCCTCGGAAGCCATCCTGCGATCCGCGATCGACCGCGTGCTCCGGGAGTAGCTCCCATGACTCGCCTGGGCCGAGCCCCGGCGCCTTCAAGAGAGGCTGTGGCCTGATGGCGCGGCGTGACTGGTACTGCGAGGATGTCCTTTCGGGCAGGCTCGACGTGCGGCGCGTCTACGAGGACGAGCGGGTCCTCGCATTCCACCATCCCAGGCCCGCGGCCAGGATTCACGTGGTCGTGGTGCCCAAGCGTCACGTCCCGTCCCTGCTCGACGAGTCCGCCCTCGACGGTGACCTTCTGACGTCGATGGTCCGGGCGATTCAAGCGACTGCGACGTCGCTCGGCCTCCTGGAAGGCGAGGGGTTCTACGTCCGTGCCAACGCCGCGGCTCCAGGTGTGACGCCGCACATGCACTGGCATGTTCTGGGACCGGGTGCCGGTGCCGATTGGCCAGGGTCGTGATCCGAGCGGGACGCCGGCTTCATGCGGCAGGCTGCTGTTCGTGGCAGATCAGGTCCTTCTCTTCCACTGCGAGCGGTTCGTCGAGCAGCCGGCAGTAGTGGGGCGCGCCGCCGGGATGCCGGAGCGCAAAGTACCGGCAATCACGGCACTGTCCGAACGGTTTGCGCTGCCGCGCATCGAGGCGGGAGGAGAGTATCGATTCGAGACCCCGTACCAGTTCTGCTCGCTGCGGCCCGGACAGCGTCCGGGTCGCCGCCACCGTCTCGGCAAGCGGGTCACGCCCCAGCAAAGCGCGGCCGGCCGGGCTGAGCGACAGGTTCCTGCTGCGGCGGTCGCCGGGATCGACCTGCTTCACGACCATACCCCTTGCTTCGAGCGCGTTCAGCGTCTGCGACACCGTACCCTTCGTGAGCCCCAGGTAGGCGGTCAGCGCCGCGGGTGTCCTGGAAAAGCGATTGGCACGGCCCAGATAGCGCAACGCCTCCCATTGCACGGGCGCCAGCCCCGCGGCGTGCGCGTCGGTGCTCAGCAGGCGGCCGATGCGTTCGATCAGTGCCGCGATGTGCTCCGGGCCGTCGCGAGCCATGGGAGCCTATAGTCGCGACTCGAAACCAGTCTTGCAATGCAGGCCGGCGGCGCCTACACTGCTCTTGGTATCGACTCGATACCACATGGAGGTTCACATGAAACGCATGCTCACCGGGTTGCTGATCGCCGGACTGTCGCTGCACGGCGCTCTTGCCCACGAGATCGAGAGCGAGGTCGACGCCGGCAGGCCCGCGGCATTCGACATCGTCAAGGCCGGCGCCACCACCGACGGCCGCCTGATGACGTTCGTCATGGAGGTGGCCGGGCAGGCCGGCAGCAGCAAGCCGGTGCCGATCGGCCAGTTGGCCGGTGCCAGGGTCGAGTCCTACGTCTGGCCCACCAGCCTCGATCCGGCCGTGGTCGGCTTCGATGCCGGCTCGGGCATTCTGGCGCTGGCGATCACCGCCCACCCCGACTTCGACGACACCCCCCTCTTCGACGAGGACCGCGACGGCGATCCCGCCAATGACGGCGCCGAGTGGCACTCGCACTGGGTGGTGCTGGTCCCGGACGACACCTGCGGCGCCGGCCTCAAGGTCCGTGACGTGTCGCCGGGCGTCGATCTGCTGCCGGACACCGCGCCGTACCTGCCGATCGCGCTCGACAGCCCGGGCATGAGCCCGCTCCTGAGCGGCGCGATGGCCAAGATCACCGTCCCGGTCAGCGAGACCGAGAACGTGTCGTTCGATGCGGTGACGGCTGAGCTGCAGATCAACGAACAGGCCGAGGTTCCGCTGCTGTGCGTCACCGGCGTGCACGACATCGCCTCCGGCGACCTGTCGCTGCCGGGCCGGGTCACCGCCAGCCAATAGTACCCCATCAAACTGATGTCGACGGGTAACACTAGCTGGCTACACGGGCTCCAAGCGCGCTGGAACAGCGTGCACGAGGTCGAGTCCCGTAGCACGCACCCCCAAACTACAGTTTGATGGGGTACTAGACCGCGAGCCCGCGAGCTTGTCGGCACCCCGGCAAGCTCGTAGGCTCGGGCGATGACCGCGACGCAGAAGTACCTGTTCGACCTGCAGGGCTTCCTGGTGGTCGAGGACGTACTCACCGACCAGGAATGCGAGACCGCCAAGCACAAGATCTCCGAGCGCATGCAGCCGCTCGACAAGACGCCGAACGGCTACGACGCCAACGGCACCTGGCACGCTGCCTGTGGACTCCTGGACGCCGGTGAGCCGTTCCTCTCGCTGATCGATCACCCGCGGCTGACGGAAGTCCTCACCGAGATCATCGGCCCCAAGCTGCGCCTGGAGATCACCTACAGCTTCGTCCGCTCCAAGGGCTGCCCGCAGTTCGAGATGCACGGCGGCCATCGCGGCGGCCGGGTCAACTTCCGTTACCACGTGCAGGGCGACCGGATCTTCACCGGCCTCACCGTGGTGTCGTTCACGCTGCAGGACATCGCGGAAGAGGACGGCGGCTTCGCCTGCATCCCCGGCTCCCACAAGTGCGACTTCCCGGTGCCCGAAGACCACGAGCGGCTGTTCGCGGTCGACGGCCCGCTGGTCCGCAACATCGGCGCGCCCAAGGGGTCGGCGATCATCTTCACCGAGACGCTGGCCCACGGCGCCAACCGCTGGCAGGGCGACGAGCCGCGCTACGGCCTGTTCTACAAGTACAACGACCGGGCGGCCAGCTACCACTACCAGCACACGGACGGCCGCATCCCCGGCTCCGACACCATGGCGCGGCTGACCGACGCGCAGCGCGCCTTCTTCAACTCGCCGTGGGAGGCGTTCGGCCCGGAGGACAACTTCCGCAACGAGCTGCCGGAGTCCTGACACCAGGGGATCAGGAGGGTCACGCCCATGAGGCTCATGGACCGCGCGATCGGCTTCTCGGTCGACCACGGCCGGACCTCCGAGGATGGCGGCCGGAGCTGGCTGTTCGATGAGCAGGACCTACTGTGTCTCCCACGACGGGGGCGACGCCATGGAGGCGCATCATGAGTGAAGCCGAGAGCGGCACGTTGTGGATCGAACCGCGCTGCCGGCCGCTGCCGATCACGGACTACGGGAACAGGGACTTCCCCGAGCAGATGGTGGTGCTGGGCGACGATCGCGTGCTGCAGGTGACCGGCAACGCATGCCGCACCAGCGCCGACGACGGGATCACTTGGTCGGCGCCGGTGCCCATGACCGACGGCTCCGAGCCCGGCGTACCGCAGCAAGGGGCCATGGTGCGGACCAGAGACGGCAACATCGTCCTGACCTACGGCGACTCCACGACCTACCGGTGGGGTTGGAACGAGACCACCAACGAGCCCGATCCCGACGTGCGCTGCGACGTGTGGTCGATCCGCAGCTCGGACGAGGGCAGGACGTGGACCGAACGCCAGCCCATTTTCCTGGGCTTCTGCGGCGCGGTGACCGACATCATCGAGACGCGAGGAGGCAACCTGGTCACGCCGGTGCAGCACCTTTGGCGCAACCCCGCCCGCCACGTCCAGTTCACGTGCGTCTCCACGGACGGAGGCCGGAGCTGGCGGCAGAGCAGCATCATCGACCTGGGCGGCCACGGCCATCACGACGGCGTCTGCGAGGGCACCGTCGCCGAGCTCTCGGACGGACGGCTGCTCATGCTGTTGCGCACCAGTCTGGACCGCTTCTGGGAGGCGTACTCCGACGACGACGGCCTGTCATGGCGGGAGATCCGGCCCAGCCCAATCGACGCCAGCAGCGCGCCCGGCTATCTGCTGGGCCTTCGGAGCGGACGCCTGGCACTGGCGTGGAATCGGCTCTACCCGCAGGGAGAGGACAGCTACATCCGCGTGGCGCTCCCCTGGGCCGAGCGCCCGATGAGCGTGCACCGCGAGGAGCTCTCGCTGGCCTTCTCGGACGACGACGGCCGCTCGTGGTCGGAGCCGGTGGTCATCGGCCGCATGCGCGCGGACCGGGTCACCTATCCGTACGGCCGGCTCTCCTATCCCTGCCTGCTCGAGCGCCGTCCAGGCGAGATCTGGATCGTCACCACCCACAACCGGCCCAGGCCGCCGGGAACTCCCCTGGCGGTGAGCGTGCAGGAGTCGGACTTCGTATCGTGATCGAGACCAGACCGAAGATCACCCGCTCGCCGATCACGAACCGCTGGGGAGAGATGCCGCTGCGCCCGGTGCCGCCGCGACATCGGCGGCGCGTTCGATGCGCTGACCTGCATGTCGCGCTTCTATGCCAGTCAGCCGATCCCGATGAGCTGATGAAGTCGCGCCCGCTGTTCGGGCCGTACATCGCGGCAGTAATGACGCACCTCAAGGCTCGCGTTGATCGCTGCGGCAGCCTGCTCGTATCCTTGGTCTTCCGTCTGCAAGGGGCTGTTGGGGTAGTCGGTCGCGAACCAGCGGCGGACTTCCGACCAGCGCCATAGTCGATAGCAAAGTGAACTGAAAGAGAGACATGCTTGAACCCGTTATGTGAGACGGGCGTGTGACCGGCGTGTGTCCGCGACTTGAAAGGCGACCGGAACTTGCATAGGCCACGGCAAACCCATAGGCTCGGAGCGATGACCGCCATCGGCGAGCCGGAGCTGTTCATCGAGACGCCGGACCGTGGCACCTCGGTGTTCGG
>JAPOQV010000190.1 GCA_026710565.1 Spirochaetaceae bacterium | reverse complement strand
GCGCCCGGCGGGGCCGGGTGGGGGTGCGGTCTGGTCCGCCCCGCCCGTCGCGGGCGCTGCGGGAGGAGCCGGCGACCCGCTGCCTGCTGACGCTGGCGGCGCTGGCCCATCCCTCGTGACGGCTGCCGGTCGCGCCGGCCGAGCTCGCGCATGCGCTGGTCGACGCGATCGACGGACTGGATCTGATCCGTGCGCGCGTGCTGGCCGACGCCCTGTTCGATCCCGCGCAGTCCGCATCGGGTTTGGCCGCATCGGGTTTGGCCGCGGCCGGCGGCGCGTTGCGGCCGTTCGCGTCTGCTTCCGCCGGGGTGCACGAGCGTGTCACCTACACCGTCGGCGGCCGCTACGAGGGGCTGCGCGTCTGGATCGACGACTACCGGACCGCCGCGGCCGCCGACCGGCTCGATCACTTCCTGCGGCGCCTGTTCGGCGAGATGCTGTCGCAGCCCGGGTACGGCTTTCACCATGCCCGCCCCCAGGCCCGCGACCACGGCCAGGTCGCGGCGCAACTGGTCGAGTCGGTGCGCAAGTTCCGGTGGGTGACCGAGCGGCAGCTCGCCGAGGCGGGCGAGTCCTCCGACCGGGAGTACGCGGCCACGGTGGCCGACGGCCTTATCGCCGCGCAGTACGTCGACCCGCGCGATGCGGACGCGGAGGAAGCGGTGCTGCTGACGCCGGCGTGGACGTTCCTGATGAGCAACCGGCGGGTCGATCACCAGTTCTGGATCGAGGTGGGGGCGC
This sequence comes from Spirochaetaceae bacterium, assembly GCA_026710565.1. The sequence goes on along the minus strand of JAPOQV010000190.1, from coordinate 3,623 downwards.
GCGGCTGGTCGGAGCCGCTGCAGCAGCCGCTGACGCAGCCGTATGTGCTCAGCCGCGGCTGGCCGGCGGGCCGGGCCTGGACGGAGGAAGACGAGGCGAGAGAGGGCCGGGATCACCTGTACCGGCTGGCGGTCGGGCTGGTGCGACGCTGCCGCGGGGCCATCCACCTCGGCCTCTGTGATGTCAACGAGCAGGGCTCCGAGCACCGCGGCCGGCTCCTGCGCGCCATCGACGCCGTGCTGCGCTGGGTGCAGGCTGCATGAGTGGTCGGGGCGCCGCGACGGCAGCCCCCGCCTCCGTTCCGGCGTGGCAGGTGCCGCGCGGTTTCACCCCGCGGCAGAGCCAGCGCGCGATCCTGTCCTACCGCGGCGGGCTGATGGGAATCGCCGCGGTGCCGGGCAGCGGCAAGACGGAAACCGTCTCCATGCTGGTCGACCGCATCCTGGACCTGCAGGTCCTGGACGGCGAGCAGGAGATCCTGGTGGTCACGCTGGTGAACGCCGCCTGCGACAACCTGGCGCGCCGCGTCGACCAGGCCACCGCGGCGCGCACCCTGATGCCGGGCGTCGGCTACCGGGTGCGCACGCTGCACTCGCTGGCCGCTGACGTCGTGCGCGAGCGGCCGGAGGCGGTCGGGTTGACCGACGCCTTCGGGATCGTCGATCAGGAGCAGTGCGACCAGATCCGCCGCCAGGTCGCGGTCGCCTGGCTGCGCGGCAACGTCTCCCGCTGCGAGTGGCTGCTGGATCCCGAGCTGCCGGAGGAGCGCCGTGCGTTCGTGCGCCGCGAGCGGCTGCCGGGGCTGATCGAGGACCTGGGCGCCGACTTCATCCGCTACGCCAAGGGCGAGCGCGTGCGCCCGGACCAACTGCAGGCGCTGCTTCGCGACCGCGGCGCCGGGAACGGCGACGATGACGCTGGCCTGGCGGAGATCGGCACGGCCCTGTACGCCGACTACCAGCGCGCCCTGTCCTACCGCGGCGCGCTGGACTTCGACGACCTGATCTGGCGCGCACTGGAACTGCTGGAAGCGGACCGGGAGCTGCTCGGCCGGCTCCGCGAGCGCTGGCCGTTCATCATGGAGGACGAGGCGCAGGATTCCAGCGAGGTGCAGGAGCGGATCCTCACCCTGCTGGCCGGCGAGCAGGGCAACTGGGTGCGCGTCGGGGACCCCAATCAGGCCATCTTCGAGACCTTCACCACCGCCGACCCGCGATTCCTGCGGGAGTTCCTGAGCCGCGAGGAGGTGGCGGCTCGGGAGCTTCCCGAGTCCGGCCGCTCGGCCCCCCGCATCATCGCCGTCGCCAATCGGATGATCGACTGGACCACCGGCTGCCATCCGGTGGTCTCCGCGCGCGACGCGCTCGGCCTGCCGCACGTCAGCCCGACGCCGCCCGGCGATCCACAGCCCAATCCGCCCGACACGCAGGCCACCGTCGCCTTTGTCGACAAGCCGTTCGCACCGGAGCGCGAGGCGGCGGCGATCGCCGACTCGGTCAGCCGCTTCCTTCCCGCCAATCCGGACGCGACCGTGGCGGTGCTGGCGCCCAGCAACCACCGCGCGGGCGACCTGGTCCAGGCGATCCGGGAGCGCGGGGTGCGCTGCGTGGAGACCCTGCTGGCCAGCACCGGCGCCACCCGCGCGGTGGCCGAGGTCGTCGGCCACGTGCTGCGCGCCCTGGCCGAACCCGGCTCCGCCTTCGCGCTGGCCGACTGCTACCTGGCGTGGCGGCGCGCCGACCGGGACGATCCGAAGAGGTGGGCCGCGGCGGAGGCAGGCGCGCGCAAGCTGCGCGGCTGCGAGGCGCTGGAGGACTACCTCTGGCCGCGCCTCGGCCGCGACTGGCTGGCCGAGCAGGACGCCGACGCGGCCGAGCTCGAGCGCTTCGAGCGCTTCGCCGACCTGGCGCGGCGCTGGCAGGGGGCGGCGGCGCTGCCGATCGACCAGCTCGTCCTGACCGTCTCGCAGGACCTGTTCGACGAGCCGGACGAGCTGGCGGTTGCCTTCAAGCTGGCGGTGAGCCTGCGGCAGGCTGGGCGCATGCATCCCCGCTGGGGCATCCGGGAGATGATCGACGAGCTCAAGGCGATCTCCGGCAACCGGCGCCGGTTCGCGAGCTTCGCGCCGGATCAGTCCGGCTTCGATCCCGCGGCGCACCGCGGCGCGGTCGTGGTCGCCACCATGCACAAGGCCAAGGGGCTGGAGTGGGACCGGGTCTACCTGAGCTCCGTGAACGCCTACGACTATCCGGGCGACCCGGACTCCGACCGCTTCATCCCGGAGAAGTGGTACCTGGCCGGTCGGCTCAACGCCGCCATGGAGGCATGCGAGGAGGCTCGCTGCCTGCTGGCAGGCAGCGAGGACCGCCGCCGGGAGGCGACCTACCGGGCCCGCATCGACTACATTCGTGAGCGTCTGCGGCTCCTGTTCGTCGGCATCACCCGGGCCAGATGCGATCTGATCGTGACCTGGAACACCGGCCAGTCCGGCGACCTCGGACCGGCCGTGGCGTTCAGCGCACTCGCCGAGTGGTGGGAGGGGGAGAAGGAGAGACATGGCGATCGCTGACGATCGGGCCCTGAGCCAGGCCAGCCTGCAGGACTACGTCGAGTGCCCGTACCGGTTCCGGCTGCGCTACCTGGACCGCCTAGAGTGGCCGGCTGTCGAGGCGGAGCCGGCCGGCCGCTACGAGCGGCTGCGGCGCGACGGGGCGGAGTTCCACCGCATGGTCCACCAGTACCTGCTCGGCGTGCCGGCCGAGCGCCTGCGCTCCCTGGCCGAGCACCGGTCCGAACCCGGCGGCGGGGACGGGTTGGCCGATTGGTGGCGTTCGTTCTGCGAGCACCGGCCGGCCGACCTGCCGGGAGAGCACTATCCCGAGGTGACGCTGGCGGCGGAGGTGGCCGGGCGGCGGCTGGCCGCCAAGTACGACCTGATCGTCGTGCAGGAAGGGAGCGCGGTGATCCTGGACTGGAAGACCGCGGGGCGCCGCCCGCGGGACATGACGGTGGAAGGAAGGCTGCAGACGCGCGTCTATCCGTACCTTCTGGCCCTGGCCGGGGGCGTGCTGAACGGCGGGGTGCCGATCGCGCCGGAACGGATCGTGATGAGCTACTGGTATGCCGCGTTCCCGAACGAGCCCACCGTCATCTCCTACGACCGCGTCCGGTTCGACGCGGACCGCGCCTACCTCTCCGGATTGCTGCAGGAGATCTCGGAACGGCCGCCCGACGGCTTCGAACGCACCGAGGACCGGGACCGCTGCAAGCTGTGCACCTACCGATCGCTCTGCGGCCGGGGGGAGGCCGCCGGGGAAATGGACCCCGAGGCGGACGCGGAACAGGACTTCTCGCTGCCGGTCGATGCAGGTGACGAGGCGCTCGGTTTCGACTATGCCGAGGTAGGCCAGGTGTCCTTCTGATGGCGGCCAGCGGGATCGCGCCGCGCTGGGAGGAGCCGGCGCCGGTCGCGGTGCCGGCGGCGCTGCAGGAGGCCGTCGGCGGTCCGCCCGTGCTGGCCGAGACCCTGGTCCGGCGTGGCCACGACACGCCGGAGCGCGCCCTGGCGTTCCTGGATCCCCGCCGCTACCGGCCGACCCCCGCCGGCCGCCCGCCGGGCAAGG
>JAPOQV010000189.1 GCA_026710565.1 Spirochaetaceae bacterium | reverse complement strand
CCATGGAACGTCTTCGTTCTTCAGCTCGTCCGGATCTCCGACCACGACGGGTATCAGACGGTCGCGAAAGCGTACTTCTCCCAGGGCATATTCGATCTCCGAGCGCACCCAATTCGAACGCATGGAGCGGGGTGTCAACAGGACCACCATCGCCTGTGACTCCCGCAATGCCTGATCCACCTTGGCGGCCCAGTTGTCTCCGGGCATGACCTCGCGGGTGGCTTCCCACACCTCCAGACCGGCCTGGTGCAGGATGTCGGCAACCCTCCGGGCGATTGCTTCATCCGTATGTGCGTAGCTCATAAAGACTTTCATGGCGCAACACGCCTCCGCGCGCTGTTCGTGGCAAACATACCGTGACCAGGACACTGCCAGGCAACATTCGGTACCTGCGGTCCGAGCTGGCGGCAACGGCAGATGCAGGATGCTCCGGTGCTGTAGGGTACCACCGTGCTACGCGTCGGCATCGTCGGGCTTCCCAACGCCGGCAAGTCCACGCTCTTCAACGCCCTCACCGGCAGCCGGCAGGCGGACGTGGCCGCCTACCCGTTCTGTACGATCGAGCCCAACGTCGGCGTGATCGAGGTGCGCGACGAGCGGCTCGAAGAGGTCAGGCGCCTGTTCGAGTCGCCGCGCGCGGTGCCGAGCGCGATCGAGTTCGTGGACATCGCCGGCCTGGTGGCGGGCGCCAGCACGGGCGAGGGACTGGGCAACCGGTTCCTGGGCCACATCCGGGAGGTCGACGCGATCGCGCATGTCGTGCGCTGCTTCGAGCGCGAAGGCGTCCCGCGCGCAGAGGGCTCGGTGGACCCGGTCGCCGACGCGCAGACGGTAGAGACAGAGCTTGCGCTGGCCGACCTGGGCACGATCGAGCGGCGGCGCGAGCGGACGGCGCGGCGTGCCCACGCCGGCGAGAAGGACGCGCGGGACGAGCTGTCGCGGCTGGACCGCTTTCGCGCCGCGCTGGATGCCGGCACTCCGGCGCGAGCCATCGAGCCCGAACCGGGCGACCACGAGCTGCTGGGCGAGCTGTTCCTGCTCACCGGCAAGCCGGTCATCTACGTCGTCAATACCGGCGAGGAGCTCATCGGCGCTGACGACGAGCGCGTCGGGGCCGTGCAAGCCCATGCGGCCGGTCTGGCCGGTGGCGGTGCCGACGCGATGGTGGTCTGCGCCGACCTGGAAGCGGAGGTCGGCGACCTGGAGCCGGACGACGCGGCCGAGTTTCTCAGCGACGCCGGCATCGCCGAGCGCGGCATCGACCGGCTGGTGCGCCACGCCTACCGCCTCCTCGGCCTGATCACGTTCTTCACGGCCAACGAGACCGAGGCGCACGCCTGGGCAATCCCGGACGGCACCGGCGCGGCGCGGGCCGCCGGCAGCGTGCACAGCGACATGGAGCAGGGCTTCATCCGCGCCGAGGTGGTCGGCTACGAGGACCTGTCCGCCTGCGGCGGCATGGCCCAGGCCCGCGATCGGGGCGTGCTACGCGTCGAGGGCCGCGACTACGAGGTGCGCGACGGCGACACCATCCTGTTCAGGTTCCGGTAGCGCTAGCAGCGGTCGGTCCCGAGCAGCTCGCGCAGGTACGCGGCCCCCAGGCGCACCTGCTCCACCTGGTCCGGCTGCTGGCCCTCGTACACGATCGACAGGCAGCCGTTGTAGCTCGCGTTCCTGATGATCGAGACGATCCGCTCGTAATCCAGCCACTCCTCGCGGCCGCTCTCGATCCGGTAGAACTTCGTGCGGATGCAGGTGGCGTACGGAACGGTCTGCTCCATGTACCCGTAGAAGTCGTGCGCCGGATCGGTCACCCCCACCGGCTGCGATCCGGGCGATCCCACCCACTGCCCGGTGTCCACGAGGAAGTTGAAGTTCTCGCGGTCCACGTCCTTGCGGATGCGCAGCATGTCGTCCCCGGTGACCGGATGGTTCTGCAGGCCGATGGAGACGCCGCGCCCGGCACCGTAGTCGGCCACCTCCCGGTAGCCGGCGATCATGGCCGGCCAGGCGGGCTCGCCGTCGCCGTTCTTCTCCGGGACGGTCGCGCAGAACATGCGGATGAGCGGTGCGCCGAGGAAGGCCGCCAGGTCGATCACGCCCTTCGCGTTCTCGGCGTGCGCCTTCCGCTCCTCGGCGGTGCCGTGGAACAGCCCGCTGACGCCGATGTAGGCGATCGGCATGCCGTACTTCAGACAGAGCAGCTTGATCGACCCGAGATACGCAGGCTCCCGGGACGCGAACGCCGACTCGTGGAAGTCGATGCTGTCCAGGCGCAGCTCGGAGCAGGTCCTGATGAAGTCCTCGACGCCCATGTCCCGCATGCTCAGTGAGTTGCAGCCGATCTTGATCATCCGTTCCGTCCTTTTCGACCGCTGTCGGTCGCGTCCAGCGTAGCACGGTCCCGCCTGGTGACGAGATCGCGCACTCACCGGATTGCACGCTACTCACCGAGCCGCTGTGTCTCGAACAGCTCTCGGAAGAACCCGTCGCGCTTGATGAGCTCGCGCGGAGCCCCTTCCTGCGACAGGCGCCCCTCGCCGTCGAGCACGAGGACGGTGTCGGCCTCCATCACGGTCGCCAGCCGGTGCGCGATGACGATCGTCGTCCGGCCACGCGACAGCTCACGCAGAGACCGGAGAACGATCTGCTCGGTGACGGAGTCGATGGACCCGGTTCCTTCGTCGATCAGCATCACGGGTGCGGGCCGAAAGAACAGCCGCGCCAGCGCCACCCGCTGGCGCTCGCCTCCGGACAGCGTGTGCCCATCCTCGCCGAGCACCGTGTCGTAACCGCGCCGCAGCCCCTGCACCACGCCGTGCAGGCCGGCCTGCTTCGATGCGCTCACGACGGCGGCTTCGTTCCCGCGCACCGGCAACGGGTAGCAGATGTTGTAGGCGACGGAGCGGTTCCAGAGGAATACCGGCTGCGATACCACCGCGAAATTGCTGCGCAGGGACGCCAGAGATACGTCACGTACGTCGGTGCCCCCGATCGTGATCGTGCCGCTGTCGGGTACCCGGATGCGGAGCATCAGCTCGAAGATCGTCGTCTTGCCGCCCCCGCTCGGCCCGACCAGACCGATGAAGTGCCCGGCAGGGAAGGTCGCGGTGAACCCGCGGAGCGCCTGGCCCTCCCCGTACGAGAAGGTGACGTCCCGAAAGGCGATGTCCCCGCTGAGACCCGGCTCCGGAGCCGTGGGCGAGTCCACCTCGAGCGGCGCCGCGAACAGGGTGTCGAGCCGTTGGAACGAGTTGCGGATGGTGTGCGTGCCCACGTACGTCTGGAGCACGCCCCGCAGCGCGCCATAGGCACGAGGCACGTATGCCATGAACGCGATCATCGCTCCCAGCGTCAGGGTCCCGTCGATGATGCGCACCGCACCGTAGGCCAGCATGCCGCCGATGACCACGTTGCTCACCACGTCGTTGGGGAACGTCAGCAGCATGTCGTGCAGAGGACTCGCCCTGGTCCTCAGGTGCAGAAATCTGCCCAACCACCCCCGCCACTGCGCCTCGTGCACCGCCTCGCCGCCCAGCATCCGGACCGTTCCAATTCCGCGGAACGTCTCCGTCAGAAGCTGCTCCCCCCGCGCCTGATGCCGATTCAAGAGCTTGTCGAGCACCCTCGATCGCCCGGTAAGCCTGGCCGTGATCAGGTACGTGATCGGCAGTGCGATCAGCGCGGCCGCTGCCAACCGGGCGTCGACGACCACCATCAGCACCACGGTCGCCGTCAACGTGATCGCGTATTGCACGAACGGCAGCAGTTCCTGGCCGACGTAGCGCTCGCCGATCCTTCCGGTATCCCGCGTGATGCGAAACATCAGGTCGCCGGGCGTCCTGCTTTCGAGGAATCCCATCCGCGCCCGCAACAGATGGGGCACCACGGCTTCGCGCAGACTGGCGCTCACCCGGAACGCGATCAGCGTCCGCAGGTATTGAGTCGCATAGGTGATGCCGATCGACACGATCGGTGCCACCACGATCCCGCCGACCACTGCCGCGATCAACCCGAAGTCCGCCTCGGGGACAGCGGTATCGAACAGCAGTCGATACAGCAGCGGCTGTGCGGCGTTTATGCCGGACACCACGAACATGGATGCGATCGCCGCCGCGACGATCCATCGCATCGACCAGAACGCCTGCCGGAAGATCGCCCACGCGACGCTTGGACGGGCACCTTTACCCGGTTTATCAGCCTCTTGCGGTGCCGGATTCACTGTTGTGGCCATCCCTCCAGATTACCTCCCGGTGCCGCACGGCGCCTTCGAGCCGCCGGCATGGCCACGTCCCGGCGGCGCCGTATATGCTGACGGCGGTACCTCCCATGGTCATCGACAGCCATCTGCACGTCTGGAGCGACGATCCGGAGCACTATCCGTGGGCGGGCGACGGCCCGAGCCAGGACGGCAGCGTCGAGTTGCTGCTTCAGACCATGGAGCGGCACGGCGTCGACAAGGCGTGCATCGTCCAGTCCATCCACTACCTGTTCGACAACCGCTACACGGCCGACTGCCTGGCCCGGTATCCCGGCCGGTTCTCGGGCATAGCGGTCATGGACCGCAACGCCCCCGACGCGGTCGAGCGGCTGGAGCGGCTGGTCACCGAGGACGGCTTCGAAGGGCTGCGCATGCACCTGTCGCGCGCCGACGATCCGGCCGAGTGGGCGGCTCCCTCGCAGAACCCGATCTGGCGCAAGGCCGAGGATCTGGGCGCCTGCTTCCTGAGCTTCGGCCCGGCGGACAAGCAGCCGGCCGTCGAGCCCATCATCGCCCGCCATCCCGGCGTCAACGTGGTCCTCGATCACCTGGGCGGCGCCCTGTTCGACAAAGAGCCTCCCGAGCCGCTGCTCCGCAACGTCCTCGATCTGGCGAGGTATCCCAACGTCTACGTGAAGTTGACGCCTCAGGCCGCGCGGGCGACCCGCCCCTACCCGTTCACCGACCAGCACGCGATCTACAAGCGGATCTACGACGCCTTCGGTCCGCGGCGCCTGATGTGGGGCACGGACTTCCCGCACATCTTCGCGGATATCGGCTACGGCCGGGGCCTGGAGCTGTTCCGCGACCACATGCCGTTCCTCACCGAAGAGGACAAGCGCTGGCTGTTCGCGGAGACTGCGAAGAGCATCTGGAAGTTCGGCGCCGAAACCCGCTGAGCGTCCGGCGCATCGGACGCGATCAGTCTTCCTTGCGTGCCCGGAGCCGGTCGGCCGCCTCGCGCGCGGTGACGATCGGGATGCCGTGCACACTGCCAACCGCAAGCATGTCACCCCGGTCACCGGACACGATCAGGTCGGCGTCGCCCGCGATCGCGGTGGCGAGTATCGGATTGTCGTCGGGATCCGCCGACAGGCTAACCTCAGGCAAATCCGCAACCACTACTGCGACCGCTTCCAGGTGGTAGAGGAGATCCTCAGCTTCCTCCCGTCGGATGTACGGCTGCAGCCGATCTCGCGCCAGTACGTCCCGCAACTCGTCGATCTGGAACCGGGACGTGACCAGCGTGATCCCCGGGCTCTTGACCGCCGCCAGCACCTGCCCCGGCGGTCCTTCGCCGGAGATCAGGGCGCTCACCAGGATGTTGGTGTCAAGGACGATCCGCACGGGCCTGGGCCACCGCTTCGTCGGCAAGGCTCTGAACCGCCTCGGCCGACAGGTGCCTGTTGCGCTCCCAGATCAATTCGACGGTCTCCCAGAAGATCGCCTGGCGCACCGCGCGATCGACGAACCTCGACAGGTCGCCCTTCTTGCCGCCGGTCCGCGCCAGGTAGCTCCGCACGCGACGGTTCGTGTCGTCCGAGATGACGAGATTCCATCGAGTCATCAGTGGCCCCATTCGGTGTTTATGTGTCTATGCATCATCTATCGGACTCGATCGCGATGCAAGCGGGCTCAGACGATTTTGTGCATGACGCGCACTGGTCGGGCGGCGCATCTTCGAGATCGGCGAGAAGTACTACTTCGAGGACCTGGGTCTGCGCCACGCCGTGAAGCCGTTCGTGCAACAGGACATCGCGACAGTGCTGGAGAACCTCGTCTACCACCATCTTCGCGTGTGCGGCTGGCAGGTCGCCGCTGGCCGCCTGGATCGCCGCGAGATCGATTCGTGGCGACCCGCCAGGAGGAGACCCTGTACGTGCAGGTAGCCTACCTTCTGACCGACGAGGCGACCCACGCCCGCGAGTTCCTGTCGACCGAGTGGTGACGCGCTACCGGGGTCGGTGGGAGCGATTGTAGCGCTCGACCATCCGGACGGACGCGGCATTCGCCTCCGTGTCCTGCGCGGCGCCGGCGCCGTGGTAGGTGAACCCCAGATTGCGGCGGTGCGAACCGGTCAGGTTGGGGCCGGTGCGGTGGATGACGTTGGTGTGATGCACCAGCACGTCGCCCGCCTCCACGGTCGCCGCCACTTCCGGGTAGCGGGCCGTGTCCGGCGGGTCCACGAGCCCGCGGCTGGCGCCGAGCACCCCGGACGGTTCGTGCGGGAGAATGGGAAGCGCGTGGGAGCCGCGCAGGAGGGAGATCGGACCGCTGTCCTGGCCCTGCGCGTCCAGCGCCAGCGTGGCGGCCAGCGAGCGCGGCGGGTCGTAGAACTGGTAGGCGTTGTCCTGATGGTACGGGAAGCGGTAGGTCGCGTGCGGCGGCTTGTCGATGTACTGGATGCCGTCAGCCACCGGTTCGTCCTCCAGCAAGGGACGAACGACGTCCAGCAGCAGCGGGGAGCCGAGCAGATCGCGCAGCAGCTCCGACTGCTCCTCGATGCGGAACAGGCAGCGCACCGGGGATCCCGGCGCTTCGGCGTCGAAGTAGACCTGAACGTGCTCACCGGCAACGGCAGCCTCCGCCACGACGCGCTCCAGCTCGCCTGCCACCTCGGACAGCAAGGCCGCGTCGAACAGGCCGCGCGCGATGGCGAAGCCGTCGCGCCGGTACCGGTCCCTCAGTTCCGCGATATCGCCGGCCATGTACCCTCCCCTATCCTCTCAGGCGCCCCTGCGGCGCGAATACCCGCCCGAGCGCGTCCAGTCTGGCGTGCAACTCGTCGGGCAGCGGACCTGCGGTCGCACAGCGGACGTTCTCTTCGAGCTGCTCGATGGACGCCGCGCCGGGGATGACGGAGGCGAACCTGGGGTCCCGCAGGAGAAAGCGGATCGCCAGCTCGGCGAGGCTCAGGCCGGTCTCGGCCTGGATGGCATACAGCCTCTCGAATCGGGAGCGCAGATCCTCGTCCATCCAGTCGGGCGGGTCGCGGAGCCACTCGGGGTGCGGCTGAGCCAGCAGTCCCTGCTGCAGCGGTGCGCCCAGCACGATCCCGACATCGAGCTCGGCGGCGAGCGGAAACAGGTCGCGCGGCGCGTTCCGCCACACCAGGCTGTACTGGAAGGCGGTCAGCACCACGTCGATCGGCGTGTCCATCTCGCGCAGGACCTTCGCCAGCAGGTGGGCGTTGTTGCCCGAAATGCCCAGGAAGCGGGTCATGCCCCGGTCCTTCACCCACCGCAGGAACGCCGCGACCGGCGCCCCGTCGAAGTCGTACTCCGCCTCCGGCTCCAGGAACTGAGCCGTGCGCGGGACGCTCACGTCCGTCCAGTACGGCGCCCAGTCCGCTTCGTGGATGTACAGGATGTCGACCGCATCACGCCGCAGATCGCGCAGCGTCTGCTCGAACTGGCGCTTGAACGCATCGAGGGACCGATAGGGTCCGGTCTGCCAGTCCCAGCGCCCGCACTTGGCGCCGAGCACGTACGATCCCGTGACGCCCGGCAGCGCTTCGCCCAGCACCCGCTGCGAGTCGCCGTACAGGGGAGCGGTATCGAGGTAGTTGACCCCCAGCTCCAGCGCCCGCCGCACGACCCGCACCCCTTCGCCGGGCGCGGTTACGGCCGTTCTCACGAACACGCCCCCGAGCCCCAGCTCGGTCACCTGCAGACCCGTTCGTCCCAGGCGGCGCCCGGCGATGGGCGTGGTCACAGACCCAGACCGTTCCGGATGAACGCGCAGCTTGCGCGCACGGACTCGACCCTGGACCGGTCACCCATCGGCCCGTTCTGCTCCACCGTAATCCAGCCGGAATAGCCATTGCGCTTCAGGATGGCGAAGACGGCGGCGTAGTCGCAGCGGCCGGCACCGACCTCCGTACGCAGGTCGTGCTCCTCCGACCAGTCCTTGAACTCCAGGAAGTCGATGCGATCCCAGTTGCGCTCCAGGAACAGCGCCGCCCGCTGCTCCACCGGGTGGCCGGCGAAGTCCTTGGTGGCATGCCCGACGTCCAGGAAGCCGAAGAACTTCGCCGGATCCGTGCGCGCCAGCAGCGCCTCGGTCTCCTCCAGCGTCTCGCCCGTGTGATGGGTGTGATTGTGATAGCAGGCACGCACGCCGTACTGCAGGGCGACCTCGCCCATGGCATCGAGCAGTTCGGCGATCTGGTCCATGTCGGCGCCGCGCTGCGCAATCCCGCCGATGGTGACCAGATGAGGTGCGCCGAGGCGCTGCATGGCCTCGCACACCCTGCGCAGGCGATCGAAGTCTCGATCGATGACATAATCGACGCTTGCAAGCTGGAGGCCGGTCTCCTCGACGAGCCGGTCGAAGTACGGGGTGCCGGCCAGTTCGAGCAGCAGCTCGTCGAACACCGCGAAGCCGTCATAGCCGGCCCGAGCGATCTCGCTCATCCACGCCCGCGTCCGCTCGGCGCCATCAGGCTCCGCGAGGTGGGCGGCCTTCGGCCCCCACAGCAGGCTCATGCAGGCGAGTCTCACGTTCACGGCGCACGGGCATCGTGAACGACCCGCCGGGAGCGCGCCAAGCCCGTGCCGGCCGGCCGCGCTCGCGCCGTGGTCACTCGACCGTCTTGAGCCGTCCGTCGACCACCGGGGCGACCGAGCCGCGGTCGGCGATGTAGTCGATCACCTGGCTGGCCATCAGCGTCCCGGCGTAGGCGTCGACCACTCGAACCTTGTCCTCGAACACGTCATAGCCGTCGCCGCCGTTGCCGAGGTAGTCGTTGGTCGCCAGCGTGAAGGTGGCGTCCGGATCGAGCGCGGCGCCGTCGCGGCGCACCTCCACCACCCGCTCGCCGGCCGGCTTGGCGGGGTCGTAACGCACGCTGAGCCCGGAGACGTGCGGGAAGCGGCCCGCCCCCTCCTCGATCATGCCGAGTCCGTTCTCCAGCGCCGCGACGATGTCGCGCCCGGTCACCTGCAGCACGACCGTGACGTTGCCGAACGGCAGCTCGCTCAGGATGTCGCGCCGCGTCAGCGTCGTCCCGGGCTCGTACACCCTGTTGGCCCGGATCCCGCCGCCGTTGGTCAGGGCGGCGTCCGCGCCGGTCGCCGCGCGCATGGCGTCGGCGATCAGATTGCCGATCGCGGCTTCCGTGCCGCGTACCGTGCCGCGGCGGCTGTCCAGCTCGGTCGACGTGGTGCCGATCTGCACGTCGAGCTCCTCGGAGAGCTGGTCCAGGTAGATCTGAGCCGCCGCGGCCAGCTCCGGGTCCGGCTCCACGCGGGCGGTGTTGATGATCCTGAAGGCCGGGCTCCATACGAACCGCATGCTGCCGCGGCTCTCGACCTCGTCCAGCGCCAGGTCGATGACCGTGACCCAGTCGGCCTGCTCGCTCGATTCGGCGAACAGCACGTCCCCGCGGTAGTCCAGGCGCAGCAGGTGATCGTCGCCGGAGAGCAGCAGGTCGACCGCTCCCTGCTCGATCAGCGCCTGGTCCTCGCTGACATCGGTGTGCGCCAGCGCGATGACCAGGTTGGCGCCCGCCTCGCGCAGGGCGGCGGCCTGCTCGGCGGCCACCTCTTCGACGTCGCGGAAGGTCACCCCGCCCGGGCTGGACTTGACCGCGGTGCCGAGGGTGGGGAGGCCGAAGATGCCGACCTTGAAGCGCCCGGCGTCGACCAGTATCGATGCCTGCGCTCCGTCGATGATCTCGCCGTCGGTGTCGATGCTGTTGGCGCCCAGGATCGGAAAGTCCGCCTCTGCGAACCGCTGCCTGGCGACCTCCGGTCCGAAGTCGTACTCGTGATTGCCGATCGCCATCGCGGTCAGATCGAGCCGGTTCAGCAGCTCGATCATGTGGGCACCCTGGTCGAAGCCGGACATCAGCGATGGCGAGATCGTGTCCCCGGCGAAGGTGACCAGCACGTTGTCGCGGCTCTCCCGCTCGGCCTTGATGACCGCGGCGAGGCGGGCGATCCCGCCCTGCCCCCCGCTCGCTTCCATCCGATCCAGGTCGTTGAAGTGAACGATGGTCAGTTCCACCGGCGCGGCGAAGCCGACGCCGGCGATCGAGATGAGTGCCGCCGCCGCCAGCGCGGCGACCACATGAGGTCTCGAATGCGGTTTGATGTTCATGGATGCGTCCTCCGTGGACATGGTCTGTGGGGGCAATGAGACCGGCTCGATCCGCCGGGTTTCGACAGCATTGGCCGCGCGCGCCGTCACGCCGAAGCCGGCTCGCTCCAGCGCTGCGGTTGCCCGGTCGCGATCGATTCAAGGATGAGCTCCACCAGCAGGGCCGTACGGATTCCCTCCGCCGGCCCCACCGGCGTCCCCGTGCCGGCACGGATCGCGGCGACCAGCGGCGCGAAGCGGGCGGCCGGTTCCGGGCGCAGGGTCTCCGAGTCGTCCTCGCCGGTCTCAGGGTCCCGGCGGGTGATCGTCGCCGCCCTGAAGTGCTCGTGCAGCACCGCCGAGTCCGAGCCGTCGAAGAACTCGAAGAACCACTTGCCGGTCAGCTCGTTCTGGCCCGCATCGGCCATCAGGAACGTGGCCGCGCCGCCGTCGGCGAAGCGCAGTGTCGCGGCAATCGTGTCCAGCAGGCCGGTGCCGCGCAGCTCTTCCGGGTGGCGCACCGCGCCGCCGGTGGCGTAGACCTCGACCGGATGGTCGCGATGCATCCAGCACAGCAGGTCCAGGGCGTGCACGCCCACGTCGTACACGGTCCCGCCGCCCTGCGTCGGGTGCCAGCGCCATCGATTCAGGTCGGCCGGCGCCATCGTGCACTGCCCGTGGCTGACCATGATCGGGCCCAGTCGATCGCGGATGGCGCGCGCCGCACCGGAGAAGCGGATCGAGTGGTTGAGCATCAGGCGCCGGTCCGCGGCCTCCCGCGCCGCCTCGATCCGCACGCAGTCGGCCGAGGTCATGGCCATCGGCTTCTCCAGGAACAGGTGCTTGCCGGCCTGCAGCGCCGCGATCGCCAGGTCGGCGTGCGAGTCGTGCGCGGTGGCGATCGAGACCACGTCGATCTCCGGGTCGGAGAAGACCCGCACGGGATCGGTCGTGTGCCATGCGCCGTCATGCTCGCCGGCCACGGCCGCCGCGGCCGCGGGTTCGATGTCACAAAAGCCGCGCACCGCGATGTCCGCATCGGCCACCGCGCCGCGCGCGTGCTCCCTGCCGGCGGAGCCGCATCCGATCAGTGCCCAGCCAAGCTGCCTTGAGTCGTTGCCCACGTCGCCCCCTCTACGAGAACTGGAATGCGAACAGCTTGGCCGCCCGCATCGTGATCTTCAACCGCACCGGCCGCCCGGCGAGCGCATGCACGTCCCGATTGCCGTTCCAGCTCACGGTGTGGGCGACGTCGTTGACCATCACGCGGTCGCACTCGCCTGCCGAGAACCCGGGCAGCGGGCGGCCGTCGGCGCCCTGCAGCTCGACCCGCGCTTCGCCCATGGCGGCGACGTCGACGTTCAGCGTCAGCTCCCGGCCGCTGAAGACCACCGGCGGCGTGGTCAGCGTGCCGCCCGTGTAGTCCGCATCGGCGGACACGAACCCGTCCAGCCGCTGGCGGGCGACGTTGATGAAGCCGCGGCCCTGGTTGGCCGGGTCCGAGCGTTGCTCCAGGTCGAGCGTGCGAAAGCCGCCGTGCGTCCATGGGCCGGCGCCGTAGTACTGGTACAGGTAGTTGCCGTCGCGGAAGTGGAACTCGCTGGTGTGGGTCTGCCCGCAGTCGGGATCGCCGGCCACCCCGCGCGGCAGGTAGGGACGGCGGTCGTACCGCATCCAGTGGATGCCGTCGCGGCTGGCTGCGAACTGGCTGTCGTTGAGCCCGTCGTTGCGCACCGGCGACTCGCCTTCCCGGAAATGCTGGTAGGTCATCGGGAACATGAAGCAGGCGTCGGCCGCGTACGGGTAGCGGTAGAGCCCGTGCGTGTAGATGTCCGAATCGGGCGGATCGTGCTCGTCCGCGGCGAACACGGTGCGGATCTCCTCCTCCGGCCACGGGGACAGCAGGTCGTCCACCTCGATCCGGCCGACCGCGCGCCGCGGGCGCAGCAGCTTCGGCGCCACCACCGGCGGGTCGCTGTCGATCGGCTCCACGAACGGGAACATGGGCCCGTGGTCCTCCTCGACCATCACGCGGAGGTAGACGACGTAGCGGTTCAGACGAGGTTCCCACCACGCCATCTTCTGCGTGTCGGCGGCCAGCATGCTCACCTGCCGGGACGGCCAGTCCCAAGAGAGGCCGTCGGCGGAGGTGGTGACCGCGATACCCGGCCCGGTCCAGTGGATGAGCTTGAAGCGCTCGGATTCCGGGCCGTGCGGGTCCAGGAAGACGTAGGCGAGCTTGAAGCCCTCGCCGACGATGTTGTTTCGCGTCGAGCCGTCGAACTCGAACAGGCCCAGCTCCGGCTTCTCCCACTCCAGGCCATCGTGCGACTCGGCGTAGCAGAGGCGGTAGCGGCCCTGGGCGGGCAGGCTCTCGCGCGGGGTGCCGGCCGGAACGACGTAGCCGGTCAGGTGGCCGAGGGGCGCCGTCTCGCCCTCGACGCGGGTGGGCCGCGGGTCGCGCTCGGCGCTGTAGTACCACATCTTGTAGGTGCCGCCGTCGTCGACGATGCTGTACCAGCCCAGCGCGAAGCGGTCCCACGGGCGGTCGGCCCGCAGCACGGCGCCCTCGCGCTTGACCGGCGGATTGACGACCAGGCTCACGTGCTCGGACGACTCGATGAACCGGTGGTCGATGAAAAGCTGCTTGTCGCTGCCGATCTCATGCATGGCGGGACCCGTACCTCCGGACGCCCGCAGAGCGTAGCACGCGGCCGATCCCGGCAGACTCCTAATTCACCTGCAGCAGCACCAGCGCGGCGGCGGCCACGCCGACTCCCAGCCCGCGGAGCCCGCGCGGGCGCTCGCGCAGGACCAGGGCCGCCATCAACGCGGTGCCGATGACGCCGCCGGCTCCGGTCACCGCGAACACCAGAAAGCCGGGCAGCCGGTCGAGCGCCCGCAGCAGCACGAACACCTGCACGGCGTTGGCCACGCCCAGGATCACGCCGGCGGCCAGGTCGCGAGCGGTGGGGATACGGCGGCGCGTGATCAGCAGCACCAGGGAGCCGGCGGCGGTCACCGCGAAGCCGGCCGCCAGGAACAGCGGTTTGTCCCCCGGCTGCGCCACGTGATTGAAGGTCTCCTGGGAGGAGAACGCACCCCCCGCGACCAGGAAGAACACCAGCGGGATCGCCCAGCCGACTTCCCGTCCCGGTGATCCCGAATTCCGCCGCGGCGCGTTCATCAGGAACACGGCGCCCACGCTCACGGCGATCCCCAGCCACTGCACCGCGCCGGGCCGCTCGCCCCACAGCGCCACCGCCAGCGCGATCGGGACCAGCACCGCCAGGCGTGAAAGCGCCGTGGTGACGGTGGCGCCGCGCAGGTCGAGGGTGCGCAGCAGCAGGAAGAACGCCACGAAGTAGCTCAGCCCCAGGGCGGCTCCCGTGAGCAGCGCCGGGGAACCCGCCCGCAGGCTGGACATCGAGCCTTCGCCAGCGCCGGATGCGACCAGCAGCGTGACGATCCCGCACGCGAACGCCACCAGGTAGTTGACAGCGCCGACCGACAGCACGTCGTAGCGACGGTGGAGTTGCACCCAGCGCACGCCCACCGCGAACAGCGCCGCAAGGAAGATCTGCGCGACGAGGTCGATCAATCGAACCTACAACCCTGATCGCTCGCCACTATCTCAATCTGCACGCACATCATATTGCAGTCGAATCTGAGCCTGCAGTAGTCTCCGACCTTGGCTCCTCCGTTTCTCAAAGCTGGCGCCAGCTTTCGCACGACACCAACTCCCACGTTACAGCGCCCAACACGATCTCTACCGTCGACGACATGCCAATCACCCTCAGGCACATCAACGTCGATGGGAATGCGATCGGTAATCATGCTACGAGAAGAAATCGGAACGACCGTCGAGGATACCGAGGACGCCGCTGCGGGGCCAGCGGCTTCACGTACTTCAGCTCTGCCGTTCCCATCGGCGCCATCTGCTGCGCACGGACCCGGCTCCGCCGCGGCTCTCGTGGCGTTTGCTCTCGCCCCGTCTACGTCGAAGAGTAGCCGAAAGCGGCCGCGCGACACCGGAAACAGAAACGGGCTGAATAGGATGTGCTGCCCGGCGTAGCTGCTCGAGACACCCTCGCGAACGAGATTGTCCCGTATCTCCGAGAATCCCACGGTGCGCCCCATCCCCTTCGTAGCCCGAACCAGCCGGCAGTCCTGCATACTCAATTCGCTGAAGTTGATGCCATCTCGCACTTGGACGTAGTCTCCGTGAATCTCGAACCAATCCGCTTGCCGCAACATCTCCAACAGTACATGCTTGGGAGGCATCGCGGTAACCGTTCTCGTCCGTTGGACCGCCGTGTGAACCTCGCCTACAAGAAGGCGGTGGGCAAGAGAGAACAGCTTCCTGCATTGGTAGAGAATCTTGTTGCTGTCACGCGCGGCGTTCCAGAAGATACCAGCATCTCGGTCCAGCCATCGGTACTCCGCATGCACATCCACCAGACGCGTCACCACCATCGCCATTCTAGACGAGTCCGAGATCCCCTCCACAATCTCGGTCACACATGCGAAGGGCTTGCTACGCGAACACACGAGCGACTTTAGTGCCACCTCGTAGTCGGCATGTTCCTCGGTCGACACAAGAACTGGATTTGGGTCCTTGATCAGTTGGACCAGATTCCATCCCGCTTCCGTTAGATCCGCGATTGTAGATAGACCAGAATAGCACAACCCGGTGCGAGACAATCCATGCTGTTTGAGCAACGCCGGCACCTCATCGGAAACAATGGGAGTGGATTTCGACACGAGACGCAGTGCATCGGAGACTCGACGCGGACAGAGCCCGTCAAGGCTCTTCCGTATAGCTCGCCTGGCCCTGACTTCGATCTGCCTTACACGTTCTCGCGTCACGCGATTGCCCAAGCCTGACAACTCCGGATTCCCGGCAAGCTCCTCCAGCGTACATACCGGCTGTCCAGACCAGCCGAGCCGAAGCATCACGGCGTTCCGGTTTCGCGGCGATACAAGTTTGGACACTACGTACTCAAGTTCCTCGTCTGCGGTTTCAAGGCCTTTCCGGAGAGTCTGCCGAAACCCTTCGAGCGGATCACGTAGCTGCAGCCCTAGCCCCCCAAGGGCGGCGACGATCTCGCTCAACGAACCACTGCCCATATGCGTTACGCTGAGGAGCTGACGCTCGCTGTACTGGATCAACTCTTGCACGGTACGGACTCCCGCTGCTCGCAGGCAGTTGACTGCGCGACTTCCTAATTCGAGAGAACCTATGCACCGATCCAGCACTGGAACCGACGCACTCTCCGCGGGTACGCACGGAGCGTCCATTCGCAACGACAGGTCGTGTACCTTCAGCCGTTCAACTATCTCCTCAAGCGTCTGCTTCCCGAGGTTTCGCGTCTTGGATAGGTCGTGAGCGCTCCACTCCACCAGATCCTGAATTGTTCGGACTCCGATCGACCGTAAGCAATTGGATGCACGAACCCCAAGATGCAGCACGGCGACGCCGTCGGAAAGAGTGGCACGGTATGCCGTCTGCGCCGCCGGTGCCACACCCTGAGACGCCATCACTTTCCCGTGGACAGCCGCCTTTGAGCCGAGCCGGAGGCCATTTTCCCCGAGGGCGTCGACGATCTCTTGTAGAGTGCCCGCGCCCAAACCCCGGATCCCCCTCAGATCATGCTCACTCCGCTCAACCAAGTCACCGATAGTGCGAATGCCTGCTCGCCGCAAACAGTTCGATGGACGCACGCTCAGATTGAGTACGGACACTGGCTCCGCTGCTGCGACCGGCAGATGCACGTCTGGGCCGTTCGTCCGGTCTTCGTACCACTTGATCATGGCACCGCCTACGGCAGGGCCGCCAAACCTAACAGCCCCGTTACATATCCGAGTTGTGGAGGCACCGCGTCGCCGATCAAGTGGGCCAAGGCCGTTCGCTGCACATCGTCCTCTCGTCGGAACCACCGGTAATCGTCGGGGAACCCCTGCAGCCGAGCACCTTCTCGAAGCGTCAGGCCGCGTGGTTGCGTAGGATGAACGTATCTTCCCCGTCCGGGCGAAAGGAAGCCGGTCGTTATAGTCTGGCACGGCTGGTCTGCCCGCATCCTGCCGTACACGGATGGGTACGTGTGACCGTCTCGGTGGCAGTTCGGCCGCTCGCTCTCGGGCAAGTCGTAGCGCCCTGGCTGCGCGTACAGGTACTCCACACGAGCTTGGTTTTCTGGTGACAACTGCGATGGTCGTTCAAAGCTGTGGTCCGCGTTCCCGTCAGTCAAGTCGCCGATGGCGTCCATGACGGAGAGGGACTTGATCTTCAAGCCGACGAATGACGTGATGTCGATCTGTCGCGATGACCGCGTCGCAACTAGGAAGTGGCGCCGACGGCTCTGCGCCGTGCCGAATTCGGCTGCGTCCAGGACGAGATCGTCGGTGACGATCTGGTAGCCGAAGCGTCTCAACATGCGGGCCGCCCGCGGCACGATCTTCTGCTTTGCTCTTGTCACCTGCACAACGTTTTCGACGATGATCACCCGCGCCATCACACCGATCGCCAGCGCTACGCAGCATAGGTAGAGCTCGTTCCTTTGATCCACCCGACGCGTGTGGTTGTTGAGGTTCGAGTTTCCCTCGCACGGTGGGCCAGCGAGAACGACGTCTGCGTTCGCCGCAAGCTTTCGCAGTCTGCCGGCGACGGCTGGAATCGGTGCATCATCCCCGTCCTTGAAGTCGACCAGATTGGCTACGTGTTCCGCCACCAACAGGCGGGGTCGCAGATTCAGGCGATACACGGCCAGCGCCTGAGACGAAGTGTCCACGGCCGCAACGATCGCACAGCGCACACCGACGGCCTGACACGCGCGCCGGAATCCCGTCGCGAACCCTCCCGGCCCGGAGCACAGATCAACCACACGAAGCGCCCGGCTGGCATCGGACAGCTCGGTTCGCGGCATCCTACCCCGCAGACGAAGTAGCTCCCAAGTACGACCCAGGCTATCCTGATCGGCTGACACTGGGGACTGGTCCTCCACGGCAAGGACCGAGCTTGAGCCGAACTCCCCCGCGCGAACATCCCGGACGATCGTGCCCGGGCCGACAGAAAACGATTGAGCCATATCCGGCTTCACGAGCTGGTTCCCATCAGCCGGTATTCGACATCCATGAGTCTCTCTCCCGCCAGACGCGATTTATGAACTCCAACGCCTCGTCGTCGTCAAACAACTCAAACAGCATCGACGAGTTCCGTCGCGTGAGCTCAATGGCCAGAGCCCGGTACTCGTCTCGCGAGAGCTTCTGCACCTCAGGCTCAGGGTGTACCGTCTGCACGAACGCGCGTGCCATGGCAGGTACGCTGCCGAAGTCCACTCGGACGACGTGCGATTGCCAGATGTCCACGTCACCCCGACCACACAACTCGTACGGGTCTTCGCATGCCGGGTTGAACACGGCATTGGCGCGCAGCCAGAGGTAACCGTACATCGACTCCTTGACATGTCCGATGAAGTAACGTGCTCGCGCGTCGCGGGGCGGATCGCCCGTCCCGTAGCGCCAGTTCACAAGTGATGCAAACTCGCCATCGTGCGAAAACGTGAGCCACCTCCAGAATCCTGGGTCGCCAGCCAAACGCGGCGGGAGCGCAAGCTGTTGGTGGAGTCCGGCAGCCGCCAGCCCTTCGAAGCGCCCGAAAAACCCAGATGACCGGTCATCGCCGAGGCTGTCCACTACGTCGTACAGCAGATCAAGCGCTCCTCTCATCCGTTCCTCGTCTATCGTGGGACCTTCCACCTCCACCGTGGCAGCGGTGACTTCGTCGGTGCAAGGCCGATTTTCGGCGAGCATGGATAGGATCTCCACGGCGGAATCGACCGTCAGAGTAGGATAGCTCACCCGTCACCATCCAAGAAAACAAGTGAGCGGAGCATGTCAGTGACCCCCACCGACTGTTGGCACCAAGCCCGAATGTACGAGTACCCGTCGTGGCTCCTTGTCCGTTGCCTCATGTCCGGAAGCGACGACTGGGTCGCATCGTTGAGAATGTCTGCGACGATTTCGATGGTTCCCGAAGGATCGTCGGGCTCCTGGTCAGACTGCAGAACCGCAGCGCAGATCTCCGTCAGGATCATCGCCGACAGTTCGCTTGCCAGAAGCCTCCCGCTTGAGCCTCCCATCTCGAACGACCTGATCTGGTCCTTGTGTGTCTCATTCAGCCAAATGAGGACGGCTTCCGCCGGAGGCGCATTCAGGTCCTCTACCAGCCACTCCACATAGAAGACGGTGTCCTCGTGCAGGCCGCGGCCCTCAAAGTCCTCTGGTGCCTTCCAGACCTTCGGAAATCGCGGAAGTTCCGGCATCAGGCGTACTACGAATCTCTTCCGCGCCAAGACGTGACCTCGTTCTCGGGCCACGCCGAAACCTCGATCCGAAGTATGTGCCACGAACAAGGACAGGCACAGCTCAAGGTGTACTCCGTGGGAGAACCGTTTCAGCGATTCGCGGAGCAACATCGGACCCTCGGGTATCGAGTCGAGTCCCCACTCTCCCGCCAGCTCGAACAGGTTCAGTTGCCGATCTCTGATCGCCAAACCCACGCGAAGCTCGTCTACGGGAATGCCCGTGTCCCGCACGACGGAATCACCGTCGACCACTACCAGCAGCTGCGGATCCGCAAGAGTCCAAGCGTCCGTCGACTCAATAAGCCTCACATCTCGATCGTCGTACTCTTCTTCGCCCGATAGGCGCAACTTTGACGCGCCGAACGCGTCCTTAGCGAGGTGGAACGGCTCCACCAGCTCGCGCTCCGTCGCGTTCCATGTGGTGGCCACGGTCAGGACCCGACGTCAAGCGGTCTCGCCGAAACGACCCACTGTACCCGCCATGAAGGATGCACCAGGGCTTCAGCCGTCAGCTTGAGGCGCGATTGCGTCAACGTCAATCGGAAAGAACGAGATTTGGCGTCGGCGACCACGTCCCCGTTTTCGCCGTATACCGTTCGAGGCACCGTCCCTCTTGCCACACCGTGTGAGTCCACCAGAGGTTGCAATTCGACCGCGACTTGACACTCTCGTTCATCTACCGCGGCGGCCGGCGCTAGTCCGATGGAAATGTCGAGGAGCTGGCGGACCACCGAGCCCCGAGGCTCCGATCGCGATGTCTTGTGAATGGTGATCGCTCGCGCCTGCGGGATTGGGGGATTGCGGCGGCGGGGTCGGCGCCGGAACATGGGACCGAGGATCTCGTCCAAGAAGCTGATGTCCTCTGCAATCTTCGGTTTCGGTCGCTCTTCTAGTCGAATCTGGTAGTCGCGAAATGAGTTCCTAATGGTATTCAGGGTGGTCTTGATCAGTCTGGAATATTCCGCGCCCATACTGGTCAGCAACCGATCATCGTTTGGGTTCCATTCGTCGTGAGCAGGAGGTTCCGAGTAGGTGAATGCACTCTCGTTGTCCGTGGCCACGTCGAACACCCCTATCGCTTCGGGACAACCCTCTTTTGCATATTCGCGTTCGTACTTTATCACGAGTCCGCGACGAACGAGGGCCACGGCATTGGTCAGCTCGTCTTGCCCCCCGGTTGCCCCATCCGCGGCCCGGAGACAGAGTTTGCCACCGGTCATTCCTCTCTTGGGGAGCTTCACCGTTTCATATCCGGGAGGAGCGTGACCATCGCGCAGATTCCGGTAGCAGCTGACGAACGGAAGAATCCGTGGGTTCGTAGCAGGACGTGGCGCCGGCGCCTCTGTGCCGCGATCTACGAACTCCAGCGATACGTAGTCTGGCGAGTGATCGTCGATCAGGCGTGGCCACCAGTACTTCTCGCATGCGAGACGCAACTCGTCGATAGTGAGAGGGCAGTCGAAGAGGAATACTGTGAGGCCGGTATCTTCCCGTGATCTGGTAGGGAATCCCATTGCGTCGACGAAGTCGTCGGCGTCACTGTCGGTATAGGGGGCGCTCGGGTATTCGGCATCGCCGCTCGGCCGACCCAGGAAGGCGTGTCCGGTAAACTCGACACCGTCTTTCGTGCGATGTTTCGGAAAGAAGCCGGTCCCCATGAATCGTGCATGATGACCGTCGCTTCCTGCGTCAGGGGCGAACACCGAATAGTACGCCACCGTTCTCACGTTGGAGGTCAACGCGTACACCATCTTCCCTAGACCGTGGGAACCGAGCAAACTGCTGGCGACACCGAGTTTGCCGCTGCCTCCGATGGAGAGCACAAGATTGTGGAACCGGTTCGCGGTGCTCATCCCGCGGTTCCACTGACCACCAAGACCATTCGTGCCGTAGTCGGACAGTGACACGATCGACAGCGGCACATCGGGACTCTCGAGGTTGCGTAGGCATGTCTCCCCACTCACGAACCAGCCGTGAGTCTGCGGGAAACACTCTGCCCTCTCTCGGATTTCCGGCAAGCGCAGTCGTTCGACCGCGTTGCGTTTCTCCGCACCTTGCAGGTCGACCTTGGAGACTACGAAGCGCACGGGCTCGTCACCCGATCTCTCATCTACCGAATTCTGAATGGTCTCTCGCATCAACAGTTCGGCCTTGCTCAGCCGGGTCAATCGAAGCGGGTTGGCCATGTCCTCGGCCGAGAGTGCCATCGCCCGGGATCGGAGGAAGTGCCAACCGAGGTCAGTCATCGGCGGAACCGCATGTCAGCCGGCGCAGCGCAAGATGGTGCTCCGCCGAAGCTATCTCGCACTCCCATAGAACGTGCACGTCGAATCCTCCTTCCTTGAGAGCAACAACGGCCCGTTCGTCGCGCTTCCGGTTGGCCTCAAACTTGTCGAGCCAGAACTGCGTGTTCCTCTTGGGTACCGTCGCTCGTGGGCAACCGGAGTGATGATGCCAGAAGCAGCCGTTGACGAAAATCGCCCAGCGCCTTCTACGGTCTGCGAAGTCGGGATTTCCGGGAAGGTCCTTGTTGTCGCGGGCGTACTCAATGTGGTTGCGATCCAGCAACCCGGCGCCAGCCTGTTCGGGGCTGGTCGCTGCCTTCGGCACACGACTCAGCCGGCGAGAAGTCTTGTCGTCCGTAATCAGGGCGGCTGCAGGCCGATGGCGCTTCAACTCGTTCACATGGCGGGATTTCATACACGAGTCCCTAGATCGGATCAACCCCCCACTCAGAGCTGATTCAATGCGGCTGACGCCTGTCAGACTGGAGGGCACTCTGGGACGATTGCGTAGGCCCCCACTGCCCTACAGATGCGTCCACGACTCGCGAAAGAAGCGCAGCGCGTTGCCGTGCAGGACCGCCTCGGCGTCCTCCCGGCCGTATCCCGCCGTGCGCAGGACCTGCCCGAAGCCGCCGACGTCGGCGATCGTGTCGACGTCGGTCGGCGTGAGCTCCGCCCCGAAGCCGCCGTCCATGTCGGTGCCGATGGCGACGTTGGCGATCGTGCCGCCGGCCAGGTCGGCGATGCGCTCCACGTGCGGCAGCAGGCCGTCCATCGCGTACTTGGGCTCCCAGCCGGACTCGTGCATACGGCGCCGGTTCTCCCAGTCGATCTCGGGATCGATGAAGGACTGGCAGAACACCAAGCCGATGATGCCGCCGCGGCGCACCAGCTCCCTGATCATGTCGTCGTGCAGGTGGCGCTGCCCCGGCACCAGCGCGCGGCAGGTGCAGTGCGACGCCATCACGGGACCGTCCCAGAGCTCGAACGACTCCCACACCGCCTGGTCGGCCA
The DNA here is from genome assembly GCA_026710565.1 of Spirochaetaceae bacterium. The sequence continues at coordinate 5,654 of JAPOQV010000189.1, read as the reverse complement.
TGTGGGTGATGTCCAGGATCATGCCGGCAGAGCGCATGGCGCGGTAGAGATCGGCGGCGGGCGGCTTGAGGCCGCCCTCGGTGCCGGTCCCGTGGATGTAGGTGTTGTCGCCGAAGTGGGCCGGGCCGACGACGCGCAGGCCGGCGTCCCACCAGAAGGCCACGTCGTCGGGGTTCTCGATCGGGTCGGCGCTCTCCATGGAGAGCAGGTGGTAGATGGGAGCCGCGGCCGCGGCCTCGTCGTCCGTATCGCTCCAGGTGGAGAGCGCCTCGTCCAGGTCGGCGACGCCCAGGACCGGTTTGAACAGCCCCCGCTTGTGCAGCGTCCGGTAGTAGGCCAAGTGTCCGCGGCCGACCGCCATGGCCTGCTCCTGCGTGCGCATGCCGTCGCGCATGTGGCCTTCGCGCGACTGGATGCGCGACATGATGGTGGAGAGCACCAGCCCGACCCGGCCCCGGCGGAGCTCGGGAACGGTCACGGTGCAGATGCCGGTGTTGATCTCGGGCGAGACCTGCGGCGGCTCGGCCTCCTCCAGCGCGCGCATGGCGGCGACGTCGAGCGTCAGGTCGCGGTTCCAGAACAGGGCGTCCCACGCCAGGTCCAGGTGCAGATCGATCACGAAGGGTCGGTCCATGGGTGCCTCTCTATTCGGATCCGCCCAGGATCCAGCGGGTGGCGTTGATGCTCACCTTCTCGCCGGGGCGGTCCACCTGATAGTAGACCGACAGCACCTCGCCGGGGGAAACCTCCGCGCTCGCCGGGTAGCCCAGGTCCGTGCCGGCGCCGTTGTCACGGCAGCACGACCTCGGTATCCATGCGCCAGGTCCGGCCCTCGTCCTCCGACAGAACGCGCGCTGGCCGAACGGCGGGATCCGCCGCCCGTAGATGCACAGCCGCCGTCCGTCCGCCAGCCGGACCACGTGTCCGGGCTGATTGTGCCCGTCCATCCCGGTCGGCTCCGGCGTCGACCAGGTGCGCTCGCCGTCGGTCGAGCGTCAGGAGTGGATCCCGGCCGCCCCGTTGTCCGTGAGGAGGATGACCAGCAGCTCCCCGCCGGCCACCCATTATGCAAGGTCGGCGCCGAGTTACCATCGGGAGCGCAGCGGGCGACTGCATTGGCTTACGCGGTCGACACATGCTCGACGAGCACTCGGCCGATGTACTCTCCGAGCGGAACCGGCACGGCGTTTCCGATGAGACGCCCCATCGTGGCGAAGCTCGCCCGCTCCCGCGGACGAAGGAAACGATAGTCGCGAGGGAAGCCCTGGAGCATGGCCGCCTCTCGCAAGCTGATGGCACGATTCGCCTTGGGATGGCCAAAGCGGCCGTTACCGTAGCCGAAACACTGCGTGGTGATCGTCGGGCTCGGAGCGTCCCACGTCATCCGCCCATAGACCGAAGGATAGGTCGAGCCGCTCGCCCTGGTGTGGCACTTCGCGCGCAATCGCTCGGGCCAGTCACGCCACGTCCCCCCGGGATTCGATGCCCTGATCCGTTCAAGGTTCAGCGCGCTGAGCCGGCTTGCCGTATGCAACGCGTCGCAAGGATCGACGCCACCGGCCTCCAGTGACGGCAGGCTCTCGATCGTCGCCCGGACCGTATTCGGGATACCGTGGGGAGCGGGCAGCGCGATCGGTCCGAGCGTCGAGCCGACGAGCACCAGCCTCTTCCGAGTCTGAGGCAACCCGATCATCCGACCGTCGACGACCGCATGGGCGACGTGGTATCCTCTGAGGCCGTCGACGAACTCGCGAAACGCTTGTTGATCACGCAGAGGAGGAACGTTCTCCATCGTGACGAGATCCGGCTTGAGATCGCCGACTAATTCGCCGAACCTGCGCAGCAACACCCAATCGTCGGAGCGGTCACCTCTTGAGCCTCCCCCTCGCTCCCGTTTCGCACTGCGGGAGTAGGTCGAGAACGGCTGACACGGCGCACAGCCCGCGAGAAGCGAAACACTCTCGGTGGCCGCGAACGCCGCTGCGAGATCTTCCGCCGGAAGCTGCATGACGTCGGCGTTGACGAACGTGGCCGCGTTGTTGGCCTCAAACGCGTACCGGCATGCGGGATCGAGATCCACGCCCATGACCACGTCTATGCCGGCCCGCCGGAAGCCCTGAGTGAGGCCCCCCACGCCGCAGAAGAGATCGATCGCAGTGATCTGTCTCGCCGCCGGCTTGCTCATCAGGCTGCGTTCTCCTGGAGAAACGACTTCCCTTCGAGATAACCGGTGAACGACGCCGACACGGACTCCATGTACTCGACTACCGCACGACGCAGTCTTTGGAGATCCCGGGAGCCCAGTTGACGCGCACCTTCGCGAAAGGTCTCGTTCCCGTGGGCGAGCGAGTTCCGCTTGTGGCGAATGTACTTCATCGGGGCGAGATCGTCCTGGAATCGCTCGTCGCAGGCTCGCCGAACCACGTCAGGCGTGACCTGTAGAGAGCAGCCCAGCCGCTCGGAAACCGTCGTGATCTCGCTGTCGGACCAGTTCCTCTCGTACCTGACGCGGAACGCGACGTTGACCGCTCCCGCTATGGCTTCGTCCACGATCTCCACCGTCCTCGACAGCCGCTGGTGCGACTCGATCCCTCGTTCGACGCCCGCGCGAGTCCGAACCCACTCGGTGCGGACCGAACTTGACCACTTGGCCGGAGGATACCGGATCACGTCGGCGGCGACTTCTTCGAGGATCTTCGTCATGACAGCTTCCACGACGTTGTAGAGATGGACGAGGAATCCGCTCTTGAGCACGTCGACGTGCTCCATCTCCACCCGTTGCAGGTTCGCGATCCCCTGTCGCGCGATCGCCGCCGCCGTCAACTCCCTGATCAGCGATAGATGCGACTCGATCTCCTCCGCCCGGCTCGAGAGCAGCTCCTCGTGCGCTCTCACGTCCGGACGAGTCTCCGTCTGACGAATTCGATCCGGCCGACGACCTTCGAACGGACGTTCGCGGCATCGGAGGTAGTCACCTTCAGGAATTCGGGATCGGCTGCCCAGTCGACCGTTTGGATCGGCGCGTCCAACAGAGCGGCGCGCTCCCTGAGTGCAAGCCCGGCCCCGACGGCGATCGCTTCATAGCGAGCGCGGGGGACTTGTATTGCACTGGGAGTCTTTCGAAAACCGTGTGGAAACGCCGCGCCGACGAACTCCACCATACGTCGAAACTCGTCCCTGAGTCTCTCGATGATGTGCGGGTCGTCCCGTGCGTTGCGATTCGTGGTCTCGACGAACTCGAAGATGTACTCTCTGGGCCGATCCCTCCATGTGGGGAGATCGCAGCGGACTGCGTCGTAGGTTTCCAGAAAGCAGAAGAAGCGAACGACGAGTTCCTCACGCTCTCTCCCGTTGATAAGTCTCTCGGAGATCGGGGTGAGCCTGACGAATGGATCGTATTGTGCACACTCGATCACGAGATCGGTGAAGACTCCGGGAAGCGATCCTCTGCGAACTTCCGCGTCGTTCGCGGATCGCCCGCCGGTGTTGATACGAGCGAACATCTCGGTCCGTGTGGCGGTGGTCGTGGCGTTCTCCAACACGATTCCGCGCAAGGTACGTGCGTTGAACTTCCGCTGTCGCGCCTCAGACAAGTCCCGATAATGGAAGTCGTTCGTCTCCGGAAGCAATTCGAGCTTCGTCAACTTCAGTTGATTGTCCATGAACCGGCGCAGCGTCCGCATCCGCTGGGATCCATCCACGATTTCCATGCGGCCGTCTTCGTCCTGCCAAAGAAACACGAATGGAATCGGAAGTCCGATCAGGACCGATTCTATGAAACGTGATTGTACGATTTCGTCCCAGACCATCTCACGCTGGTACTCGGGGACATAGTACTCCTTCAAACGAACCTTTTCCGCGACGAACTCGACGGTGTAGTCGGTAACGATGAACCGAACGCTGAGCTCGAGGTTCCGAATCGCCTCTTCCGCGGCGTCCTTCACCTGGGCCGAATGCTGTCGTCGAACGCGCGCTGCCATTGATCTCACCTCGCTCTTGGCGGTTGAGCACCATATAGACCATGCTCCGGCGGAAGGTGTAAAGAGGGCGACGCCCTGCGGATGGCGGACACGGAGACCCAGTCCGACTGCGAGTGGCCCACGTCGCCGGCAGTGGACCGGGGCCATACCGGCATGGTGGAATCCCCTGTCAGCGAGTACCCCGCGACACGAGTCCACCGGAGAGATGGCTCAGACTGCACCTGCCCTTGAATCTGCGCCCGTCCCGCGCTCACCGGGCGGAATCCGCTCTCAATCGCCGCACTTCGGCGTTGTGCACGACTGACGATGCCCGATACGGTGGATCGGGCGACCCGCTCGCGCATCATGGCGCGCGTCCCCGTCCGAGATACGAAACCGGAGTTGTCCTTGCGGCGAGCGCTCCACGGGCGTGGCCTGCGATATCGGCTTCATGTTCGGAGCCTCCCCGGGACGCCGGATCTCGTCTTTCCGCGCTTCCGGGCGGCCTGCTTCGTTCACGGCTGTTTCTGGCATCGTCATCCCGGTTGCCCGCGAACGACCGATCCTGACACACGACGTGAGTTCTGGCAGGCCAAGTTCCGCGCCAACCTGGAGCGCGACCGACGCACACGGCAGGAGCTGCTGGACGGCGGCTGGCGAGTGGCGATCGTCTGGGAGTGCGCGCTGCGTGCGGAGATCGCACACATCACTGCTCGCACCCTTGACCACTGGCTCCGTGGACGAGAGCGCGAATTCGAGACGGGACTCGACATTGCGTTGACGAATAGCCACGGTCCACTCCGTGGCGATTGATTAGCCACCTACCGTTTACGCTCTCGCTGCGTCTTCAAGGCCTCTTTAGCGGCGTCCTCCTCCAGCTCTGATCTCCGGCGGCAGCTTTGGCGCGGAGGCTTCCCTCTTCGCCAAAGCCCTGGGACTCTCGCTTGGCGCCGTATTTCTGGTGCCGGCACACCGGCACGGCAATTTCGCGCAACGTTGTTGGCCTGAAACCACTCCCGGTCGTTGTTGTCCTTCCGCTCGGCAAGGAAATCGAACAGTTCCGCGGGAGAGCCATGCGGTCAGTCGGCCTCATGCAGCCGCCCCACCACTACGGGAGAAACCGAGCCCTGCGCTGCTACGTCGTCGATCACCTGGCTGGCCATCAGGGTGCCGGCGTACGCGTCGACCAGCCGCACCTTATCCTTGGACACGGCATACCCGTCGCCGCGGCCCAGGTAGTTGTTGGTGGCGAGCGTGAAGGTGGCGTCGAGCGCCAGCGGCGCGCCAGCACGCTGCACAGCGACGACCCGCTCGCCGGCCAGCTTGCCGGGATCGTACACGACGCTGAGGCTGGACACGTGCCGGAACCGCCCCGCGTCCCGTCCTCGATCCTGCTCAGCCACCGCCCAGGCTCCACCGGGTGGCGTTGATGCACACCTTCTCGCCGGGCCGGTCCACCTGATAGTAGACCGTGAGGACCTCGCCGGGGGAAACCTCCGCGCTCGCCGGGTAGCCCAGGTCCGTGCCGGCGCCGTCGTCGCGAAGCACGACCTCGGTGTCCATGCGCCAGGTTCGGCCCTCGTCCTCCGACAGACAGGCGCGCTGGCCGAACGGGGTGCTGCGGCGCCCGTAGGTACAGAGCAGCCGGCCGTCCGCCAGGCGGATCAGGTGTCCGGGCTGATCGAAGCCGACCAT
>JAPOQV010000188.1 GCA_026710565.1 Spirochaetaceae bacterium | reverse complement strand
GGCGGCCGGGGGGCTGGCGGGCGAGCCGCGGCGCCTGCGAGCGGCTGCTCGCCGCCTACCGCGGGGACCATCCGTAGGCGGTATCGAGCCGTCCGGCGGCGAGAAACCCAAGTCTGCGGTACCTGACCAGTGGGATAGGATGCGGAACTGATGAGCCTATGTGACCGGCTGGAGACGAGTCTCGCCGCGGCGGAAGACAGACGCCGCCGCGTACTCGAAGCGTTGCTGCGCGCGGCGCTCGAGCCTGCGCGTGAATCAGGGACACTTCCGGCAGCGCCGGACGGAAGCCGCACGATCGCATGAACGTCAGTCGATTCTTCACTACCGCCGGCCCGATCGACGCCGAGTTGCACTACTACGTCCCGCCCCTGTCGCGGCTGGACGTGGACGAGATCCTGCTGCTCATGCGGCAGCGGAAGTACTTCATCCTGCATGCGCCGCGGCAGACCGGGAAGACATCGGCGCTGCTCACGCTGCGGGATCTGTTGAATGAAGCCGGCGAGTTCCGCTGCGTGTACGTGAACGTCGAAGTCGGTAAGGCGGCGCGGGAGCGGGTCGGCGAGGGGATGCGCGCCATCCTCAGCGCGCTGGGTCGGGCGGCTCGCCACGCGCTCGATGACGGGTTCGTGGGAGAGGTGTGGCCCGCCATCCTGGATCAGGTCGGCCCCAACGACGCCCTTGGGGAAGTGCTGTCCCGCTGGGCGGAGGCGGACGCCACGCCGCTGGTGCTGATGATCGATGAGATCGACACGCTGGTGGGAGACACCCTGATCTCCGTTCTGCGGCAACTGCGTGACGGCTACCCCGAGCGCCCGCGCCGCTTTCCACATCCGTGATCCTGTGCGGCGTGCGCGACGTGCGCGATTACCGGATTCGCTCGTCCGCAGAGCGCGCGATCATCGTCGGCGGCAGCGCGTTCAACATCCGCGCCGAGTCCCTGCGGATGGGCGACTTCTCACCGAACGAGGTCGAATCCCTCCTGGCGCAACACACCGCTGAGAGCGGCCAGACGTTCACGGACGATGCGTACGGCGCCATCTGGGAGCTGACTCGGGGACAGCCGTGGCTGGTAAACGCGCTGGCATACGAAACCTGTTTCAAGAGCAAGGCCGGGCGCGACCGCAGCCGGCCGATCAGTGCCGACGCCATCCACGACGCCCGCGAGCAGTTGATCCTGCGCCGGGAGACGCATCTGGATCAGCTCACCGACCAACTGCAGGAGGAGCGCGTACGGCGGGTCATCGAGCCGTTGCTGAGCGGCTCCCGCGCACGCGATTCGATCCTGATCGATGACATACAGTATGTCCGCGACTTGGGCTTGTTGGCGCTCGATCGCCCGCTGCGCATCGCCAACCCGGTGTATCGGGAGGTGATCCCGCGCGAGCTCACCTATACCACCCAGGAAACGGTCATCCATCACGACCCGGCCTGGTATATCGGCGAGGACGGCAGCCTGCTCACGGATAGCCTGCTGGCGGGGTTCCAGGGTTTCTTCCGGGAGCATTCGGAACATTGGGTGGAGCGGTTCCAGTACAAGGAGGCCGGCCCGCAGTTGCTGCTGCAGGCGTTTCTGCAGCGGGTCGTCAACAGCGGCGGCCGCATCGAACGCGAGTACGGGCTGGGCCGGATGCGCACGGACCTGCTGATCGTCTGGCCGCTCCCCGGGGCGGGCGTCCAACAGAAGACGGTCATCGAGTGCAAGGTGCTGCACGGCGGTCTCGACGAGACGCTGCGTGCAGGGCTCAGGCAGACGCGCGCCTACATGGATCGCTGCGGCGCGGCGGAAGGGCACCTGGTGATATTCGACCGCAGCGAGAGCACGCCATGGGAGGACAAGGTGTACCGCCGCCGGGAAACCGACGGCGGCGCGCCGGTTACCGTCTGGGGATGTGACGTGTGTCGTGCCGGCCTTGGACAAAGACCGGCAATTCCGGTACTGATTGACATTCATAATGGCTAGCAAGGGCACGAAGGACGAGGCCGAGAAACCGAAAGCCAGCACGACCGCCATTCTGGTGGCGGCGGTCCGTGCGGCTCACCTGATCTGGAACGATCCGCCGCTGTTCTCCGACACCTACGCGCTGCAGATGGTCACGCCGTTCTGGCGGCAGGTCGCCAAGCGGCGGTGGCTCAAGTGGCTGATCGCCGACGTGGTCCTGGGGGTGCTCAAGCCCATCCACACCGAGGCGATCCTGCGCGTCCGCTTCACCGAAGAGCGGCTCCGCGAAGCGATCGCCGACGGGGTCGGCCAGTACGTGATCCTGGGAGCCGGGCTCGACTCCTTCTCCCTGCGGCAGGGAGACCTGGCCGACCGTCTGCGCATCTTCGAGGTGGACCAGCCGGCCTCGCAGGCCATGAAGCGCGAGCGCCTGGTCGCCATCAACGGCAGCGTTCCCGACAACTTGACGCTGGTGCCGGTGAACTTCGAGACCGACCGCCTGGACGAGGAGCTGCGCAAGGCCGGCTTCGACGCCGAAACGCCGACGTTCTTCTCCTGGCTGGGGGTCACCTACTACCTCACCGGTGAGGCGATCGGCGAGTCGCTCGACCGCGTCTCCTCGCTCGCCGCGCCCGGCAGCCGGATCGTCTGCGACTACAAGTACCCGCACGACCTGGTCCCGGCGGAGGGCATGGAGTTCGTGCAGAAGCTGGAGAAGTTCGTGGCCGGACGCGGGGAGCCGATGATCTCGACCTTCACGCCCGATGCGATGAACGCGGAGATGGCGCGCGTCGGCTTCCAGGAAGTGGACAGCGTCTCGCCGGACGAGGCGGACAAGCGGTACCTGCAGGGTCGCAGCGACATGGACGCCCCGGCTCCCGGTTTCTCGTTCGCGCTGTTCAGGAAGTAGGCCGTCCGGCCGCAGCGGCATGGACATGGTGCGGATCGGCATCGTCGGCCTGGGCGGCATGGGGACCAGGCATGCCCGCACGCTCCTGGCGGGGGAGGTGCCCGGCGCCGCGCTCGCCGCGGTCTGCGACGTCCGGCCCGAGCGGCTGGCCTGGGCGAAGGAGCACCTGTCGTCCGAGCTCGCATGCTTCGATGACCTCGATGCCTTCCTGAACGCCGGCGAGGTCGACGCCGCCATCGTCGCCACTCGCCACTTTGAGCATCCGCCGCTCGCGATCCGCTGCTTCGCCGCAGGCGTGCACGTGCTGACCGAGAAGCCGGCCGGGGTGTACGCGAAGCAGGTGGGGGAGATGAACCGCGCCGCCGCGGCCAGCGGCAAGGTCTTCGCCATCATGTACAACCAGCGGACCGACCCGCTCTATCGCCGGCTCAAGGAGATGGTCGAGGACGGCGAGCTGGGCGAGATCAAGCGCACCAACTGGATCATCACCGCCTGGTACCGGCCGCAGAGCTACTACGATCTCGGCGACTGGCGCGCCACCTGGGCGGGGGAGGGCGGCGGCGTGCTGATCAACCAGGCGCCGCATCAGCTCGACCTGTGGCAGTGGTGCTGCGGGATGCCCGCGCGCCTGCGCGCGTTCTGCTACTTCGGCAAGCACCACGACATCGAGGCGGAGGACGACGTCACCGCCTTCGTCGAGTACCCGAACGGCGCCACCGGGGTGTTCGTCACCTCCACGGGCGACGCGCCCGGCTCGAACCGCCTGGAGGTGACCGGCGACAACGGCAAGGTCGTGGTCGAGGACGGCCGGCTCACGTTCTGGCGGCTCGACGTGCCCGAGCCGCGCTTCAGGCGTGAGCATCGGGCCGGGCCCGATCAGCCGGGGCACACGCGCGTCGACGTCCCGGTCGCCGGCGAGACGGCCGGGCACGCCGGCATCATGCGCAATTTCGTCGATGCCATCACGGACGGCGCCGACCTGCTGGCCCCGGGCCAGGAGGGGATCCGCGGACTGTCGATCTCCAACGCCATGCACCTGTCGGCGTGGCTCGACGACTGGGTGGAGGTGCCGCCGGACGAGGACCTGTTCTACGAGAAGCTGCAGGAGCGAAGCGCAGGATCCCGCGCCGGCGCCTGAGGCGTGCCGGGCAGGGCTCGATCAGGACGAGTCCGAACGCTCCCCGAGGACGGCAGCGCTGCCGGGTACGTCCGCCAGCAGTTCGTGCAGCGCCCGCGCGGCTATCCCGAACCGGTCCGCCCTGGACTGGAGCGGGCGCCCCGGCGCCGGTTTCAGGTGCGGTTCGAGCGTCAGGTAGCCCCCGAAGCCGTCCGCGAACGCCTCGGTCAGGATGCGCGCCACGTCGCCCGCGCCCCCGCCGGCCGGGACCACGGTACCGTCCGGGAGCGCGTCCTTGACGTGAAAGTAGCCCAGGTACGGCTTGAGCTTCGCCCAGCAGTCCCGGTACGGCCGCTGTCCGCACTGCACGAAGTTGGAGAAGTCGAAGGCGCAGACCAGCGACGGCGAGTCGATCGACGTGAGCAGATCCAGCACCCGGTCGCCGGTTTCGCCGTAGATGTTCCGTTCATTCTCGTGCGCAAGCGTGGTGGGCGT
>JAPOQV010000187.1 GCA_026710565.1 Spirochaetaceae bacterium | reverse complement strand
GCCGGCCGGATGCCGCGCCGGCCGCGGATCAGGGGGACCGACAGCATGCCGGCGAACCACAGCAGCACCGGCCACGAGATCCAGTCCGCGGCGAACAGGTCGCGGGTGTAGATCCGCAGGCGCAGCAGAGCCGGCGGTATCGTCCCGCGGTACTCTTCCAGTCCGACGACGCCCGTGAAGGCGAGAAACCCGCTGCGCTCGCCGCCGATCACCCCGATCCAGGCGAGGTAGGCCGTGCCGGCGGCGACCACGAGCGCGCCGCAGGAGGCCAGGGCCAGCCACTGGCGCGGCGCCGTCGCGCGCGCACGGAGCAGCAGGTGCCAGGCCGCGAGCGCCAGCATGGTGGCGGCGCCGCCGGTGTAGTGGTTGAAGAACGCGAGCGTGGCGACCAGCGTCAGAGCCGCCAGATCGGCACCCCTCCCGCTTCGCCACCAGCGTTCGTAGAGGTAGAACACGGCGATCATGCCGAACGCCATGAACGCGAAGTAGCGCGACTGGCGGAAGTACAGCAGCAGTTGCGGCGACCACGCCGCGAACAGGAGGCTGAAGAGGATCAGCCGCGGATGGCCCGCCAGGTGCTGGCGCAGGAGCAGGTGGAGGAGTCCCAGCGAAAGGATTCCGATCAGTGCCGGCACGATGCGCGCGCCGGTCTCGTTGACCCCGAACACGGCCATTCCCGCGGCGTTGAACACGTACGTCAGCGGCGGCAGCACGTCGCGCAGATCCTCGTTGAGCGTGCGCCCGTTGGTGCCGCCCACCAGGTTGCGCCCGTCCCAGCCGGTAATGTCGCCGCGTTGCAGCAGGTTCCTGCCGATCAGCGCGGCCGGCGCCTCGTCGTGCCACAGCGCGGCGTAGTCCAGGTTCACCAGGCACAGGTAGGCGGCGACCGCCAGCACGCCCGCCGACAGCGAGGCGTACGGCGCGGCCCGTATCCGGTCGAGCAGGCCGCCGCTCACCGGCGGACGCCGCGTCACTGCTGCCCGTCCTGCCGCGCGATCTCCCGCAACCGGTCCAGCGCGGAACGCGCCTCCTTCAGAGCGGGATCCAGGGACAGCGCATGCTCGACGCTCCGGATCGCATCCCCGGTTCGGCCGAGGTAATACAGCGTCGCCCCCAAGTTGGCATGGGTCTGCGCATTGCCCGGCTCGATCTCGGCCAGCCTCCGATACAGTTCGAGCGCCGCCGCGTACCGCTGCAGGCCGAAGCGCAGCATGGCGAGATGATCGATCGCCTCCTCGTACCGGCCCTGCGTTCTGAGCGCGTCGGCCCGGTTCTGCAGCGCGGCCGGATCGCCCAGCTCCCTGACCAGGAGCCGGCGCTCATCCGCCGCTGCCGCCGGCCGCGCCCGGTCCGGCAGGACGAGAACCGGTTTGCGGTTGTCGGCGTAGATGGCCATCAGCCGCCTCTTCTGCGCCCGCTCCGTCGCGAAGCTGGCGAGGTGGTAGCCGATCTGCGGCCGCCGCCACAGCCACACGCCGGCATGGTTGGGGTCGTCGTACGCCATCGTCATCGCATGCCAGCCCACCACGCTGTAACTCCAGGCGCCCACGAACTGCGCGCCCATGGACCACACCAGCGCCGCCGCGAACACCGCCCGCGTCCGGCGTCCGGCAATCGCGCGCTCCATGACCGGGACCATCAGCAGGGCCAGGAACGGGGTTGTGTCGACGATGGACCGATAGCCCCAGGTCAAGCCGCCGATCCAGTCGACCCACTTGCCGGCCACCAGGATCATCAGCGCGGCCGCGGCTTGCAGGGGTATCAGCGGGCGGTAGCGCGGAACTCTCCATACCGCCGGGGCGCCGGCCAACCCGAGCAACAACACGGGAGAGAACCAGAGGAGTCCCCGCGACGGGCTGATGAGCAGGCCCGGCAGGCTCTCCCGCCAGGAGCTCTGCCACAGGCTCTCGGACCCCGTGTCGCGCAACGCGATGGTCTTCGAGGCGGCGGTCTGTCCGAACACGAACGGGCTGCCGAAGTAGTACCCGTTGTAAGCGATGAGGATCACCAGGAAGGGCAGGCCGCCGAGCACGTAGGCGGCACACCGGCGGCGATCCACCCACAGCAGGTACGCTCCCACGCACACTACCGAGACGGCGGTCGTCGGGCGGCACAGGACCGCCTTGCCGAACACCGCCCCGCACCAGGCCGCCGTACGTGGGCGCTCGGGGCTCCGCACCAGGAACCAGGCGCCGAGGCTCAGGCAGAGGGTGCTGGCCGGATGCTGCCACAGCGCCTGACTGCTGACCGGCCAGACGCAGCTTCCCAGGCCGAACGCCAGCGCGACGAGCGCCGCCGGCAGCGGCTCGACGAAGCACCGCGCCGCCAGGAACACGAACACCGCCGCGAGGGCGGTCAGGAGGGAAGCGGTCAGGGCGGCGCCGTGCCACCACCAGGAGCGGTCGGTTGCGATGTCCACGAACAGGTCGATCACCGCGTACACCGGCAGCCCGGCGAGCGCGGCGCCGAGGCCGAAGGTGTTGACGTACTCCGCGGGCCGCGTGGTCGCGGCCAGGTAGTAATGGTGATCCGCGACCTTGAGCCGACCCTCCCGGTACGCGGCGTCGGCCGCGTCGTTCCAGGCTTCGATCGCCACCGGGCGGGGCGCCACGCCGGGTTGCTCCAGGGTCCAGAAGAAGGCGTGCGGCGCATGCGGCGGCCCGAGCGACAGAGAACCGCGCTTGAGGAGGTTCACGCTGAACAGCATGTTGCCCTCCTGGTCGCTGCCCGGGAGAAAGTCTCCGTTGCTCACGTACACGCCGAAGCACACGGCGAACAGCGCCGCGGGAAGGCAAGGGTCCGCGCCATCATGCCTCCGTGCGGCGCCGGTACACGTACCGATTCGCGACCAGGAAGTTGACGCCACCGCCGAGCAGGACGCCGCACACCAGAGCCGGCAGTCGGTGGCGGGCGAAGAGATCCACGAAGCTGGTCAACACCAGGTACGTGCCGACGTTGACGCTCAGCCCGATCACGCTTGCGGCCACGAATCGCGTCCACTGCCGCACGCGTGTCTGCCGCGGGCGCTCCTCGAACGTGAGCCGGCGATTGAGCCACCAGTTCCAGGTCACCGCCGGCCAGAACGACAGGAACCGCGCTACGCGGTGCTCGGCGCCGATCGCCTGCAGCCCCAGGTAGACGGCGACGTCGACGACGAAGCCGGTGGCGCCCACCAGAGCGAAGCTGAGCAACCGCGCGATGGCGCCGTAGCGGTACCGGTACAGGCGGTACAGGTGACGGAGGGAGTTCACCTGCTGCCGCCAGTCCATCTTGCTTGCGCCCCGGTCGCGGTCGACGAAGTCGATCGGCACCTCCGTGACCCGCAGCCGTCCGCGCACCATCAACTCCAGTCCGATCTTGTAGCCGACGGGTTGTAACCGCTCCGGGGCGGGCAGCGAACGGCGGTCGGTCGCGAAGAACCCGGACATGGGATCGCTGCACCGCACCAGCGGCAGAGCCAGCAGCGTCGCCACGCGCGAGTTCAACCGGCGCCCCCAGCCCCAAGCCCGGTCGACGTGGCCTCCCGGCGCGTAGCGGCTGCCGACCACCAGGTCACAGTCGCCGTCCAGCGCCGCGAGCAGATCGCCGATCCGCTCCGGCGGGTGCGACAAGTCGGCGTCCATGACCACGACGCGATCGAACCGTGCCAGCCGGATGCCGTGCAGCACGGCCAGGGACAGGTCCCGCGGCGCGTTGCGCCGTACCTCCATGCGGACCGGCAGGCGCCGCGCCAGCGCGGCGACGATCGCCTCGCTGCCGTCGCGCGAATCGTCGTCGACCAGCAGCAGTTCCCACTCGATGCAGCTCTGCGCCAGAGCGGCATCGATGCGCCCGGCGAGCGACGGGATGTTGGCCACCTCGCGCAGCGTCGGCACGACGAGGGACACGGCCGGCCGCGCGCCTGGTCGATCGGGGACGCTCATGGCTGCTCCACGAAGCGGATGCCGGCATTGGCGGGCGGCGGCGGAGCCTCCGCATCCACCTGACGCATGATCCGCAGCACCAGGTCGTCGACGATGACCGGGGCGTGGTCGCGCCATTGGCGGATCGCCGGCTCGGTCGTGTCCCGGCGCAGGATGCGCACGCCGCCGACGTCCTGGTCCAGCGAGTAACCGGGAACGGTCAGTTCCGCGTCGGCGGACACGAGGTGGCTGACCGAGGCGGCAACCGTCTCCAGGTCCCGATTGACCAAGCCCCCGGTGACCGCGTCGTAGAACGGGATCGCGCGGTGCAGGTAGTAGTAGCCCGGCAGGCTGAAGTAGGGCCGGTCGACCTGCCACACCGCGGCCACGCCGGGCGCGCGGGCCAGGTACCGGTAGGCCGCGAAGATCGGGTCCCTGTCGCGGATGAAGCCGGTGGCGCCGGTCTCCCGAGACCATGCCTGGTACACGCGCTCCTGGTACGGCAGCGCGTTCAGGACTCCCGCCAGCGATACGACCCCGAACAGCGCGACCGCCGCCCCGGTCGTCCAGCGCCCCGCGGCCCGCCGCCGCGGAGACCGTTGGGCGGCCCACGACGCCGCGCGCGCCGTGAGGTCCGCGCCGATCAGCAGCCAGAGCGGTATGACCGCGAAGACGAAGCGGTACTCCTTGTGCGCCTGTACGGAGTGAGCCAGCAGTACCAGCGCGATCAGCCCCAGGAGCAACCCGTAGCGTCGCGGAGCGCGCAGGGCCGCGACCAGGCTCAGCACACTCAGACCGCCGCCGGCCAGGACGAGCCACCACAGGAACTGGTACGCCGGACTCTCGCCGACGCGCATCTCGCCCAGAATGAGGTTGAAGCGCACGTTGGTGACGTAGGAGTGGAACAGGCCGCCGGCCCACGCCAACGCATCGAACACGCCCACGGCGCAGAACGCTGCCGCCGCGCCCACGACCAGCCACGGCTTCAGCCGGCTGCGCAGGAACACGATGGCCAGCAGCAGCAGGGCGACCGGCGCGTACTGGAGCCGGATCGCCGTCGCCAGCACCGTCAGGGCGACCGCCTGAGCGGCCACGCGCGGGCGGTCGGGTCGGGGATGCACGCACAGCGCCAGCAGACCCATCAGCGGCGCCGTGGCCACGAACTCGGTCAACGGCTTGTGCGCGAACCCGGCCAGCTCGTACCAGAACGCCCCGGCGGCCAGCGCGATGCGTGCCGCCGCCTCGCCGAAGTGACGCCGCGCGAACAGGTACATGCCGGCCGGAATGGCCAGCGACACCGCGCAGAACGCCAGCTTGACGCCATCCACGTACCACCACGGCTGTCCCAAGCCAACCGTCTCGAACAGCTTCAGCACGCCGGCCACCGCGCCCGGCACCAGCCAGGAGCGCGCCCCGTAGAAGTACTCCCAGTAGACGATCCCGCTGCCGAACGCCAAGCGGTGGGCCGGCTCCAGGTACTGCATGATCTCGTCCGGGTGCAGCACGAAGTCGCCGGCCAGCGCCACCGCCGCGCGCGCCGCGAACGCCAGCCCGAGCACCACGGGCAGCAGGCGCCACGGCCGCTCGCCGCCCGCCTGCGGATGCAGCAGGCCGGCGAGCGCCGCGTGCGCGAGTTTGCCGGCACCAGCCGCTCCCGCTCGGTTACACCCGCTCATGTCGCACCCGCCACGATGACGGATCCGCATCATACCCGCATCACGTGACCAGATATAACGGATGCGTAGCTATGATCGATAAAAGGGAACTCTTTCCGTGGCGACGGCCGCGTGGCCGGAGCGGCCGGCGCGCTGCAGGAAGGCCATGATCGATACTGCGGCTGGCTTGCGCAGTTGCCGCAGCACTATTTCGTACGAGGCAATGCGGGGCATTGCGCTCCCCTGCGCGTCGCCTATACTGGGGCACAAAGCAGCCGACCTCGCTGAGGCGGCAAGCCCCAGCCGGTCCCGACGGAGCCGTCGCGCCGGCCGTACCCCGTGGGGACGGCACGGCAGATGCGAAACGCTCCTCATGGAGTCCGCCTTGGGCGAAGGAGATGCCCATGGACCGGTCCCGCACCACGCTGACCGACATCACCCGCCCCGACCGGGAGCCGCTGGTGATGGTCACCGCCTACGACGCAGCCAGCGCCCGCCTGACCGACGAAGCCGGGGTCGACCTGATCCTGGTCGGCGACACGCTGGCGGAGTTCGCGCTGGGCCACGACAGCACAGTCGCCGTGACGGTCGACGAGATGCTCCACCACTGCCGGGCGGTCACCCGCACCCGCCCGCGCGCGCTGGTGGTCGGCGACATGCCGCTCGGCTCCTACCAGGTCTCCGACGAGGAAGCCGTGCGCAACGCCATCCGCTTCGTGAAGGAGGGCGGCGTCGACGCGGTCAAGATCGAAGGGGGCGCGGTGCGCGCGCAGACCGCGCAGGCCATCGTGGAGGCGGGGGTCGCGGTGATGGGCCACGTCGGCTTCACTCCCCAATCGGCGGTCAGCTTCGGGTCGCACATCGTCACCGGGCGCGACGCCGAGGCGGGCATCGCGCTCTACCGCGACGCGCTGGCCCTGGAGCGAGCCGGCTGCTTCTCGATCGTGCTGGAGGCGGTCGTGCGCGCGGTGGCGAGCCGCATCACGGCGGAGCTGGTTGTACCCACGATCGGCATCGGCGCAGGCGACGGCTGCTCCGGGCAGGTGCTGGTGTTCCACGAGCTGACCGGCATCCACTCCGGTCCGTCGCCCCGCTTCGTGCGCCGCTACGGTGAGGCGGGCGCGGAGATCAGCCGGGCGATCGCGGACTACGCCCGTGACGTGCGCACCCGCGCCTATCCGGACAAGGAGCACGCGTACCTCATGCCGGGCGAGGAGATCGCCCGCTTCGACCATGCGCTGGCCGCCGAGCGGCGCGACGCGGGGCTGCGGACGCGGACGGCATGAGAGTGGTCGAGCGAATCGACGAGGTGCGCTCGTTCGTCCGCGCCGTGGGCAGGTCGACGGTCGGGTTGGTGGCCACGCTGGGCGCGCTGCACGCCGGCCATCGCTCGCTGGTCGAGCATGCCCGCGCCGCCGGCGACACGGTGGTCGGGTCGCTGTTCCTCAACCCCACGCAGTTCTCCGAAGAAGCCGACCTGGAGTCCTATCCGCGTACGCGGGAAGGCGACCTGGCGCTGTTCCGGAACGCCGGAGCCTCCCTGGTGTTCGCGCCGACGGTGCAGACGATGTATCCGCCCGGGTTCGACACCGCGGTGCTGCCCGGACGCGCCGGTGAGCGGCTGGAGGGCGCCGGGAGGCCCGGCCACTTCCGCGGGGTCTGCACCGTGGTGGCCAAGCTGCTGAACATCGTCACGCCCGCGCGCGCCTACCTCGGTCAGAAGGACGCGCAGCAGGTCGCCGTGCTCAGGCGCATGGTCGCCGACCTCGACATGGACGTCGAACTGGTCGTCTGCCCGACGGTCCGCGACCCTGACGGCGTGGCGCTGAGCTCTCGCAACGCGCTGCTCACGCCGGAGCAACGCGCTCGCGCGGTGGCGATCCCGCGAGCCCTGGAGGCGTGCCGGGGGCGGTTTCGATCGGGGGAGCGGGACGCGGGCGCGCTGCGCGCCACCCTCCGCGACCGCCTGCGCGGAAGGGTCGACCTGGAATACGTGAGCGTCGCCGATCCGGACACGATGGCGGAGCTGGACGACGTGGAGCGTCCGGCCGTGGCTTCGGTCGCGGCCCGGGTGGGCGACGTCCGGCTGATCGACAACGTGGTCCTGGAGCCGGTGAGCTGATGCTGCTCTGCGTGGACATCGGCAATACCAACATCGTGCTGGGAACCTTTCCGCCCGACGCGGCCGAGCACGCTGCGCCCGCCGCCACGTGGCGGCTGTCGACCCGCGCCAACGTGCAGGCCGACGAGTACGCGGTGCTGCTGCGCCAGCTCCTGCAACTGGAGGAGCTGACCGAGGAGGCGATCGACGCGGTGGCGATCGCCAGCTCCGTGCCGGCGGTGCAGGGCGTGTTCGCCACCCTCTGCCGCAGCCGGCTGCGGCTGAAACCGCTGATCGTCGGCGTCGGCGTCAGGACCGGCGTGCGCGTTCGCTACGACAGCCTGCGCGACGTCGGCGCCGACCGCATCGTCGACGCCGCGGCGGCCTTCGCCGAGCACGGGGGCCCGATCTGCGTGGTGGACTTCGGTACCGGCACCACCTTCGACGCGATCGACGCGTCCGGACAGTATCTGGGCGGAGCCATCGCACCCGGCATCGAGATCGCCGCGGACGCGCTGGCCGAGCGCGCCGCCAAGCTGGGTCGGATCGAGCTGGTGGCGCCGCCGCACGCGATCGGCGCCAACACCACGCACGCGGTGCAGTCCGGGCTGATCTACGGCTACGTCGGCCTGGTGGAGGGCATGGTGGCGCGCTTCCGTGCCGAGCTTGGCGGCAGCGCCTTCGTGCTGGCGACCGGCGGGCTGGCCGACACGATCGCGCCGCTGACCCGCGTGATCGACGCCGTCGATCCGTGGATCACGTTGAAGGGCCTGCGCCTGACCTGGAACGCGAACGTGGGCCAGGACACCACAGGCCGAGACGAAGCGGGGAGGACGCCGTGAACGACGGGAAGGAAGCCGTATACGCCGCAGCGGATCGGAGCCCGTTCGCCGGCCGATCGGTGCTGGTGTGCGTCACCGGCGGCATCGCGGCCTACAAGGCGGCTGCCCTGGTCAGCGAGCTGGTGCAGCTCGGCATCCGCGTGCGCGTGGTCATGTCGGCGGGCGCGCGAAGGTTCATCCAGCCGCTCACCTTCCAGGCGATCACCGCCGAGCCGGTGGTCACCGACCTGTTCGGGACCGAGCACGCGGGTGTCCGGCACGTCGAGCTCGCGGCCTCACATGACCTGGTGGTCGTGGCCCCGGCGTCGGCCAACACCATGGCGCGTCTGGCGCGCGGTGCGGCCGACGACGCGGTGGCGGCGACCGTGCTGGCCAGCCCGGCGCCGGTGCTGATCGCACCGGCCATGGAGAGCACCATGTGGGAGAAGCCGCCGACTCGGCGCAACGTCGAGCAGCTCGCCGCCGACGGGATGGTCATCATCCCGCCCGAGACCGGGCGACTGGCCTCCGGTGCACACGGGGTTGGCCGCATGGCCGAACCCGCGTCGATCACCCGGCACGTCCGCCGCGCGCTGGGCGCGCACGGCGACCTGTCCGGCCGCTCCCTGTTGATCCCCGCCGGCGGCACGCGGGAGGCCCTGGACCCCGTGCGGACCCTGACCAACCGCTCGTCCGGCCTGATGGGCCGCGCCCTGGCGGTGGCCGCGCGCGACCGCGGCGCCGAGGCCGTCCTGGTCACCACGGCCGCCGCCGAGACCGAGCCCGGCATCATGCCGGTGGCTGTCGAGAGCGCCGCCGACATGGCCCGAGCCGTCAAGCAGCACCTGCCCGGCCGGGATGCGCTGATCATGTCGGCAGCGGTCGCCGACTTCCGTCCCGCGGCCCCCGCGGACGCCAAGATCAAGAAGGCGGGACGGCCCGGGTTGACGATCGAGCTGCAGCCGACCGACGACATCCTGGCCTCGCTGGCGGCCGGAGGCGACGGCTGGCAGCGGCCCCCGGTGGTGGTCGGCTTCGCGGCCGAGACCGAGCGGCTCCTCGAGGGAGCGCGTCGCAAGCTTGCGACGAAGCGGCTGGATCTGATCGCCGCCAACGCGGTCGGCGCCGACCGCCGGCCGTTCGGCGCGGCACGAGTGGCCTTGACGCTGATCGATCGCACCGGGAGCGAGCAGCCTCTGCCGGAGGTGAGCAAGGAACAGGCGGCGCACCGCCTGCTGGATCGGGTGGCGGCGCTTCTGGGCGCCTGAGAGTCCGGCTACTTCGCCTTGCCGTCGGACTCCGGCGCGTCCTGCAACGCCTTGCGGTCGCCTTCGGCGCCGTCGGCGTCCTTCTGGCCTGTCGTCAGGCCCTTCTCGAACTCCGCCTTGGCGCGGCCGATCGAGCGCGCGAATCGCGGGATCGCCGAGGCGCCGAACAGCACCAGGACGATCACGCCGACGATCAGTATCTCCGGATGACCAAGCATGCTTGCTACCTCTCTACCGCGTCCCCGGCGAGGACCGTTCACTACCGGTTTGGTCAATATACCCCTGTCCCGCGTCCGCGTCTTCCTCCGCCGGCCGGGTCTCCGCCGGCTGGGTCTGCGCCGGCTGGGTCTGCATGGGGTGTATCGCGTCATCCGGAGGCGTCGTCCCGGAGCGCTCCTGATCCGCCCGTTCCAGGGCCGCGCCGAGCTGGCGCATCTCCGCCTTGGCGCGCGCGGACGCGGTCTGGATCTTCCGCACCACCTGTGCGACCGAGCGCGCCGCGCGCGGCAACTCGCTCGGCTTGACGAACAGCACGATCACCAGCGCGATGATGCCGATCTCCCAGAGCCCGAGGCCGAACATCAGCCGCCTCCAAGCCGCAGGATGCGGGCGATCAGGATGGTCAGGAAGAACATCGCCACCATGGGCACCGCCAGGCCGATCTGCGACACGACGTCCGGTGGCGTGACCAGGGCCGCCATCCCGAAGATACCGACGATCGCGAACCGGCTGGCGCGCAGCAGCGCGCGGCGGGTCACCACGCCGCCGCGCAGCAACAGCAGCAGCACCACCGGCATCTGGAACACGAGCGCGAACATCAACAGGATCTGCAAGAGAAAGAACACGTTGCGGTCGTAGCTCAGCAGTATCCCGACCCGCTCCGGGATGAATCCCGAACCGGTGAGAAAGTCGACCGACAACGGCAGCACCTGGTGGTATCCGTAGAGAAACCCCGCGCAGACCAGGACCATGCTCGCCCAGAGCGCGGCCGCGATCACGCGCCGCTCCTTGCGCTGCAGGGCGGGAAACACGAAGCGGATCCCGTTGTAGGCGTGCACGGGAAGCGACGCGACGACCCCGGCCAGCAGGGCCACCTTCATCCGCACCAGGAACCCCTCGAACAGCGAGGTCGCGTAGAGCTGCTGCTCGCCGAGCCGCTCCTGGATCGCCGCCAGGGGCGCGAGCAGCAGGTTCAGGAGCGATTCGTAGAACCCGTAGCACACCCCGGCAGCCACCAGCGCGGCGATCACGGACACGATCAGCCGCCGCCGCAACTCCTCGGCGTGCTCCAGGAAGGTCATGTGGCGCTCGGGCGAGCGCGACCCGGTCGCCGTCGCGCTCATCCCCGTTGGACCGTCGGCGTCTTCGGCCTCCGCGGGGCCGCGCCGGACGGGTGAAGCATCCGGCGGCGGATCAGCAGCGCGATCGCCACCAGGAACACGACCTCGATCGCGCCGTAGATGAGCAGGCCGGAGAGCACCCCTTCCGTGAACCCGTAGGAGTGCAGCCCGACGCCGAGCTCGTTGATCCCGAACCAGGCCAGCATCACCACCATGATGCCGACCACCGATCCGACCGCCATGCCGTACTCGCCGATCATCTTGCCCAGCCGCGCGTGGAACAGGATCGCGCACCACAGCACGATCATTAGCGCCCCGTTCTCCTTCGGGTCCCATCCCCAGAAGCGCCCCCACGACTGGTCCGCCCAGATGCCGCCGAGCATGGTGCCCGCGAACGACAGGATCAGCCCGAACGCCAGCGCTCCGAACAGCAGGCGGTACGTCTGGCGCAGGCGCGAACGATCGCCACGCGCCTCGACGTACTGGAACAGGTAGACGTGCCCGACGAAGCCCGCGAACACGCAGGCGCAGTATCCGGCGGTGATCACCACCACGTGAGTGGACAGCCAGAAGTTGGTATCCAGCACCGCCTGGAGCTGCCGCAGGGTGTCGCCCTCGGCCGCGAACTTGCCGGAGATCCACAGCAGCACGAACCCGATGGCCATCCCGCTGACGGCCCCCAGGCGGTTGCCCCGGTAGCGCAGGTACACGCCCGCGGCGGCCGCGCACCAGGAGACGAACACGAACGTCTCGTACAGCGTGGTGACCGGAGGCCGGCCGTTGATGATCATCCGTAGCAGGATGCCGCCGGTATGGATGGCGAAGCCCAGGACCAGCGCGCCGGCGCCCGCCCGCTCCGGCAACGGGTGGCCGACCAGCATGGCGAGGAGCGCCAGCGCCGTGCCGAGCAGGTAGGCCCAGCGGGCGTAGGAGAGCGGGTCGACGCGGCGGTAGAACAGCTCCAGCACCGGATCGGGCAGCGGCAGCGCGCTTCCCAGCCGTTGCTCCCGAGCGAGCACGAACGTCTGCGCGGCCAGATCGAAGCGCGCCTGCCGTTCCTCGACGTAGGCTACCTGAAGGTCGCGGAGCGCGGTCAGCTCGTCGGCGGCCTGGGACGCGATCTGCGGTTGCGCCAGCGCCTGCCAGGGACTCAGCCACCGTTCCCCCTCGGGTGATGGCAGCGGGATCAGCGGCAGCGGCAGCGAGCCGTAGAGCTGATCCCACCCGCGGAGGTTCTGCAGCAGGCGCATGAGCGTCCGGTCGGTGTCGTCGAGCTGTCCGGAGCGCTGGTGCCGGTCGACCACGTCGGCGGCTCGCTCCTCCAGCAGCGGCCGGCGCAGTGCCAGGTCCAGGTAGCTGTACGGCCCCGCGGCCGGGAGCTGCAGGGCCTCCGCCGCTCCGTCGGTGTCGACGAAGAACGCCTCGGTGTCGGGGTAGGTGAAGCCGAAGGCAGCGAGCAATGCCGAGAACTCGACCAGGTTGTTCCAGACGCGGATCAACTCGCGCTGGACCAGGCTTCGTTCCTCCGCCTGCAGCTCGGACGCCAGCGCGGCCAGCTCCTCCAGCTCGATCCCCCCGGCGCGCAGCTCCTCGAAGCTGTAGCGCCCGCGCCCGCGCGACGGCACGCCGATCGCCTCCAGCACCTCCGGGTGGTCGATCAGGAACACCTCGTCGCGGTACGTCTCCTGAGGCGACAACAGGCCCCGCGCCAGCCAGTCGATCGCGGGCTGGCCGGCGTATCGCTCGCGGCCGGAGTAGCGCAGCAGGGTGTTGCGCGCGTAGCTGTCCAGCGGCTTTTGGCGCCCGCCCCCCCTGGCCCCCAGCGGGCGGGCCGGGGCGGGGGCGCGCGGGCGCCCGGCCGG
>JAPOQV010000186.1 GCA_026710565.1 Spirochaetaceae bacterium | reverse complement strand
CGGAGACCGTGAAGCTGTCGATCAAGTGGAAGAACGAGCGGGCCTACCAGCGGTGGCACGAACGACAGTTCGGCGTGCGCGACGGATTCTGCTGAAGACCTATGGCCTGGTGCGGGACGCCAGTCCTCCGCGCACACTTTTCGGACTCGGACCGTGGGGTGCGGTGCTCTTCTGCGCATCTGAAATAATGCGCCGCCCCATGCGCCTCTCTTGGAACGAGGTCCGAGTTCGGGCCGCGAGGTTTGTCAAGAAATGGGCGGACGCAGCATACGAAAAGGGCGAGACGCAGAGCTTTTACAACGAGTTCTTCGAGATCTTCGACAAGCGCCGGGAATCCGTGGCTCGCTACGAACAGCATGTGAAGAAGCTCGATGATTCGAGTGGGTTTATTGATCTCTTCTGGCCGGGAATCCTGATCGTCGAGCAGAAGAGTGCGGGACGCGACTTGGGAGCGGCCTACGAGCAGGCCGGGAGGTATTTCGATGCGCTCCCGGAGCACGAGAAACCCCGTCGCATCTTGGTGAGTGATTTCCAAAACTTCGAACTCCACGACCTCTTGCAACGAGACGTGGCCTCCTTCCGGCTTGACCAGTTGCCGGAGCATGTCGAGAAATTCGGTTTCATGTTGGGAGTCGAGAGCCGGACGTACCCGGATCAGGACCCCGCGAACATCGACGCCGCCGAGCTGGTCGGGAAGCTCCACGATTCGCTCCGGGACGCCGGCTATCCGCGCCACGATCTCGAACGCTTCCTGGTACGGATCGTGTTTTGCCTGTTCGCCGACGATACGGGCGTTTTCGAGCCGCGGGACATCTTGCTGGATTTCCTGGAGACGAGGACCCGCCAGGACGGTACCGACCTCGGGCCCCTGCTCATGCAGCTCTTCCAGGTGCTGAACACTCCTGAAGGGAGGCGCCCCGCGACCCTTGACGAGGATCTCGCCCAGTTCCCGTACGTGAACGGCGGCCTCTTCGCTGACACGGTTTGGATTCCGACCTTCAATGCGGAGATGAGGGAACAGTTGCTCGCCGCCTGCCGCTTCAACTGGTCGAGCATTTCGCCGGCGATCTTCGGGTCGCTCTTTCAGTCGGTGATGCAGCCCGCCGAGCGCCGAGCGCAGGGGGCGCACTACACCACTGAGCGGAACATCCTCAAGGTCATCAAACCGCTCTTTCTCGACGCCCTCTGGGCAGAGTTCGCCAGGATCAAAGCGCTTCGCCGTCGGCGACTGCCGAGGCTCCGGGAGTTTCAGGAGCGGCTCGGTACGTTGACGTTTTTCGACCCAGCATGCGGCTGCGGCAACTTCTTGGTGATTGCCTACCGGGAGCTGCGCCATCTCGAACTACAAGTGATCCGGGAACTCATGGGAAGCGAAGAGCGGTATTTGCTCGAGTTCGATGTCAGTTCGCTCTCCCGGATCGACGTCGACCAGTTCTACGGGATCGAGATCGGGGAGTTTCCGGCGCGGATCGCCGAGGGGGCTCTCTGGATGATGGACCACCTGATGAATAACGAACTCAGCCTTGAGTTCGGACAATCCTACGCGCGGATCCCCTTGAAACGGTCCCCGCACATCTGCTGCGGTGACGCGCTGGAAATGGACTGGGAGGACTTTCTGCCGGCGCAGAACTGCTCGTTCGTCTTCGGAAACCCTCCATTTGGCGGTGCCAAATTCCAATCACCCGCGCAGCGGGCCCAAGTCCGGCGGATTGCGGATCTCGGAGGCAGCGGCGGGACGCTCGACTACGTGACGGCGTGGTTCATCGCTGCCGGCGAGTACATCGGGAAGAGCGGACCGCCGGGGGAACGCGCACGGATCGGATTGGTGGCAACGAACTCCATCACGCAGGGCGAGCAGGTCGCACAACTCTGGCCGATCCTGTTCGGACATTGTGAATTGGAGATCGCGTTCGCCCACCGGACGTTCGCCTGGGGTTCGGATGCGCGGGGAAAGGCGCATGTGCATGTGGTCATCATCGGGCTTGACCACCGGGACAGTGTGCCGCCCGAGCGGCGACTGTTCTCCTACCACGACCTGGACGGCGATCCACACGAGAGCGCACACCGGATGTTGTCGGCGTATCTGCTTGATGCAGAAGGGCTTGATGATCCGCACGTTGTTGTTCGAGCGGCGAGTCAGCCAATCAATGGCCTACCGAAGCTAATGATCGGCTCCAAGCCGATTGATGGCGGGAACTACATTCTCGATACCGAGCAACGAGTTGAGTTGATAGCGAACGAGCCCCGTGCCGAGGAGTTTCTTCGCCCGTACGTTGGGAGTCGCGAGTTCTTGCAAGGGGGTGATCGCTGGATCCTGGCGCTTCAAGAGATTCCGCCACAAACTTTGCGCCAGTTGCCCGCAGTTCGGAAACGCGTCGCTGCTGTCAAAGCGATGCGAGCGGCGAGTCACAGCAGGCCTACGCGTGATCTAGCCGCGACGCCTCTGCGCTACCACGTGAATGTACTGCCGTCGAGACCATTCCTCGTTGTTCCGCGGGTTAGTTCCGAGCTACGGCCGTACGTGCCGATCGGATGGATGGAACCGCCCACGATCCCCAGTGATGCCGTTTTGGTGATTCTTGACGCGGCCAGGCCCCTGTTTGCTCTATTGACTTCAGCGATGCACATGGCGTGGCTTCGAAATATAGGCGGACGGCTAAAGAGCGATTTCCGCTATTCCGCCGGTTTGGTCTACAACAACTTCCCGCTTCCACCGAAGGAGGCTGACTTGGGAAGTCTGGATTCTGTTGCCCAAGCTGTGCTCGACGCACGCGCCGCTCATCCAGGGGCGACCCTTGCGGATCTCTATCCGTCGGTGGGGATGCAGACGAACCTCAGTGACGCCCACCAAGCGCTCGACCGTGCGGTGGATCGTCTCTACCGGTCCCGCAAGTTCTCTTCTGAGCGCGAGCGAGTCGAACACCTCTTTACCCTCTACGAGCGGATGCGCGCCCCGCTGGCCGCGAGCGCCAAGAAGAAAACCCGGAGGAAGCGCGCCCTCCGTATTCCCCGTTCGTAAGGACTGCCTCCGACGCAGAGCGTCGATCCGGGATGGATTCGGAATTTCCTACGAAGGCTATTTGGAGTTGACGCTATGCCCTGCGCCTTTGGGCAGCCCGGTAACGTGACGCCGTGAAGTTCGACAAGCTGACACGCAACGACGCCGACGAGGACGTCACGCCCCGAACGCGCGAGGACTGGGACGAGTGGGTCTCCGCGACGAAACTGCGCGGGTATCTGATCGGCAACACCCTCGGCGACTGGCTGGAT
>JAPOQV010000185.1 GCA_026710565.1 Spirochaetaceae bacterium | reverse complement strand
GTCCAGCCAGTCGTACAGGGCCTTGTTCGACTCCCAGTCGAGGTCGAGCATGCAGGTGCCCAGGATGACCACGCCGTAGACGCTCCGCTCGCGGATCATCTCCTCGCAGACCTCGAGCTGGCGGCGCATCAGGCCGTAGGACAGCTTCTGCTGGTTGCCGAAGTCGTAGACGTAGATGCACAGCAACAGCGGCTTGTTGCCGGTCAGCCGGGCCAGGTGTGCGGCGTAGCCCTTCTGGCGGTCGATGTTCGCCGCATGCCACAGCGGGTTCATGAAGCCGGCGAAGTACGGCAGGAGCGGAAGCTGGCGCTCGTCGTCGAGCGACATCTCGTAGAACGTGGCCATCAGCGGCAACTGCGGCGGGCGCGCGGCGTTCTCGAACTGCAGGTCCGCCAGGTGCTGCGGCGTCACACCGCCCTCGACAGTGCCGGTGCTGAAGTCGTCCAGCAGGAACGACTCGATCCGCGGATCCTCGGCGGCCAGCTCCTTGGCTTGCAGGAGGGCGTTGAAGGCCCGGTCGTAGGCGACTCGGTGCGTGCCGTCGACCGTCTCGTGCATGCCCCACTTGGCGATGATCCGCCTGGCCGCAGGGAGCTGCGTCATCGTCTCCTTCGTCAGCGGCAGGTGGCCGGCGATGAGCACGTTGCGGATGCCCGTCCGCTCGATCGCCTGCTGGGTGGTCAGGGTCGACGCCTCCTCCCAGAACGGATATGCCTTCATTTCCTGCAGGACGTTCACCTTCATGCCCCAGAGCCAGAGATGGTCGCGTAGCGTCAAACTGCTCATCCGGTATCCTCCATCGTGTACCATCATGGTACCTGAATGGGCAGCGCGGTCTCGATCCAACCGATCACCCGGCGGAACGCGCTCGTGTTCAAGGCCGTCCGGCTTCGCGCGCTGCAGGACGCCCCAACCGCGTTCGGTTCGACGTACGCCCAGACCGTCCGGCTTACCGACGACGACTGGCGGCGGCGCGCCGACGAGTGGAGCGGCGAGAGCTCGGCCTCGTTCCTGGCGATGGACGCCGGCGTCCCGTGCGGCATGGTCGGCTGCTTCCTGGGCCGCGAGGACGCCTCGCGCGCGCACTTGGTGGCGATGTGGGTGGCGCCGGGGCACCGGCGGGCCGGCATGGGCCGCGAGCTCGTCGACGCCGTCGTGGACTGGACGCGCGCCAAAGGGGTCGGCGAGGTACGCCTGACGGTCACGTCCAACAACGACTCCGCGATCCGTTTCTATCGCGCGCTGGGGTTCGCGTTCACCGGAGGCACCGAGCCCTACCCGAACGATCCCGACTTGGTCGAGTACGAGATGATCCGGACGCTCTGAACGCCGCCCCCGCACGGTGATGTGACGGAGCGAGCTAAGGAAGCGGGTTCGTGCGTGATAACTGCGGGATGAGCCGGGATCAGGCGGGATCTGGTGGGACGGATTTGAAACGCCCATTGCACATAGTGTAACGCCGGGCAGCGGCCTTCCAGGGCCGGGCCCCGGTTGATGGCTTCAATCGGAGCCTCGTGGGAGAGGCCCTCCGACAGCAGTGCACCGCTGGGGCGTGGCCCCACGCGAGATCGGGCCTGGCCCTCCCGGAGCGGAGCGACGGCCGAGGGCATGAAAAAGGCCGGACACCCGAGAGCATCCAGCCTTCCGTTGCGTGCTCGGCGCGCCGCTCCTCAGCCGCGGTCTCCTCGCTTGTGCACGTCGGCCTCTGCGCTGAGCACCAAGCCCTGTGCGCCGACGGCCGCCAAGCCCTTCTCGAACATTCGCTCGACGAAGGCGTAGTGCTCGTCGCTGGGCGGCTTTCGCTCGTCCTTGGGCGGCTCCGGGCTGCAGAGCTTGTCGACCACAGCCATGCTGCCGGCGATCACGGGCATCGCGATCGCCACGATGAGAGCGGTGGACGGATTCGGGATGATCACGATTACGAACACCGCGAGGGCGGCCGCGATCAGGACCATGAGCAACGCGTTGCGGCGTAGCGGGATCCTCACTTTCTGCTCCATACCTACCTCCTGCAGGTTGAGATGAGCCCGAGTGTCGGGAGGCGCGTGGACACAGCGACAATGACAGCCGTCATTACTGCCGACGCCACGGCCCCTTGACCATTCGTGGCGTGAGCTGGGGACAGATCATCGTCGCTGTCGGAGGCATCCTCGGCGGGATGCTCGGCGGAGTCCTGGCGGCGAGCATCGGCGTGCGCTTCCAGATGCGACGCGACCAGCAGCGTCAGCAGGAAGGCTTCGCCAAGGCCGTCGACGCGGCGATAGAGCGCATCACCGCTGCGCAGGCCGAAACGAACAAGATCCTGCACGAGAGGATCTCGAAGCTCCGCGACGATCACTTCAAGGAGCTCCTGGACCGGACGGCCAAGATCGAAGGGCAGCTCGTCGGGATCGGCAACATCCTGAACATTATCCAGCGGCGGTACATCGGGAGAGACGAGTGAGAGAGCAGTTTGACGCCAACCGCCGCATCATCGCTCTGCAAGCGCTGGAGCAAGACCCCAAGTACGAGCTCAGCACGCAGATGCTGCAGCGCGTCCTGGATCACTTCGCTCACGCCATGAGCGCCACGGCCGTCGACGGACTGGTCGACTGGCTCAGCGAACGGGGGCTCGTCACGGTCCGCGACCTCGGACAAGGCGTTCGCGTCGCCTGTCTCACGCAGATGGGCGTCGACGTGGCGCAGGGGCGCACCCGAGTCTCAGGAGTGGACCGCCCGCCGCCGCTGTAGCCCCATGGCGAAGTCCAGCATCGACCGCCTGTCCCCGGAACTGCGTCAGAAGCTCCACGAGCTGCTGGCACATCCCGAGGTGACCCAACAAGAGGTCGCAGAGGCGCTGAACCAGGCCGCCGGCGAGACCGTCGTCAGCAAGTCAGCGGTCAACCGCTACGCGGTCAAGATGCGCAAGATCTCGGAGCGCAACCGCCAGGCGCGCGAAGTGGCTGAGCTCTACCTCGAACAGGCTGGCCCCGATGCCCAGAACCGCATCGGAGAGGTCGTGATCCACCAAGTCAGGCAGCTCGCGTTCGACCTGATGCTCGCCATGGAGGATCTGACGCCGGACTCGCCGGAGGCGATCGAGCAGATCGCCAAGCTGATCAGTCAGCTCTCGCGCTCCGCGCGCGACATGGAGTCGGCCGCAACCGCCAACGCGGAGAGGCGCCGCAAGCTCCAGGAGGACGTGGCGGCCGCGGCGGCCGACGTGGAGCGCACCGCCAGCGCGGGCGGGCTCTCGAAAGAGACCGTCGCAGAGCTTCGGCGGCGCATTCTCGGGATCGCTGCGTGAGCGATGAACGCGTTCTCCTGCCGTACCAGAGCGCGTGGATCGCCGCCGCGGGCGCGGCGTCGCTGGCGGTCATCGAGAAGTCACGCCGAGTAGGTATCACCTGGGCCGACGCGGCCGACGACGTTCTCTGCGCTGCCGAAGAGGGCGGTCAGAACGTCTACTACATCTCGTACAACCTGGACCAGAGCCGCGAGTACGTGGAGACCTGCGCCGAATGGGCCAAGCACTACGCCTACGCTTGCTCCGAGGTCCAGGAAGAGATCGTCCAGGACGAGGACGACTCGTACCTGACCTACCGCATCACGTTCGCGTCCGGGAAGCGGATCGTCGGGCTACCCAACCGGGCCACGACCCTGCGCGGCAAACAGGGGAGGATCGTCATCGACGAGGCCGCCTTCATCCCGGACCTGCCGGAGGTTCTGAAAGCCGCGCTGGCCATGCTCATGTGGGGTGGCTCGGTGCGGGTGATCTCCACCCACAACGGCGTGGCCTCCGAGTTCAACGAGCTCCTCGGCGAGATTCGCGCGGGCGGGCGCCGCGGAGTCGTCCAGAAAGTGACCATCCAGGACGCGCTGGACCAGGGGCTGTATCGACGGATCTGCGAGGTCACGGGCAAGGAGTGGTCACCGGAGGCGCAGCAGGACTGGCTCCAGGACCTCATCGAGACCTACGGAGAGAGCGCCCAGGAGGAGCTGTTCTGCGTGCCGCGCGAGGGCGGCGCCCTCTACTTCCCACGCGCACTGGTCGAGCGGGCGATGAAGTCGAAGGCACCGGTGGTCCGGTATGAGCAGACCGACGACTTCACGTACCGCTCGGAGAAGAAGCGGACGAAGGCCACCTCGAAGTGGATCAAGCAACACCTGGAGCCGGTGCTGGCGATTGCCCGCGTGGTGGCTGTCGGCGGCGAGCGCCGGCGCTGCTACCTCGGCATGGACATCGCCCGCTCCGGGGACCTGTCGGTCATCTCGGCCGCCGTGGAGACGGCCCGGCTCGACATCGAGACGGTGGTGCAGATCGAGATGCGCAACATGCCGTTCAGCGAGCAGCAGCGGATCCTGCACTACACCATCGACGGCCTGCCGAACTTCTCCGGCGCTGCCATCGACGCGCGCGGCAACGGACAGATGCTCGCCGAGCAGGCGGCCCAGAAGTACGGGCCGGCGTACGTGCACGAGGTCATGCTCACGCGCGCCACGTACGCTGAGTACTTCCCGCGCTACAAGCAGCGGCTCGAGGACGAGACCTACGTGCTGCCGAAGGACTCGGGCCTGATGGACGATCACCGCGTGGTGCAGCTCGACAAGGGGGTGCCCATCGTGGCCGAGAAGACCGGCCCGGCCGATCAGCAGCGCCACGGCGACTCGGCGGTCTCCAACATGCTGGTCTGCTACGCGCAGGCCAACGATGACGGCACCTACCAACCGTATGCGCACCACGCGGTGAAGATCGCCGCCGCCGGCGTCGGCCGGTGGCTGGGCAGGAGCGAGGACGACGACGGTGAAGAAGACGAAGACTGGTAAGAAGGCCTCGAAGAAGGCGCGCAAGCTCGCCCAGGAGCAGGCGACCGCGAGCCTGACCTCGGTCCGCCAGGGGTGGGACCACAGCTCGGTCGCGTCCGCCCTGAATCCGAAGAGCTTGGCGAACCTGCTGCAGTCGGCCCGCCAGGGTGAGGCGCGCGACTACCTGACCTTGGCCGAGGAGATGGAAGAGCGCGACCTCTACTACCGCGCCACGCTCTCGACCCGAAAGCTCGCCGTGCAGGGGATCGAGCCCACCGTGGTCCCGGCCGGCGAGGACGAGGCCTCGATCGACCTGGCGGCCGCGGTGCGGCGCGACATCGTCGAGCGGCCCGAGTTCACGCCCATGGTCTACGACGCGATGGACGCCATCGCCAAGGGCTACGCCGCGATCGAGATCCTCTGGCAGACCGGCAGCGTGTGGCGTCCCAACGGCTATCGGTGGAGGGACCCGCGTTGGTTCCGATACGACCGCGAAACCGGAAGGCAGCTTCGGCTCCTCGATGACGCCAACCCGGTCGACGGCGTCGAGCTCGAACCGAACAAGTGGATCATCCACGAGCCGCAGCTCAAGTCCGGCCTTCCGATCCGGGGCGGGCTGGCGCTCCCGGTCGCCTACTACCACCTGGTCAAGACCTTCGACGTGGCGTCCTGGGCAGCGTTCGTCGAGGTGTTCGGGTATCCCCTGCGCGTCGGCAAGTACTCGAAGAACGCCACCGAGGAAGACATCAAGATCCTCAAGCGGGCGGTCGCCAACGTCGGCCGCGACATCGGCGCCGTGATCCCCGACGACATGATCCTGGAGATCATCGCCGGCGTGCAGCAGGGCGCGGCCGTCGACTACTTCAAGATCCTGGCGGAGTTCGCCAATCGCGAGATCGCCATCGGCGTACTCGGACAGGCAGCTACTACCGAGGGCACGCCCGGCCGCCTCGGCGCCGACGACGTGCAGCAGCAGGTACGCGAGGACATCCTGCGTTCCGATGCGCGCCAGGTCGGCTCAACGCTGCAGCGTGACCTGGTCGAGACGTACGTCGACTTCAATCACGGCCCTCAGGTGGTCTATCCCCAGCTTCGCTTCGTGGTCGAGGATCCCGAGGACGTCGGGCTGCTGGTGGACGCGGTGTCGAAGTTGGTGGCGGTCGGCTTCCAGGTAAAGCCGTCGGATCTCTACCAGCGCCTGCGCCTGACCGAGCCCAAGGAAGGTGACGCGGTGCTGGAGCCGCCGTCGGCACCGGCGCTCGGCCGTGCGCTGGCCAACGTCGCTCGGCCGCCGCGGCGTGGCGTCGAGGACGAGCTCGACGAGCTGCTCGACCACCGCGACTGGGAGCCGCTGACACGTCCGCTCTACGAGACGGTCCAGGAGTGGGCGGCCAACATGCAGTCGCTTGAAGAGGCGGAGCGGCGGCTGCCCGAGCTGCTTCAACTCCTGCAGGACCAAGGCAGGGGCGAGCAGCTCGCCGCCCGCATGCTGCGGGGACGCGGGCGCGGCGCCCCGCCCCTCGACCAAGCCCGGGCCCCC
>JAPOQV010000184.1 GCA_026710565.1 Spirochaetaceae bacterium | reverse complement strand
CCCGTGAACAAAACCGCACCCAGGTCTTTCCTTCCTCGCTGCGCGTCAACAGCGTCGATAAAGCGCGGTCCAGAATCACCAGCGAGGTGAAGCGGCAGGACTACGGCCGCAGACTACTGACCATCGCCGAGACGCTGATCGCCGCTGATCCCGACAGAGGCATCTCGACGGATGAACTGATGCTGCGTACGGGCTTGAGCGCCACAGGTGTCCGGCAGGCGCTCTACGACCTGGAACGGCTCGGCATCGCCAGCAACGACACCGCCATCACGGCGTACGTCCATCGCGGCATCGAGCGCAGTTCCAAGCGGAGATTCAGCGAGGCGGCGGCACTCGAGGAATCGTTGCTCGATCTCTTGCGCGAATTCTTCCCTGACATGCAGGTCGGCGATGAGTCCAATCTGCATCTCCGTCTCGCGGCCCAGCGCTTGAAGGATGGTGGCCATGAGACCGCTCTTCCCGAACGGCTGCGTCGGCTTGTGCGCAGCGTCGCCGCCGACGGCCGCGGAGAAGGCGGCGCTGGCGGCAGCCTCAGTGTGCGCGGCGTCGATCGCGAATCGCTGCGCCTGACCCTGCGGCGTGACTGGTCCATGGTGCTCAAGACGGCCACAGTCCGACGAGAAGCCGCGTCGATGCTCCTGGATCATCTGCTCGCGCAGATTCCGGCCGGCTGGCGGGGCGCCGATCTGCTCGCCGAAACCACGCTCGGTGAACTCTTGGCGGTCATCACCTCGGACGCCTTCCTGCCCGGCCAGGTTGGCAATCCCGCCAAGCTGATGGAACGCGCGCTGCTCTGGCTGCACGAGCAGGAAGTCATCCGCCTGCACAAAGGGCTGACCGTGCTGCGCCCGGCGATGACGATTCAACTCAGCGAAGGGCGCCAGCAGTTCACGCGCACGGACTTCCAGCCGCTGGAGATTCACTACCTGGAGCAGGTCCTGCAGATCCACGTAATGGCGCAGTACGCAGAGCGCGGCCTGGGGTCGATGGCGGATGCGCTGCGCCTGGCCGGCGACTACTTCTCCCTCGACGAAGAGGTATTCCTCAAGCGTTGGCTGCCCGGCGAAACCCGGGACAGCGTGCGCCAGACGACCCCGGAGTCATGGCGTTCGATCGTCGAGAGCCTGAACAATCGCAACCAGCGGATGATTGTCGCCGACGACCGCGAGCAAACCAACGTATTGGTCTTGGCCGGTCCCGGTTCCGGCAAGACCAGGGTCCTGGTTCACCGCATCGCCTATCTGCTCAGAGTTCGGCGCGAGAGTGCGCGCGGGATCCTGGCGCTGGCCTACAACCGGCACGCGGCCGTCGAGATTCGCCGCCGATTGTTGGAACTGGTTGGCGAGGATGCTTACGGCGTTACCGTCCTCACTTGTCATGCGCTGGCCATGCGGTTGGTCGGCGCCACATTTGAAGGGCGCGCGAATCGCGCCAGCGACAACGATTTCGATCGGATTCTGAAGGAGGCCATCGCCCTGTTGCGCGGCGACGGACTCGCGAGTGACGAGGCCGATGAACAGCGCGAGCGACTGCTGGCAGGTTTCCGCTGGATATTGGTTGACGAGTATCAGGACATCGAGTCGGACCAGTACGAGCTGATCTCGGCTCTGGCCGGCAGAACGCTGGCCGACGAGGATCGCAAACTGAGTCTCTTCGCGGTCGGCGACGACGATCAGAACATCTACGCCTTTGGCGGCGCCTCCGTTGAGTTCATTCGCCGTTTCGAAGCGGACTATGGGGCCAAGCCGGCCTTCCTCACCGACAACTACCGCTCGTCCAGGCACATCATCGACGCCGCGAACGCGGTCATCGCGCCAGCCAGGGAGCGCATGAAGACCGAGCATGCCATTCAGATCGACCGCAGCAGGAAACGCGAGCCGGACGGTGGCGCATTGCAAGCGTTGGATCCGGTCGCGCAGGGACGGGTGCAGATTCTGCAGGCCGGCGACAGCCCCATGTCCCAGGCGCAGACCGTCGTCGCCGAGTTGCAGCGACTGGCCCGGCTCTCCCCAGACTGGTCATGGTCGAACTGCGCCATCGTCGCTCGCAACTGGAGGTACCTGGATCCGGTGCGCAGTCTCT
>JAPOQV010000183.1 GCA_026710565.1 Spirochaetaceae bacterium | reverse complement strand
GGCGTTCCAGACGTTCTTTCGCGAGCACTCCGAGCACTGGGTGCAGCGCTTCGAGCAATACCACGAGGCCGGGCCGCAGTTGCTGCTGCAGGCGCATCTGCAGCGGGTGGTGAACGGCGGCGGACGGATCGAACGGGAGTACGCGCTGGGGCGGGGTCGGGTGGACCTGCTGATCGTGTGGCCGCAGCGCGGGGGCGAGCGCAAGGCGGTAGTGGAGTGCAAGGTGCGGCGCGGTGATCTGGAGCGGACCGTCGCCGAGGGGGTGGCGCAGACGCGCGGCTACCTGGACCGGTGCGGGGCGGAGGCCGGGCACCTGATCGTGTTCGACCGGTCGCCGGAGCGGAGCTGGGACGAGAAGATCTTTCGCCGCGAAGCGCCGGGGCCGGGCGCGCCGGTCACGGTGTGGGGCATGTGATCCGCGTTCCGCATTCCGGGGAAGTCCGTCCTGCTGCGACATCTGACCGGCGCGTACGGCGACGAGTCCGGCCGCTATGCGGCGGCAGCGTACGTCGATCTTCGGCACGGCACTCCGGCTTCGGACTGGGAGTTCATGCCAGCGATTCGCCACAGAGACAAGGACGGCGTTGCAGACTGTCGACGAGGACCTCGCAGAGTGGATTGAGAGCGAAGATGAGAGCATTCAAGAGGTGCTTTGCCTTGTCTTCGACGAACTCGATAAGAGAGCCCAGAGGCTGATTGTCGTGCTCAACGGATTCGATTGTGCGCTCGCCGGCACAGACTTGACCCGCAACTTACGGTTCGTCGAGTCCCAGCAGGGCCGGGGCTCGGCTCGGACACGGAGGATCAGGTCAGATCGTCGTGACCACCGCGGCGCCCTGATCGTCTGATCAAATGGTGTCGGCGCCGGAACCTCTGATCATGGCTCGGCACAGAGCAGAATGGAGGAATAGGGAGCAAGCCGGCATTCGCCGGAGTCACCGGGCCGGCGTTCCACGGTGAACGGGTCGATCCAGGTGCGGGGGCCGGGGGCGGACACGTCGATGCGCGCCTCGAGCGGATGCACGCCTTCGTTGGTGATCAGGTAGCAGTGCACGCCGTCCTTGACGACGTGGCGGTAGCGCAGGTCGGGCTGCGACGGCGTGACCCGCAGGTCGGCGGGCGCCAGCCGTTCCCGGGGGTCGATCAGGTCGGCGGCCGACCGGCCGTCGCCGGGCCAGCGCAGGAGACGGCGAGCGTCTTCCAGCCGGCGCAGCGGCTCGGCGGCGCGCTCCGGCAACGGGTTCAGGCCGTCGTCGAAGCCGTCGACGATCAGCGCGCGGTAGTGCATGCCGGCCAGGCGGATGCCGTCGGCGTCGACCTGCGCGTCCTCCCACAGGTGGCGGGCCTCCAGGTAGTTGAAGTCGCGCTGGTGGGTGAAGAGCACGCGTGCCGCCCGCCACGGCACGTAGCAGGCGTCGGCCAGGACCGCCACGTCGCAGACGTGCCGGGCGTCCGTGCCCAGGTAGCAGAGCCGCCGGCAGTAGTCGGCGTAGGGCCGGTAGCGGTCCCACCAGGGGCTGTTGGGCCCCACGTCGGGCGGCGCCTCGTTTCGGCGGTGGCCGCGCACGGAGTAGAAGAACGCGTGTGGGAACAGCAGGTTGATCCCCCGCACCAGGCACCAGTCGGTCAGCCACTTCATCTGCTCGTAGGTCAGGGTGTGGCCGTAGGCGCCGAGCAGCTCCTCGCTGCACTGGCGCCGGCCCAGGTGCACCATCGACGAGGAGACGCACTTGGCCTGCACCGACTCGCGCCCGTCGATCGCGTCCGGCTTGCCCGGCAGGATCGTGCCGTGCACGAGATCCTGCCCCGGGATCTGGAAGAAGCGCTCCGAGCCCAGGTCGTCCGTCCACTGCGGGTGCCCGCACAGGGCGATATCGTGCGCCTCGCACCAGTCGGACAGCGGCCGGTAGTAGGTTTCGTGCAGGCGAAGCCGCATGGCGCGGTTGTAGTCGGCGCGCGCCTGCAGCGCGTCGGGCTCGCCGTCGAACCACAGCGCCGGCAAGCGAGGGGCGAAGTCGTAGCCGAGCAGCCGCTCGACGTGCTCCAACACGCCGGTGGTGCCGGCCCGGATGCGAATTCCGATGGCGCCGGCCCGGTTGCGGCCCTTCTCCCGGCGGCACTTGCCGCCGAACTCGTTGGGCTCGTCGGTGAAGATGCCGCGGATGAGGGTGCCGAAGTGCTCGCCGAACGCCTCGGCGAACCGGTCGTACACCAGCCTCATGAAGCAGGCGACCGCCGCCGGGTTGAGCAGGTCGGCCGCGGTGGGCTCATCCTCGGCGCGGGTGGCCTCGTCGGGATCGGTGTAGTGCAGGCCGCGCACATGGCAGGCGGTCGGGCGGTCGTAGAAGGCCATGCGGGTGCCGCTGGCGCGCTCGGCGATCGCCGCCAGGTGGTGGCCCGGCGCCAGGGCCGGCTCCTCGCCTGCGGTCAGCACCTGGTAGTCCAGGCCGCGCGACTGCAGCGCCGGATCGGCGGCGACCACCTGGCCGCTGGACGCGCCGGAGGGGTACATGCCCTCGTCGTACAGGTAGACCAGCAGACCGCGGCGCCGCGCCTCCTCGATCGCCACGTGCATGAAGTGCAGAAAGCGCTCTGACATCCAGCCGATGTCGCGCGGCAGGCCGACGCGCGGGTGGATCATGAAGCCGTACACGCCGTGCGCCTGGAAGTCGTCGATCTGGCGCACCAGCTCGTCCTCGGTGAGCGCGTCGTTCCAGAACCAGAGCGGCACCACGGTGAACTCCCGCGGCGGATCGGCAAGTGCGCGCAGCATGCCGGAAGTAGACTGCATCGATCGGTGCCGCGTCACGCGCGGTTCAGTTGAACTCGGTGCCGCCCTTGCGCGTCAGGTACTTCGCCGAGACGTTCTTCAGGATCACCCGGCCGAACTCGTGCGACACGCGCTCGGCGGCCGGC
Organism: Spirochaetaceae bacterium; assembly: GCA_026710565.1. Next base: position 14,497 of record JAPOQV010000183.1, on the reverse strand, counting down.
TTCACGACCACGCCTTCGCGCACATGCGCGCCGCCCAGGGTGGTGGCGCCGTCGGTCAACTCCTGCAGCTTCGCAAGGCTGAACGGTCCCTGGTAGAGCACGGGCACCAGCGGAAACAGATCGCTCAGGGACTCCGTAAACTCGTCCGGGTTCAGGAAGCGACCCGTCCCGGGCTCGCCGACGTACGCGTCGAACACCGCGAACGCCGGATTGGGCTGACCGTAGTGCAGGTCCTGTACGCCGCGGCCGTACACTTCGCCCAGGACGTAGAAGGGCCGCCCGTCGCCGGCCAGGTGGGCGCGCGCCGACTCGAACGCCTCCTGGTACGCGCCCCGGGTGCGCACGTACAGGTTGGTCTGGTTCGCGTCGTTGAGCAGCAGTGTCAGACCCTTGTCCGACATGCCCTTGGAGGTGACGATCGGCCCGTGGTCCGCATGCCACCCAAGGCAGCACCACGTGCCGTGCAGCTTCTCCGTGATGACCACGGGCTCGCCGTCGCGGAACTCCTCCGGGTACTTCTTGAAGTCCTCGATGTCGTACTTGAGGGTCGCACCGTGCACCGCTCGCACTTCGCCCTGCATGGAGATCGGGATCGGCGGCTCGTACTTGACCAGCTCCAGCAACTCGGTGACGTCGTCTCTCTCGGCTACCTGCCGGCCGCGAATCATCCCGTCGCGGACCGGATAGACCAGACCCTGCGACAGCGAACCGCGAAGCTGCACCGCCTTGACGCGGTTCTTCCTGCTGCCGGCCAGCTTGCCTTCCAGCCCCAGCTCCGTAATCAGCCACTCCGGGCAGATCGCGCCTTCCGGGATGTAGGCGGCCAAGTCGCCGTCGGCGTAGCTGTCCTTGCCGACGACACAGCGATATCCGCCGATCGCCGCCAGCTCCAGGCGGTCGGCGTTGGGATGAGGTTCGATGCGCAGCGCGTAGACCCGTGATTCGAATGCCATGGCAGAGCAGGGGAACATAGGTGAGGCGCGAAGCGACAGTCAAGTCGCGCCGGTTCCTGCTCCTCGGGCGCGGTGGCGCCGGGCCGGCCGCAGGTGACATGATGCGGCCAACCATGATCAAGCTCTCAGCGAACACCGTTCTCTTCGGCCGGTCCGGATTCGCGACCGCGGCGCGCCTCCTGTCGGCGGCCGGTTACGACGGGGTCGAGGTCGCGGCCCTGGCCGGCATGTGCGAGCACCTGGAACTGACGAACTGGCGTGCGCAGGCGGCCGAGTTGCGCACGATCCTCGACGATCACGGGCTGCAGGCGCTGGCGATGGAGGAGTCCGCGCTCAACGAGGAGCGGCTGCGCTTGGCCTTCGAGGCCGCCGCCGAGATCGGCATCCCGGCGGTGTGCATCGGCTCCGGCGGCAAGACCGGCGACGAGGAGTCCCTCAAGTCCGCCGTGGAGCGCATCGCGGCGCTGTCCGACGAGGCGTACGCGCACGGGGTCACCCTCTGCCTGAAGGCGCACGTGGGCAGCGCCGTGCACGACACGCCGACCACGCTGGCGGTCATGGAGGCGATCGACTCGCCCGGGTTCGGCGTCAACATGGACCCCAGCCACATCCACCGCGCGGGCGAGGACGTGGTCGAGGCGATCCGCGCCGTGGTCGGCCGCGTCCGGCACGTCCACATCCGCGACTGCCCGTCGCGGGAGCCCTCTCCCGGACCGCCTTCCCAGCAGGCGTGCGGCCGCGGCCAGATCGACCTGGCCGGCTACTGCGGCGTGCTGGCGGAGGCCGGTTACGACGGCGCGCTGAGCCTGGAGGTGATCGGCGCGCAGACGTGGGACGATCCGGCCGCCAGCGCCGTCATCGCCGCGGAGAGCGCCGGCTACCTCAACGCCTGCCTGAAGGCGCTGGGGGCACGCTGATGGGGTCCCGGCCGAACCTGCTGCTGATCGCGATCGACAGCCTGCGCCGCGACCGCATGAGCCTGCACGGCTACCACCGGCTGACCACTCCGCACATCTCCCGCTTCGCCGAGCAGGCGACGATGTTCCGCCATCCGTTCAGCCCGAGCGTGCCGACCACGCCGGCCTACTCGTCGATGCTCACCGGCCGCGACTGCTTCGGCACCGGCGTGGTGGGGCTGCGCCACAAGGGCGACGTGGCCGCGCCGGTGCTGCCTGCGATCCTGGAGCAGGCCGGCTACTCGACCTGCTGCGTGGGCTTTACGGGCAATCCGGCCTCCAGGGGCTTCCAGACCTACCTGGAGTACGACGGCTGGGGGGACGAGCCCGGCAGCATGCCCAAGGCGCACGCCCTCAACGAGGTCACGGTCCCGTACCTGCGGAAGGTCGCCGGCGGCGACGATCCGTTCTTCCTGTTCCTGCGCCACATGGACCCGCACAGCCCGTACCTGCCGCCGGCCCCCTTCGACCGCCTCTTCTACGAGGGAGACGAGCTCGATCCGTCCAACCACTCGCTGGACGGCCTGTACGCGTTCGCGCCGTTCGCCGACTACTTCAGCTCATGGTTTCCGGGGAAGGTCACGGACGCCGAATTCGTCAACAGCCTCTACGACGGGGCGGTCGCCTACATGGACGCGGCGATCGGCCGGCTGTTCACGGTGCTCGACGAACTCGGCCTGGCCGAGGACACCGTGGTGGTCCTCACCGCCGATCACGGCGAGACCCTGGACGAGCACGAGTGCTGGTACGACCACCACGGCCTTTACGACCCGAACCTGGTGGTGCCGCTGGTCATCCGAGCTCCCGGGCAGGTGCCGGCCGGGGTGCAGGTCGATCCCTGGGTGCAGACCAAGGACATGACGCCGACCATGCTGGAGCTGCTCGGCGTCGATCCGGGGCTGGAGTTCGACGGCCGCAGCCTGGTGCCTCTGGCGCGGGGCGAGCCGTTCGTCCCGGAGAGCGAGCTGTACCTGACCGAGGCGACCTGGATGCGCAAGCACGGCTGGCGCACGCCGGAGTGGAAGCTCATCCACGCCCTGGAGCCTGACTTTCACTTCAAGCCGGAGGTGGAGCTGTACAACGTGGCGCGCGACCCGGAGGAGCTGGACAACTTGGCCGACCGGGAGCCGGGCGTGGTCGCCCTGCTGGAGGAGCGGATGGCCGCCCACGTCGAGCGGCGCGAGGCGCAGACCGGCCGGCGCAACCCGATGTTCACGCAGCTCGGCTGGCACGGCACCGGCGATGCGCCGTTCGCCTCCTCGGAGGAGGCACACCGGAAGCTCCACATCGGCAGCCGCAAGCAGGCGCAGCGCCTGCAGGCCCACCTCGCCGACGACGGGAAAGAGGAGGCCTCGCAATGACCACCTACAAGAAGGCCATCCTCTACGGACCCGGAGACCTGCGTCTCGAAGAGGACACCCTCGACACCGACAACCTGGCGCCGGACGAGGTGTGGGTGCAGACCACGGTCAGCGCCCTGAAGATCGGTACCGACCGAGGCAACTACGAGGGCGCCGAACGGGTGCCCGGCGCGCCCGACTACCCGCGCGGGGTCGGCGACAGCAACTTCGGCATCGTGCGCGGAGTGGGTAGCGCCGTGAAGCACCTGGCGGTCGGCGACCGGGTGATCTCCGGAACCTGGCACCAGTCGATGTACATCATGCAGGCGGGCGAGGACCCCGCGAAGGTCCCGGACGGCGCCGATCCCGAGGATGCCGTGTACGGCAATCTCTACGCGCTGAGCGCGCTCTGCTATCACAAGGCGCTGTTCCGTCCGGGCGAGACGGTGGCCGTGGTCGGGCTCGGCACCCTTGGTCTGGGCGCGGTGGCGCTGGGGCCGCTGTTCGGCGCGCGCACCGTGGCGCTGGGCAACAGCGACATCCGCCTGAACGCCGCGCGCACCATGGGCGCGCACGAGGCGCTCATGTCCGACGATCCCGACCTCGACGCCAAGCTCGACCGCTTCAGCGACGGGCGCGGCATCGACCTGGTGATCCTGACCGCCAACCCGTGGCCGGCCTACAAGACCTCGCTGGAGGTCGTGCGCCGCGACGGGCGCGTGGCGATCGTCAGCCTGCTCGGCCGCGGCGAGGAGGACCTGGACTTCAACCCGCTGGCGATGCAGCTCTTCTACGACAAGGCGGTGACGCTGATCGCCGTCTCCGGCGGCGACCCCAGCCTGTATCCGCGCCCGGCAGAGCTGTCGGGCATGGCCGCCGGCACGCGCCACCACCGGCCGCACGTGCTGCAGCTCATGGCCGACGGCGTGCTCCGGCCGAGCAAGCTGATCACCCACCGGCTGCACTACACGGAGATGCAACAGGCGTACGACCTGGCGTTCAAGCGGGACAAGACGATGATGAACGTCGTCTTCGACTGGAGCGACGCATAACCACATGCTGATCTTCGACGGGGACTACCCGGTCTGCGCTGCCATGGCGCTGAACGCAGACCTGACGCAGCCGATCCATGCCGTGCGCGCCGCCCCGCCGGCCGGGGCGCCGGGCGAGAACCCACAGGTGCAGGCGGGGCTGATGGCATCGGTGCCGGAACAGCGCCGGGCCGGCGTCGCGTCGTTCATCGGCAAGGTCAACGCGCGCATCCATCGCCCGGGCGCGCAGTTGTGGGGACATCGATCAGGCGAGTTGTCCTACGCGGCGGCGTGGGGCCAGATCGCCTACTACCGCATCATGGAGCGGCGCGGCCACTACCGCATCCTGCGCTCGGCGGCCGACCTGGGCGAGCACATGGGGCGGTGGGAGGCGGCGGCAGGCGAGGAGGCCGGCTTCGACGACCTGCCGGTGGGCGTGATCCTGGGGCTGGAAAGCGCGGACCCGGTGCTGGATACCGAGACGCTGGCCGAGTATTTCGACGCCGGCCTCCGCATCGTCAGCCTCACCCACTACGACACCAGCGCCTACGGCCACGGCACCGGCACCGGGACCGAAGGCGGGTTGTTTCCGCCGGCAGACCGGCTGCTCGCCGACATGAGCCGGCTGGGCATCGTGCTGGACGCCACGCACGCGTCCGACGCGACCATCACGCAGGCGCTCGACCGGTACGACGGCCCGGTGATCGCCACGCACCAGAACTGCCGGGCGCTCGTCCCGGGCGAACGGCAGTTCCCGGACGAGGTCCTGCGCGCGATCATCGAGCGTGGCGGCGTGATCGGCGTGTCGATGGACACCGCCATGCTGTACCGCGGCGGCATCGACTGGGCCAAGGTGGTGGGACTGCAGCGTCCGTTCGGCAAGGCGGACGTCACGCTCGACGACCTGGCCGACCACGTCGACCACATCTGTCAGCTCGCCGGTGACGCCCGGCACGCCGGCATCGGCGGCGACACGGATGGCCAGGGAGGGCGAACCGGCGCTCCGGCGGAGATCGACACCGTGGTCGACTACAACCGGCTCGCCGACGTGCTTGCCCGCCGCGGCTACGGCGACGACCAGGTCACCGACGTCATGTACCGCAACTGGGTCAGGTTCTTCTCCCGTCACCTTGACGGCTGAACCTGTCCGCGCCGTGGGCTGCTGAGGGCAACGGCGAGGGCGGCCTTCCATGGACAAGGCGACGGTGGAGCTGCTCGCCCGGGCCATTCGCGACAGCGGCACTGCGGCCGGACCGCGGTCACTGCTGTCGTTCGTCGGCGCCCTGATTCCGTTCACGTCCTCCCTGGTCACCCTGCTCGCCCGAGACGGCCGGCCGGTGCTCCTCTATGACGACATCCGCCCGGAGCGGCGCGAGATCGTCGTCGGCGCGTATCTGTCGGGCGCCTACCTGCTCGATCCGTTCTACGACTATCTGCTCGCCGGTCCGCGCCAGTGCGTAGTGCCATTGCAGGACATCCAGCCTGACCACTTCCGCAAGTCCCGGTACTTCTCCAGCTACTACGCCGACGTCGGATTGGCGGATGAAATCGGAATGTTCGTGAGTCGTAGAGACGGTTCGCACGTCTTCGCTTCCATCGGCCGCGCCCGTGGCATGGAGGCGTTCTCGAAGAAAGGCATCGAGCGGCTCCGTCATTTCCGGCCGGTCGTCGAGCACCTGATGCAGCGGCAGTGGGATGCCGAACCGCTCGGCGCCCGCGAGGGAGCAGGCCGCGGGTCACCGTCGTTCCTGACACTCGACGAGGCGTTGCGCCGCAGCGAATTCCGTTCTCTCTCGGCGCGAGAGCGCGAGATCGTCGCTCTCATCCTGAAGGGGCACTCGTCGAAGTCGGTAGCCGAGCATCTCGGCATCGCGGTCGGCACCGTGAAGAACCATCGCAAGAGCATCTACCGAAGGCTCGCGATCAGCTCGCAGTCCGCCCTGTTCTCACGCTTCCTGCGCAGCATCGGCTACGCTCCTCCGGAGTCACCGGAGCGGTAGGCGAGGTGTGGGCGCGCACAGACATGAGCGTCCACTCGGGGACATGGGCAGATCCGAATGGCAACACTACAGTGACGCGCGACTCTGCGATGGGCGGTGACCGAGCGCATCCGGACGGGACGGTCGCGGGGGACTTCGTCATGCCCGCGGAGTTCGAGCCGCACGCCGCGATCTGGATGGGGTGGCCGAAAGAGCAGCCGTACGCGGCTGCGGCGCTCGACACCAGGGTACCGATCGCAGAGATCATGGCCGCGCTCTGTGCCCACGGCGTGGCCGTCAAGGTCTTGTGCACGGACGCAACGGGGGAGCGCGAGGCGCGGCGCTGGTTGGCCACGCATGACCATCCCGTGAGCGACCATCTCGACTTCGTCCACATCGATCAGATCGATATCTGGGTCCGGGACTACGGGCCGATCTTCACGCGGAACCGCGCGAATCGGTTGGGCATCGCGCGCTTTCTCCAGAATCAGTGGGGATACGCGACCTCATCGGATCCGGTGTCCCGCGCGATGACGGACCTGCCGGAGCGGGTGGCCCGGCACCTGGGCATCGACCATCTCGTATCGGCCGACGTGGTGAGCGAAGGCGGAGGCAGAGTCGTCAACGGTCAGGGCACCCTGCTGGTCTGCCGGGCCGTGGAGGCCGAGCGGAATCCGCAGCTCGACGAGGCGGCCCTGGAGCGCGCCTACCACAGCGTTCTCGGCGTGACCAAGGTGATCTGGATCAACAACGGCCTCGGCGAAGACCTGCACGCGACGTGGGGACCGATTCCCTATCGGGACGCAGCGGGTAAGGAGATCCACCTTTACGGCCCGGCCACGACCGGCGGGCACCTGGACGAGATGGTCAGATTCGCCGGGCCGCGTGAGATCGTGCTGGCCCAGGTCGCCCCGGAGGAGGCCGCCCGAGACCCGCTGGCAGCTCTGAACTACGCCCGGTGCGAGGAGGCGTTTCGCATCCTGTCGCGGGCCACGGATCAGTCCGGCGAGCCGTTTCACATCGTTCGCCTGCCCGTGCCGGACGTCGCATGCCTGGCGGTCTCGCCCGAGGAGAACATGTATAGGTGGCTGGCCGATCTCGAATACCCCGCGCACGTCCCGCCGTTTCCGCACGGCCGCCCCATCCACGTGGTAAGGGCGTCCAGCTATGCCAACTACCTGGTGACCAACGGACTGGTGGTCGCTCCCAGGTACGGGAACGCCGCCAAGGACGACGCGGCCGCGGCGGCGCTGGCTGCCGCCTACCCGGGACGTACGGTGGTGCAGATCGATCCGACGGCCATCAACTATGCGGGCGGCGGCATCCATTGCTGTACGCAGCAGCAACCGGCCGGGGAGTGAGTCATCCTGCCGAGCGGTCGACTGCCGCGTTCTCGTCACGGGCGCGCCGCCGTGCCGCGCGACTCGCGATCAGCGATGCGGCGGTGATGCCGGCGGCGACCACCAGGACGAACAGCGTCGCCAGCGCGTTGATCTCCGGGCTCACGCCGAGACGGACCTTGGAGAAGACGACCATCGGCAACGTGCTGGAACCGGGGCCGGACACGAAGCTGGCGATGATCAGGTCGTCGAGCGACAGCGTGAAGGCGAGCAGCCAGCCGGAGACGAGCGCCGGCGAGATGAGGGGCAGGGTGATCACGCAGAAGACCTTCGCGGGCCGAGCCCCCAGGTCTTGAGCGGCCTCCTCGATCGACTCGTCGGTGCTGGCGAGTTGCGCCTGGATGACCACCGCCACGTAGGCAAGCGAAAAGGTAACGTGTGCGATCGTGATGGTCGTGACGCCGCGCCGGCCGGGCCAGCCGATCAGGTCCTCCATGGCGACGAACAGCAGCAGCAGGGAAAGGCCCGTGATCACCTCCGGCATCACCAGGGGTGCCGAAGTCATGCCCGTGAACAGCAGGCGCCCGCGAAAACGGCCCATGCGCGCAAGCGCCAGACCGGCGAGCGTGCCGAGCGCCATCGCGATGGTCGCGTTCATGAACGCGATGCGCAGGCTCAGCCAGGCCGCCCGCAGGACCTGGTCGTCGCGCAGCAGCTCTCCGTACCACCGGGCGGAGAATCCGCCCCATACCGTCACCAGCTTGGACGCGTTGAACGAGTAGGCGATGAGCGAGGCGATCGGCAGGTAGAGAAAGGCGAAGCCGAGCGCCATCGCGGTCGTCACGAACAGGGAGCGTCGGGGGTTCACGCTCCCTCCTGGTCCGAGCGGAGTCGCTGGAACACGGTGATGGGAATTACCAGCAGAAACAGCGCCGCGATGGCGACCGCGGATGCAACCGGCCAGTCGCGGTTGGCGAAGAACTCGTCCCAGAGCACCCGGCCGATCATCAGGGTGTCGGGCCCGCCGAGCAGCGCTGGAATCACGAACTCGCCGACCGCTGGGATGAAGACCAGCAGCGAACCGGCCACGATACCCGGGAGCGAAAGCGGCAAGGTAACGGTCAGGAACGCCCTGAGCGGGCGGCAGCCCAGATCCGCCGCGGCCTCCAGGAGGGTGTGGTCAATCCGTGCCAGCCTCGCGAAGAGCGGCAGGATCATGAACGGCAGGTAGGCGTATACGATGCCGACATACACCGCGAATTCGGTCTGCATCATCGTGATCGGCTCGTCGATGATGCCGATGGCCAGCAGCATGTTGTTGATCGGGCCGTTGTTCTTGAGGATGCCGATCCAGGCATAGACGCGCAGCAGGAACGATGTCCAGAACGGCAGAATCACCAGCATCAGCAATACGGTGCGCGCCGTGGGAGAGGACCGCGCGATTCCGTATGCGACCGGATAGCCCAGGATCAGGCAGAACGCGGTGGAGATCAGCGCGATCCTTGCCGAATTCAGGTAAGCCTTCCAGTACAGGTCGTCACGCAACAGAAACAGGAAGTTCTTCAGGCTTGCCCGAACCGCGAGGGAGCCGTCCGGGCCCCACTCGAACAGGGGTGCGTACGGCGGCCGGGCCAGCATCGCCTCGGAGAGCGCGATCTTAAGGACGATGGCGAAAGGCGCGAGGAAGAACAGCAGGAGCCAGAGGTAGGGGACCGCGATCGCGAAGGTGCGCCAGCGCATCACGACGTCAGTACCACGGAGCTCGACGGATGCCACGACACGTAGACCCGCTCGCCCATGTCCTGACGGTCGGCGTTCGCGCGCGCGAGGTTGGGCCGGGAGACGCGCAGCTCCGTACCGGAGGCGGCCCGCAGCCGGTACATGGTGAGATTCCCCCGGTAGGCGACCTCCGTGATCATGGACTCGATCCGGTTGTACTCCCGGGACGGCGCATCGCGCGATATCTGAAGCTTCTCCGGGCGTACCGCCACCCAGACCCGATCACCGTGCGCGGCGCGGACTCCACGGTCGCTGTACAGCGGGCAGCCGGCACCCTCGCATTCGATGATCAGGTGGCCGGCGTCCTCCGCCACCACGCGGCCCTCGAAGAGGTTCACCGAGCCGACGAATCCGGCCACGAACCGGGTGCCCGGCGATTCGTAGATCGCACTCGGAGTGCCGGTCTGGACGATCTTGCCCGCGTCCATGACACCGATCCGGTCCGACAGCGCCATGGCCTCTTCCTGGTCGTGCGTAACCACGACGAACGTGACGCCGACTTCCTTCTGAATGGTGATCAGCTCGAACTGCATCTCTTCGCGCAGCTTCCTGTCCAGTGCGGCCAGCGGCTCGTCGAGCAGCAGCAGCTTCGGATGCTTGACCAGGGCACGGGCCAACGCGACGCGCTGGCGCTGCCCTCCGGAGAGCTGATGCGGCCGGCGCCGCGCGAGCGGACCGAGCCTGACCAGGTCGAGCATGTCACGAACGCGCCGCCTGGTTTCTCGGGCCGCGATGCGGTCCTGCCGCAGACCGAAGGCGACGTTTTTCTCCACGGTCATGTGCGGAAAGAGGGCATAGGACTGGAACATGATGTTGACCGGCCGCTCATAGGGCGGTATGCCGGCCATGTCGTCACCGTCGATCAGCACGCGGCCGCCGGTGGCGGTCTCGAAGCCGGCCAGGATCCGCAGCAGCGTCGTCTTGCCACACCCGGAACTGCCGAGCAGACAGAAGATCTCGCCGCGGTGGATTCCCAGGGAGACGTCGTCGACGGCGGTGACGTCTCCGAAGGTCTTCGTCACCCCCTCGATGCGAACGTAGTGCCCGCATCGGGGTTCGTTGCCGGGAAGGTCACCGGCCGGAGCCGTCCGCGGCGGGGTCACCGGCACATCCTGCACGCGATCCGGACGCCCCGGTAGACCCATTGGCGATACGCCGCGATCAGCAGGCCGCGGCTCGCGGCCGAGCCGTCACTGCCCGGTCTTTACCCTGGTCCATGCCCGCGTCAGCAAGCGCGTGAACGCGGGCGAGTCGGCCAGATCCGCGAACAGGTTCTCCTTGACGGCGTCCGCGGGATAGATCGACGGATCGGACTTCACCTCGTCGTCCACGTACGGGAGCGACGCGCCATTCGCGTTGGCGTAGAACACGTAGTTGGAGATCGCGGCGGCCACCTCCGCCTCCATCATGTAGTCCAGGAACAGGTGGGCGTTCTCCGGGTGCGGCGCGTCGCTCGGGATGGCCAGGTTGTCGAACCAGATGACCGCTCCTTCCTCGGGAATGGTATAGGCGATCTCGACGCCTTGTCCGGCCTCCACGGCGCGGTCGCGCGCGATGAGCATGTCGCCGCTCCAGCCCATGGCCACGCAGATCTCCCCGTTGGCCAGGTCGTTGATGTTCTGTGAAGAGTGGAAGTACCTGATGTGCGGCCGGATCTTCGACAGGTGCTCCTCGAACAGCTCGACGTCCTCCGGACTCTCGCTGTTCGGATCGCGTCCGAGATAGCCCATCAGATTGGCGAACACTTCGGTCGGCGCGTCCAGCAGCGTCACCCCGCAGTCCGCGAGTTCCGCGACCACGTCGGGATCGAACAGCATGCGCCAACTGCCGGTCGGGGCGTCGCTCATGATCGCCTCCACCTTGCCGACGTTGTAGCCGAAGCCGGTCGTGCCCCACATGTACGGGACCGCGTGCTCGTTGCCGGGGTCGTGAGCTGCAACCCGCTCCAGGATGGTCGCATCCAGGTTCCCGTAGTTGCTCAGCTTGCTCTTGTCCAGCCTGGCGACCCCGCCGGCCATGATCTGCCGCTCCAGGAAGCTGGCTGCCGGCACCACCACGTCGTAGCCGCTGTTGCCGGCCAGCAGCTTTGCCTCCAGTACCTCGTTCGAGTCGAACACGTCGTAATTGACCTTGATTCCGGTGCGCTCCTCGAAATCGGCGATCGTGTCCTCGGCGATGTAGTCGGACCAGTTGTACACGTTGAGAACCATTTCTTCCGCGGAAGCTACGCCGGCCGCCGTTATCAGAATGAACGCCGCGCATCCCGTCCCGAGTTTTCTGAGCATGTCATCGCCCTCCCGAATCATGGTTTCTCATGGCACACTCGAGGAGCCATGGCTCTGCTTGATCCGACGCTACCAGACACCAGGAGCGCCGGTGAATATCCCCTTGGGGACAATTCCTTCCGCAGCGATGTCCCCAAGGGGATATTCACGGCGGTGCGCGGCGTCGTTTAGCGTGTGAGGCAGTAGCCATGCTCGCACCAAATCATGACGCGGAAGACCTCCATCGGACCGACCTGGAGCACTGCGTCCATCCCTGGACCGATTTCACCGACTGGATCCGTTCGGGATCGACGACCATGGTCCGCGGCGACGGGGCATACGTGTGGGACGCCCACGGCAACCGTTTCATCGACGGAATCGGAGGGCTGTGGTTCGCCAACGTCGGTTACGGGCGCCGGGAGCTGATCGATGCGGCGGCGCGCCAGCTCGGCACGCTGCCGCAGTACTCCTACTTCGCCAACCTGGCGAATCCGCCGGCTACGGAACTGGCCGCCAAGCTGGCCGAACTGGCCCCGGGAGACCTCAATCACACCTTCTACAGCACCGGCGGGTCCACTGCCAACGACTCGGCCGTGCGGATCGCCCACTACTATTTCGACACGATCGGCAAGCCCTCGAAACGGTTGGTCATCTCGCGGCGGAACGCCTATCACGGCAGCACGTTTCTGGCATCGGCTCTCTCCGGCAAGGCGGCTGACAAGCCGGGATTCCAGTTTCCGCAGGGCTTGGTGCACCATGTCTCCGAGGCCAATTGCTATCGCATGCCGGCTGGCATCGGCGACGAGGCGGCCTACCGCGACTATCTGGTTGCGGATCTCCAAGGCACGATCGCGGAGCTCGGCGCGGACAACATCGCGTGCTTCTTCGCCGAACCGATCATGGGCGCCGGCGGCGTGCTGGTCGCTCCCGACGGCTACCATCGGCGGATGAAGCAGGTGTGCGACGAGCACGACATCCTCTACGTGTCAGACGAGGTGGTGACCGCCTTCGGCCGGCTCGGATGCTTCTTCGCCAGTCACGAGCGATACGGCATCGTGCCGGACATGATCGTGACCGCAAAGGGAATCACCTCCGGCTACCTGCCGTTGGGCGCGACGATCATTTCGGATCGCGTGTACCATGGACTGTCGCGTCCGAGATCCGACGGCGCCATCTTCGCGCACGGCTTCACCTACTCCGGGCATGCGGCGTCCTGCGCCGTTGCCCTGGCCAACATCGACGTCATGGAGCGCGAGCGCATCTGCGAACGTGTCCAGGAAACCGGTCCCTATTTCCACGAGCGATTGCGGACGCTCGGGAGCGTGCCGATCGTCGGCGACGTGCGCGGCAGTCACTTCATGCTGTGCATGGAGTTCGTCAAGGATCGCGACACCAGGGAGCCGTTCGCCGGCGACGTCCAGATCGGCCGGCACGTCGCGCGCGCGGCGCAATCGCGGGGGCTGATCATTCGTCCGATCGGCAACCTTGCGGTACTGTCGCCGACGCTCATCCTGACCAGGCAGCAGATCGACCGTATCGTCGCCATTCTGAGCGAGTCGCTCGACGCGGTAGTCGCCGACCTGACGCGTCAGGGAGTCGCGTTTGCCGCGTAGCTGACGGCGCGTTGCACGCGGGCTGAGGAGTCGTGCGAGGATGATCGGCCCATGAAGATCGACGGCGCCCGGCTTTGGGACAGCCTCATGCGCATGGCGCAGCTCGGTGCGACCGAACGGGGAGGAGTCAACCGGCAGACGCTCACCGATCTGGACCGCGAGGCGCGCGACCTGTTCATCTCCTGGTGCCGGGAAGCCGGCTGCCGCATCCGTATCGACCCTACGGGCAACATCTTCGCCCGTCGACCCGGCCGGCTCGGCGGCCATCGGGCGGTCCTGGCGGGCAGCCATCTCGACACGCAGCCGGCCGGAGGCAAGTTCGACGGCGCGTATGGCGTGCTCGCAGGGCTCGAGGTCGTGCGCACCCTCAACGACCGGGACCAGGTGACCGAACGGCCGATCGAGGTCGTGGCGTGGACGAACGAAGAGGGCTGTCGCTTTGCCCCTTCGATGATGGGCTCAGGCGTGTTCGCGGGTCAGTTCGACCCCGGCAGGGTGGCAGCGACCACGGATGCGGAGGGCCGCAGATTCGGCGCGGAGCTGGAGCGGATCGGCTATCGCGGCACGGACCGCGTATCGATGGACGAGGTCGCGGCGTACTTCGAGCTCCACATCGAGCAGGGTCCGGTCCTGGAGCAGACCGGGAAGTCCATCGGCGTGGTGACCGGGGCGCAGGGGCAGCGCTGGTTCGACCTGAACGTCACCGGCCAGGAGGCACATGCCGGCACGACCCCGATGGAGAACCGCCGCGATGCGCTGCTCGGCGCCGCCCGCATCGTGGAGGCCGTCCGTCGGATCGGCCGCGAGCATCTGCCCGGTGCGTGCGCGACGGTGGGCCAGCTCGACGTGCACCCGAACTCGCGCAACACGATACCCGGGCGCGTGGGCTTCAGCGTGGACCTGCGGCACCCGGAGGAGGGCCGGCTCTCCTCGATGCGGTCCGCGCTGAAAGCCGAGGCGGCGGCCACCTGCTCGGCGGCGGGTCTGCACGTGAGCATGGAAGAGATCTGGCACCAGTCTCCGCTGCGCTTCGATCCCGGCTGCATCGATGCGGTACGCCGGGGGGCCGCCGCGGTCGGGTGCGGTGCCATGGAGATCGTATCCGGTGCCGGGCACGACGCCTGCCACATCGCGGAGCGGGCGCCGACGGCCATGATCTTCATCCCCTGCGCCGGCGGCATCAGCCACAACGAGCTGGAGGACGCCACCAGGGAGGACTGTGCCGCAGGCTGCAACGTCCTG
>JAPOQV010000182.1 GCA_026710565.1 Spirochaetaceae bacterium | reverse complement strand
GAAGGGGCCGGCCGTCCCGGCTCACCGTGCCGGTGGCGGGGTCTTACAGGCGTCAGGCGAGCTTGACGAGCGTCGTCTTGCCGGAGCGGTTGGCGCCGACCAGGGCGACCGATCGACCGGGCGGCACGCCGAAACTCACGCCGCGCACGGCGTCCTGCTGCGCACCCGCGTAGCGGAAGGTGACGCCGTGGAACACCAGACCGTCGGCGGACTCCGCTCGGGCGGCGGCCGGCCGGTCGCGCAGGACGTCGTCCATGTCCAGGACGTCCTGGATCGCCTTGACCCGCAGCCCCTGAGCCTGGAGCTCGACGAGGCAGTGCAGGAAGCGCGTCAGGCCGCGGCGGAAATAGAAGATCGATCCGACGTAGAGCGCCAGGTCGCCGGCGGACAGCACTCCCCGCAGCCCCTGGTGCACGACGAACAGGAATGCCCCGCCGACGCCGGCCGCCGACAGCAGTGACCAGAGCAGCACCGTGCGGCGGCCCTTCGCCCGAAGGCCGAGCACCTCGCGCAGCGCGCCGTCGAACATCGCCTGCCAGCGCCCCAACAGCAGCCCGCCGATCGAGAGCAGGCGCGTCTCCTTGGCGTAGCGAGGAGAGGTGAGCATCTGCTCATGGGCGTCCATCCGCTTTGCGGTCTCCGCCTGTGCCTTTTCAAGCGACCATGAGCGATCCTCGATCCGGTTCTGTACCTGCATCGACGGCGCGACCGCCGCGATCATCAGCAGCGGCACCCACCAGGCCAGCGTGGCGGTCAGCGCGGCGACCGGCACCACCGCGAGCACGCCGACCATCAGGTAGTTCAGCGCGTTGCCGAAGTGATCGATGCTGGGGATGCTCGCCACCGCAAGGTTCAGGCGGCTTGCGAACGCCGGCGTCTCGAACGGTAGGATGCCGCGCAGCTCCCCCAGGTGTTCCAGGAGGAGACGCTTCGTTCCGGCCAGGATCCGGTCGCGAAACGTCGTCTCCTCGAAGTCGACGAACTGCTCCACGAAGTCGAGCAGCATATCGAGTACCAGGAATCCCACGATCGCCGCGGCCAGCAGGGACGGTGTGCCCAGGAGCGACATCAGCCCGGTGTCGCCCGTGGAGCCGGCGATCCCATCGACGATCACCTTCTGTGTGAGCAACACGGCCGCGGGCGCTGCTCCCCCGATGACGTTCAACAGGAGCAGGCGCGTGAATGCGCCTGGAGCCTGGCGTACCGCCAGCGCGAAGCCCTGCGCAACGCTGCGTAATCGTTCGTTCATGGTACACGTGCAATCCGCTGACCGCTAGAGCCCGCAGGACTCCTCGGTCAGGTAGTCCCACTGGTGCACGTAGGTCATGCCGTCGATCACCAGCCGGTGGGCGTGCGGCAGCTCCTCTTTCCAGGTCAGCTCGGTACCGCCGGTCCGGTGGGGAGGCCGGTCCAGCTTGCCCCAGCGGTTGCCGTTGTACCTTCGGAACAGGACCGTGCGGCCCTCCTGGTTGAGGTAGGACAGCACCAGTGAGTCTGCTTCGGTTGCATCCGGTTCGATTTCGAAGACCCGCATGCACGCGAATGGCCGCCCGCCGATGCGGATGTCGAACAGGCCGCTCGCGAACATGTTCGGAGTGTCCGGACCGCGTTCGAGCGTTCCGTCGGGCCGCTCGGTCAGGTAGTCCTTGTCCTCGATCAGGCGGCCAAACGACCCGAAATTGTGCTCCCAACTTTCGTCAAGGAAGGTCTGTAGCTCTCTCATTCCGTCGCCCCTACGGGTAGACTCGTAGGCCACCCACTGCACCTCCGCATCGTCCAGCCGGCCCCAGACCCTGGTGCGACGATACTCGTCGTCCAGAGAGTGGTTGAGTTGCTCGACCAATCCGGTCCGATCGCCAAACGCCTGTTCGTCGACCTCGATCTCCACGCACTCCCGTCCGTGCACGACCGCCGGGCGCCGGGCCACCATCGCGTTGACCTCGGTCAACTTCGGCGCCGAACCGTCGCGGGTCTGCTCGTACTCCGCCCAGCGCACCCGTTCGCCGACCTCCGGCACGATGAACCACCATGCCAGCTCGCGAAGGTCGACGGAGAACGGCTGTCCCGCGCTCCTGGACACCGTGATGTCCGGACGGTGTTCGGGAAACGGCTTCCCGGATTCCTTGCTCTCGACACGCATCGTCGTACCCCTCCTGGTCTTGGTGATGCCGAACTCTCTGCGCACCCGGTCGCGGCCGTGGGACAGCCGCCGCTTCACCGTCCCCGGCGGACAGCGATGGCGCGCGGCGATTTCCGCGATGCTCATGCCGTCCAGGTAGAACGCCCGCATCGCGCGCCGTTCCGGCTCCGGAACCGCCTCCATGGCATCGATCACGGCGTCCGCCGACCGGCGCCGGCGCGCGTCCGCGACTCCCATGCGGTTGACGGTCAGCGCGAGCTTCGCGGCCTCGGCGATCCGCTCCCGCCGCTGCGCCGAACGCAGGAAGTCGCTGCAGCGGTTTCGCGCCACCTGGTAGAGCCATGCGCGGACGTTCCCGGGCTCCTGCACCCGCAGCCCCGACCACGCCCGCATGAGGGTCTCCTGCAGCACGTCCTCGACCGCGTCGCCCGATCCCAGGCGATCACGGACCAGCGCACTCAACGGCCGCTCGTAGCGCCGGACCAGCGCGACGAAGGCGTCCTTGTCGCCGCTCCGGATGCTCCGGGCGAGATCCTGATCGGTGTGGTCAGTGTGATCGGTACGAGGCTCCATCGGTCCTTTACGGCTTCATCTCACAGGGCGTCGTTCAAGGGCAAAAGGTTCACTCGAATGCGGTCGGCCGATTCGGGGTAAGCTGATTCAGCCCGACCGGAGGAACCCATGTCCGGACTCACCGAGCAACAACTCGCCTTTTTCCGCGAGGAGGGCTACCTCCTCGTCGACGACGCCATCGACCCGGCGGTGCTCCAGCCGTTCCGCGCCGAGCTTGACCAGAACGTCGACGCCTTCGCGCGGGCCGCGCTGGCCGACGGCCGGCTGTCCGACGCGCACGAGGACGAGCCGTTCGAGCGCCGGCTGCACGTGCTGGCACTGCAGCTCGACGACCCGGCCCCCCTGCTGGACCTGGGCCGCGGCAAGCAGCGCACGGCGGGCATGTTCCGGATCTACACCGATCCCGCGCTCGTCGACATCGTCGAGTCCCTGATCGGGCCGGAGATCCTGGCCCATCCGCAGTTCAACGTCCGCGCCAAGCGGCCCTACCAGGACGAGGGCGTCGTGCCGTGGCACCAGGACCTGGGCTACCTGCAGCCCGACGCCGAGGAGACCTTCATGGTCAACCTCTGGATCCCGCTGGTCGACGCCACGCGGGAGAACGGCTGCATGGAGGTCATCGCCGGCAGCCACCGGGCGCCGCTGATCGGCCACGAGCGCGGCATGGGACCGGCGGGCAACTTCAAGGGCGTCGTCGACGAGCAGCTTCCCGACGGCGAGCACGTCCTCTGCCCGGTGCGCGTCGGCGGCGTGCTGCTGACCCAGCACAAGACCATGCACCGCTCGATACCCAACGTGTCCGACCACATCCGCTGGAGCCTCGACCTGCGCTACTCGCACCCGGACCTGCCCACCGGCCGGCAGCAGGTGCCGGGGTTCGTCGCCCGCAGCCGGAGAGACCCCGCATCGGTCTGCCCGTCGGCCGAGGAGTGGTTGCGGATCGTCGAGTCCGCGAACGTGCCGGCCGGCTCCTGAGCGCTCGGCACGGGCCAATTGACCTCCGCGATCTTTCTTGAGCTGCTCGAAACTGGAGTGAGAGATGGCATTGACGGCAGTTTATCTGAAAGTACCGGAAGGATATATCGGGTTCGTGGAAGAACTACCGGGAGCCAACACACAAGGAAAGACTTTACAAGAAGCCCGCGAAAATATCCTGGAAGCGATCGAGATGACGCTTGGAGGCGAGCCGCATTTTGGCCCAAGAGTCTCTTGAGGACACTCAAGAGGTGATTCGGGAGCCTGTCAACTTGCAGGCATGAAGAGGCGAGACCTCATTCATCACCTTGAAGAGAACGGCTGCGAACTACTCCGAGAACCCGAGCACGTCCTCCGTGCCCCACTCCTGTTCGAACACCATGAGTTCGTCCCAGCGCTGGAGAATCGGCACGTACTCTCGATACCAGATCCGGTAGTAGTCGGATTTCATGGCTTCGCACCAACGCTCGCGGCACTGCCAAGAAGTGAGGCACGATCTCCTCACGAACCAGCCTGACGAGCTCAGACTCTACTCGCCCGTCTCTAAGAGTCCAGCGCTTGAATGTGACGAATTCCGACATACCGCGCGCCAGTACACAGACGAAGGTCAGCCGGCCTCCAAGACTCCCTTCAGGCGCTCGAGCTGGACGCCGTCGGCGCTGCGGATCGCGCGGCGGATAAGCGGCGACATCAGGAGAAGCAGCAACCCCTTGAAGCGGCACTCGGCCACCAGGGTCACGCGGGTGGCGCCGTCTCCCGCCGGATGCAGCTCGTACGTGTAGTCGGCGATCACGCCGCCCTGCACCGAACGCAGCACGATCGAGCGCCCGGTCTCGCAGTGGGCGATGACCGACGCCCGTTCCGCGTTGCGGGCCTGGAAGCGGATCTCCGTGCCCTCCGCGGTCTCGCCCTGAGCCTCCATCCGGTCCACGCCGGGCATCCAGCGGTGGGCGTTGCTCCAGTCGGTCAGCGCCTCCCACACCTCCCCTGCCGGCCTGTCGATCGTCTCCTCGACTGCGAACGTCCGACCCATTGGCTCTCCTATCGACGGCTGGGGGCCGTACTCCGGTGGCCGAACGTGCGTGGCGTGAACTCCTGCCGGTTGGTGATGCTGGCGCTGCTGCCGGTCGCCCGAATCACGAACAGGCCGAGCCGCTCGGCACGCACGTCGGACTCCTGGTATGCCTTCAAGTAGGCGGCTGCGCCGTAGATCCGGCGGCCGGCATACTCGGGCATCAGCTCCGCAAACTCGTGCAGCCTCCCGATGAAACGATCGACTTCGGGCACCCTGAGCGTGGTCTTGACTTCCACCACCACGACCTCCTCGCCGTTGACGGCCACGATGTCGAACTCCCAGCGCCGTTCGCCGCAGTTTTGCCGAGGGTTGGTGACCGTGTGATGCACCGCAATACCCCGTTGCTGGAGGAGCTTGACGAGGTCGCCTTCCACCAGCGACTCCATCAGCTTGCCCCACTGTCCGTTGAACAGCTCGTTCAACTCGCGGATACGGCGGTCGGTCTCCTGCATCCGGCGCGCGGTCTCCTGCTGCACGGCGGAGACCTCGCGGAGGATGTTCCAGATCTCCTGCGGGGTGGCGGGTTCGTGTTGCGCGGTATCAGCCATGGAAGGTTCGCCCACGGGAACCATACGTCCCTGGGTGGTAGCCGACAATCCCCGACACGCGACAGATGGCGGTCCAACCAGGGGGCTGTGAATCAATACGAACGTCGAAAGGTATTCGGCCCCGCCTCTCACCTCTCGTCTTCTTGAGTTCCTGGATTCACTGATCAGAGCGGGCTTCGATGACGCGCGCAAGCTGCTGCACCGCCGGCCCCAACTCGTCCGCCGACACCGCAGCGTAACCCAGGTGCAGACCCGGTCGCGCGCCGGGTCCCAGCCAGTAAGCGGAGAGGGGGCGCAGGGCGAGGCCGGCCCGCCGGCCGGCTTCGGCGACGGCCAGATCATCCACGCCATCGGCGAACCACCCTGCTACCTGCATGCCGCAGTCGGTCGGCGTCAACTCGATCGTCCCGGAGAGATGCTCGCGCACCAATGCGAACAGCAGGGCCTGGCGCTGCGCGTAGCGGTTACGCATGCGCCGGACATGGGCGCCGTAATGGCCGGAGTCGATGAACTCCGCGAGCGCGCCCTGTACCGGCTGCGGCGCCGTGTGCCCGCTGTTGCGCACCGCGCTGGAGAAAGCGTCCTGCAGGCCTTCCGGGACGATCAGGTAGCCCACCCTTAGCGCGGGCAGCATGGTCTTGGCGAAGGTGCCGACGTAGACCACCCGGCCGTGCGGGTCGAGCCCCTGCACGGAGGCGATCGGCCGGCCGCGGTAGCGGTACTCGCTGTCGTAGTCGTCCTCGATCACGAAGGCGCCCGCGCGCTCCGCCCAGTCGAGCAGCATGAGGCGGCGCTCCAGCACCAGGGTCGCCCCTACGGGGTATTGGCACGAAGGCGTGACATAGGCCACGCGAGCCCCCGGATAGCGCGCCTCGCCGGCCTCGACGTCCATGCCCTGCGCATCGACCGGTACCGGTACGATCAGGGCGCCCGCGGCGACCAGCGCCGCCCGCGCGCCGAGGTAGCCCGGCTCCTCCAGCCACGCACGATCTCCGGGATCGAGGAGCAGGCGTGCGGACAGATCGAGGGCGGCCTGGGCGCCGGTCACGACGATGACTCGCTCCGGGGAGCACTCCACCCCCCGAGCCGCCGCGACGTAGCCGGCGATGGCGGCGCGCAGCCGAGGGTCGCCGGCGGCGTCCGCGTAGCCGAGCCGTTCCGCCTCCGGCTCGCGAGCGTGGCGGCCCACGATCCGCGCCCACGTGCGATGCGGGAACGCCGCGATGTCGGGCAGTCCGGTCTGGAACGCGCCCTGGCCAACCGACCCCTGCGGGGCGCCGGACAGCGCCCTGCCCCGTTTGGAGAGAGCCGCGGGCCCGACCGCGGGTGTCAGATCCGGTCGCCCCGCGGCCTCCTGTCGAGTGTTCTTCAGCGAGCGCCGGATCACTGCGGCGTCCACTTCCGCGATCCGGGTGCCGTCGCCGACCCGGGAGGAGACGAAGCCCTCGTCGGCGAGCTGCTCGAAGACGGCGATCACGGTGTTCCTCCCCACCCCCAGCTCGCTTGCCGCCGCGCGGGTCGAAGGGAGCCGCGCGCCCGGCTCCAGCCGTCCCGACAGGATGGCTGCGCGCAGGTTCCGGTAGATCTGCCGATAGAGCGGCTCCCCGGAGCCGGGGTCGGGAGCGACCTCCGGCGGCAACTGATGGACATCTCTCATGGGCATGGAATGGTTCTACAAAACATCACGAATTGGATCTTTTCCTGGTATCAAACGCGATGGTATCTGACAGGGACCTGCTTGTGGAGAGCCGTCCCACAGGGATGCGAGGGAGTGCCCATGAATGACTCAGTTTCGACCTACGCCCCGACCGAACGCAGCCGCGTGCGACGGAGCCCCAAGCGCGCGGCGTACGACCGGGACACCGTGCACGCGATCATCGACACGGCGCTCGTGTGCCATGTCGGCTTCGTGGCCGACGGCGCCCCGCGGGTCCTGCCCACGGCCATCGCACGCATCGGCGAGTGCGTGTACGTGCACGGCAACCGCCACAGCGCCATGCTGCGGGCGCTCGAGGACGGCGCCCCCGCGTGCATCACCGTCACCCACCTCGACGGACTGGTCGTGGCCCGCTCCGCGTTCCACTCGTCCATGAACTACCGCTCCGTGGTCATCCATGCCCGCGGACGCGCGATCCACGGCGCGCACAAGCGCCGCGCCCTCGACGCACTGGTCGAGAGCCTCATCCCGGGACGGACCGGCGATCTGCGCCCGCCGACCGCGGAGGAGCTGGCCATCACCACGGTGATCGAGTTCCCGCTGGAGGAGGTGTCCGCCAAGACGCGCTCCGGG
>JAPOQV010000181.1 GCA_026710565.1 Spirochaetaceae bacterium | reverse complement strand
GCAGGGGGAGCCCGCCGGCGCGCAACAGCGCGGCCAGCGGCAGCCCGCCGGCCTCCAGCGCCTCCTCCAACGCCTCCTGGGCCAGCTCGAACAGCCGGCCGTAGAACAGCACCCCGGCGGCGTCGGTGTGGTGCAGCCGAACGGTCACCCTGTGGCGCGTCATTTCCATGCTCCGATCATGTCACGTTCACGCCGCGTTCATGCCGCGTTCGTTGACCGTTTGTTTCAATAACCCTAACCTTGCGTACTGCCGTACCGACGGCCCTCCGCCAGGATGGACCCGCCATGAGTGAGTGGAATGACGGCGCAACACCCGACGCCGTGCGCGACGCCAGCGCCGGCATCCGCCGCATCATCGACAACGTCCGCTCCATCATCTCCATCAGCGGAAGCAAGATCGAGCACCTGCTGGCAGCCAAGCTGGCCGGCGGACACGTCATCCTGGCCGACTCGCACGGCGTCGGGAAGACCTCCCTCGCCAAGGCGCTGGCCGCCTCCATCCGCTGGCACACCTCGGAGGCGTCCGACCGCGGCGTCGACATCGACCACTTCAGCCGTATCCAGTGCACGGTCGACCTGCTGCCGCAGGACATCCTGGGCTTCAACCGCTACGACATCGCCAGCGGCGCCTTCACCTTCACGCGCGGCCCGCTGTTCGCGCACTTCGTGCTCTGTGACGAGATCAACCTCCTGACCCCGAAGACGCAGGGCAGCTTCCTGCAGGCGATGGAGGAGCAGGCGGTCACGGTGGAAGGCACCACCTACGGCCTGCCCGACCCGTTCTTCATCATCGCGACGATGAACCTCAAGGGCGCGCACCTCTTTCCGCTGCCGATACCGCAGCTCGACCGCTTCATGGTGCAGCTCTCCATGGGCTACCCGTCGAGCACGGACGAGGAGCGCATCGTCCGCCAGCACGGGCGCGAGGACGCGTGGGACCAGCTCGAGGCGGTGGTGTCGTGCGACGAGCTGATCTCCTGGCAACGGCTGGTCGACCGCGTCTTCATCCACGACGAACTGATCGCCTACCTGGTCGAGTGCGTCCGGCTCACGCGCCAGCACCCGGCGGTCGAGACCGGGGCCAGCCCCCGCACCGGCGTCAAGCTGTCGCGGCTGGCACGCGCCCTGGCCCTGGTGCGCGGCCAGGAGTTCGTGACCATCGACCTGGCCAAGGAGGTGCTGGTACCCGGCGTCAGCCACCGGCTGCTCCTGGAGGACGCCGCCGGCGACGCGCGCGCCGTGATCGATGAGGTGCGATCGACCGTCCGGGTCGACCGGCTGCCCGTCCGCGCCGGCTGATGGCCATCGCCCCTGCCGCGCGCCCCGCTTCCGCACGCCCCGGACCGTTCTCCGCGCACGAAGCGCCGGACCGCCGCTCGCCGACGCTCCGCGACCGGCTGATCGCCTCCCGCCTCCTGCGCCGTGGGCCGGCGCCGTCGAGCCCGGGATGGACCACGTTGCGCGCGGCGCTGCGCTACTACCCCTTCACCCTGATAGGCACCGCCCTGCTGGCCGCCGCCGGCTACCTGGCGGGCAGCGCGTTTGCAACCGACAACGGCTACGAGTTCGTCCTCGCCGGCGCCGCCGTCCTGGTGCTGGCGGTGCTGGCCGCCGACGGCCGCCTGCAGGCGCGCCGCATGGCCGCCGTGAATCTTGCATGGGACAGCGGCCGGCCGCTTTCGGCCCGTACCGCGGGCGTCCTGGACCTCAAGGCGGCGGGCGCCGGACGGCCGCACTACTTCTTCCGACTGCACGCTCGGGTCTCCGGCCGCCTGCGCGCCGGCACCGGCGCCGCCGTGCACGTGCGAGCGGAAGTCTCCTCGGCGTCGGAGGAGCTGCCCCTGCACCTGGAGCTGCCGGTCTGTGGCGAGCTTGCGCTGAGAGCCCGGCTGGCCGTACGCGACGTGTTCGGCCTTACCCGCAGCCACCTGCCGGGACGCGACGAGCGGCGGGTGCTGGCGGTGCGTCCGGCGCCGCTGGCCATGCGTTCGGCGCCGCGCATCGACGCGGCCGTGGGCGACGACACCACGCAGCGGCGGCGCGCGTCCGACGAAGAGCGCTACTACATGCGTGAATACGAGCCGGGCGACCGGCTCAAGGACATCAACTGGAAGGCCTCCAGCCGCGCCGGCGAGCTAATCACCCGCATCTCCCCCGTGAGCCAGCAGCAGACGCGGCTGCTGCACGTGGAGCTTCGCCACTTCCGGCCGCCGGGGCGGGAGACGCTGGACTCGGTGTTCCACCTCAACTACCTGAAGAGCTGGCTGCTGGCGTTCCTGCGCGCGGTCAAGGCCGAGCACGAGGACTTCACCTTCCGCGTCACGACCGGTGAAGGCGAGCACGAGGTGGACACCGACGACGACATCGACGAGCTGGCCCGCGCGCTCTCCTCCATCACCTACACCCCGGCGCCCGAGCACCCCAGCGGCGTGCAGCCGCACGAGCTGTTCATCTTCACCACCGCGTTCGACGCCGGCCTGGCCCGGCACGTCGCTCGGCTCGGCGACACCGCCGTGCACCTGTATCGCACCGTTTCGGCCGTGCTGCCACGGAAGGCGGCGCCGGACACCGAGGGCGCCGACCGCATCCGGCTGCCGCTGCTGCGGCCGCCCGGGAGCGTTCGGACCGGGTCGCCGTTCCTGCCCGGCGCGTGGGCGCTGCGCCGCGAGCGCCTCATGCTCGGCCCTTCCGTCAGAGGCCCGAACGTCCACGTCGAGGATGAACCGCTGGAGGTCTGCCTGTCATGACGTTGCTGTTTTCCACCCGCCTGCTGGTCTACCTGGTCGCGATCGCGATCCCGATCGTGCACCCGGCGGTGACCATCTCCTACGACCGGGTCGGCTGGGTGACGTGGTTCGCACTGGTGCCGCTGGAGATGGCGCTGGCCGCCTTCCTGAAGCCCCCGCGGCTGCGGCTCTCGTACTGGCTGGCGGCGGCGGTCGGGCTGGCCGCGCTGGCGGCCGTCGCGGGTCCCGGCCTGGACACCACGGGCCTGACCGTGCTCGGCGTGGGGCTCGCCGCGTTCGTGCTTACCGCCGTGGTCTTCCACGGCCGCGAGCACGGCCACCTCGTCGCCGCGGCTGAACTGCTGTTCGTCGGATTCGTCCTCCTGAAGCTGCTGCGGTTCTCGCGCGCGTCCGACGTGATCGCCGAGGAGAGCACGCAGATCACCACGGTGCTCGTGGTGATGATCACCTGCGGCTTCCTGCTGCACGCCCTGGCGCTCTACCTGGCCGCCTTTCCCGAGTCCGGCGGACGCAACCGGCGGCGGGAGCTGGCCACGTTCCTGGCTGGGGCGCTGCCGGTCGGCATCGTCCTGGGCGTGCTGCTGCCGCCCGATTTCGTGACCAATCGCATCGCCTTCAACGGCCTGAACGAGGTGGCACGTCCCGAGCCGCAGCCGATCGGTGCGGACAGCTCCGGACCGCCGGGAGGCAACCTGCGTCCGATCGACCCCCGGCAGGGGGAGGAGCCGCAGAGCGGCGGTCAGGGCAGCGCCGGCCAACAGGGAGAACAGGGGGGACAGGGCGAGGGTCAGACCGAGGCCGAGAGCCAACAGCGCCTGGAAGGCATCCCGGCGGAGCGCTGGAACGACTCGGCCGCCGGCTCCGGCGAGGGTTCGTCGGGCGGCGGTCAGGGTCAGCAGGGAGAGCAGGGAGAACAGGGCGCGCAAGGCCAGCAAGGCGGCGGCCAGGGCCAGGACTCAGGCGAGGAAGGCGACGGCGAGGGCGAGGAGGGCGACGGCGACGGGGAGGGCAGGCAGTACGCCCGCATGGTGATCGCCAGCGCCACCGATCCGGTGTACGCGGCCGACGGCTACTTCGCCGACCTCCATCCCGAAGGGGGCTTCTCCTTCAGCCTCGACGAGCCGCTCAACGAGTTGGTGAACCAGCGCCTGCTGACCACGTGGGTCGACGTGCTGCGGCTGCCGGATCGCCGGCGAGAGGAGCGCGAGTACTACTTCCTGTCATCGATCTCCGATCGGGTCATGCCCTACCGGCCGTACACGATCGAGCCGACCATCCAGAACCGGCTCTATCACCCGTTCGACCTTTCCTATCGCACGGTGTCTCGCGTCAGCGCCACCGGGCCGAACCAGTGGCAGCGCCTGGGCGACCTTTCCCCGGTTGAGCGGAATGCCCTGGAACCCTACCTGGAGGTACCGCTCACCGGCGAAACGCTGGCACGGTTCGAGCAGTACGCCGCCGAGGTCACCGCCGGCGCCGCCGGCTACTACGACCGGATCGACGCGATCCTGCGCTCCTTCGACACCTGCCAGTACGAGATCGGCTTCACCGACGACGTGTCGGTCGACCACCTGGAGGTGTTCCTCTTCGAGACCCGCTCCGGGGACTGCACGGAGTTCTCCAACACGAGCGCCGTCCTGGGACGCATCGCCGGCATTCCCACCCGCGTGGTGACGGGCTGGCTCGGCACCGAGAGCCTGCAGACCGACGTGCACCGGCGCGGCCTGCAGAGCCTGCGCGAGGTCATCGAGCCGTTGCAGGAGTTCCCGCTCGACGAACTCTTCCTGATCACCACCGCACACCGCCACTCCTGGACGCAGTTCTACCTGCCCGATTACGGCTGGGTGGACTTCGAGACCACCCAATACGCGATCCCGCCGCCGCCCGAGTTGAGCGCGGCGGGCCAGGACATCGTCATCCCGATCATCCAGATCGAGGACCGCCTCGACCGCGACTTCCGCTTTCCGTGGCTGCTCGTCGCGCGCCTGGCCGGCGCGCTGGCCATCGGCGGCGTTTGCGGCGCGTATGCGTGGCGCTACGGCCGCGAAGGGCTGCTGGCCCTGGCCGCCCGCAGTCCCACCCGCCACGGGCTGCGGTCGCGGGCGTCGCTGCTGTACATGCGGCTGGCCGCCGACGGCTACGCGGTCAAGGCACCGGTGGAGACCGCCCGCGAATACGCCGAGCGGTATCCCGAGTTGCAGGGCTTCGCCGAGCGCTACACGTCGTTTCGCTACCGGCCCGATCCTCCGGACGCGGCCGCCGCCGCGGACCTGCGCGCCGCCGCCGTCGCCGCGTCAGGGCGGATGCGCCGCCGCGGCATCCTGGCCGCCATGAAGCGCTGGTTCAGCCTGCGGGGACTCTCCTGCTGAGCCGGGGCCGCGCGGCCGCGGTCATCGCGGCGGCCGTCGCCGCAACCGCGTCGCTCCTACTGACCGCCTGCAGCGCGGGCGACTGGCTGGAGTTCCGCGGGCGCCAGGGCCGCGGCGTCGCCTCCACCACGGTCGCTCCGCCGCTGGCCCTCAAGTGGCAGTTGCCGCTGCAGGTGGGCGAGAAGGCGACCTCCTTCAATCCGCCGATCGTCTATGACGGCACGATCTACTTCGGCGCCGACGACGGCAACTTCTACGCCCTGGACGCGGAGTCGGGCTACATGCGCTGGATCTTCAAGGCGCGCGCACCGAACAACTCGGTCCCGTACGCGGACGAGGACAACGTCTACTTCGGGTCCAACGACGGCCGCGTGTACGCGGTGTCGCGCGCCGACGGCCGGGAGGTGTGGTCGTTCCAGACCGAGTCCACGGTGCAGTCG
Source organism: Spirochaetaceae bacterium (assembly GCA_026710565.1). The sequence continues at coordinate 37,247 of JAPOQV010000181.1, read as the reverse complement.
CTGATCCTGCGCTACGAGGACCTGATCATCTTCACCAGCGACCGGGGCTCGTCGTACTTCCTGGACCCGGACGGCACCGAGGTGCACCGGCTCCCCAATCCGATCTGGTCCTACCACACGTTCCAGGTGTACGAGGGGGTGATCTACTGGGCGCCGGCGCCGCCGGAGCGGGGCGTGAGCTTCGGCGCCTACGACATCGAGCGGCGTTCGTACCTGTGGTTCGTCGACGGCCACGACCCGTACGTCAACTGGTATTCGTTTCCGGCCCTGCGCGGCCAGAACATGTACTACGCCACCGGCGGCGCGGCGGTGCTCAACTACCTGGCCCTGGACCGCACCACCGGCCGCGAGCTCTGGCGCAAGACGGAGGAGCCCTACTACGGCGAGGACTCCCCCTACAATCCGGGCCTCCTGTTCTGGGACAACATCAAGCTGCTGGACTACATGGCGCCGGCGCTGTGGCGCAACCTGGTGATCTACACCAGCGGCGACCGGGTGGTGCGCGCGTTCGACGCCGGCAGCGGCCGGGAGGCGTGGCGGGTGACGCTGGAGCAGCCCACCTCCAGCGCCCCGACCGTGGCCGGCACCCGCGTCTACTTCGGCGTCCGCGGCGATCCGCGGACCGGAAGCCCGCCCCGGCTGATCTGCCTGTCAGCGCGCAACGGCCGGCTGCTGTGGGAGATGGACCTCGACGGGGCGGTGCTGAGCGCCCCGGTGGCGTCCCGCGACCTCTTGATCTTCGGCACGGACGAGAACTACTTCTACGTGCTGCAGGAGGTGCTGTAGCGCCTCCCGCGCGGGCTGCCGCCACGGTCTGCCGATAGGGTAAGTGTGGAGCACGCAACCAGCATCGGCGAGTTGCGCGAACGGTCGCTGCACGCGGGGCTGAAGTCCTGGTACGCGCTGCCGCGCGACCGGGTCGAGGTGCCGATGGAAGGCTACGTGATCGACCTTGTGCGCCCCCCCGGCACCCTGATCGAGATCCAGACCCGCGGCTTCGCGAAGCTCAAGCGCAAGCTGACCAGCCTGGTGGACGGCAACCGCGTGCGCCTGGTCTTCCCGATCGCGCAGCGCAAGTGGATCGTCACCACCGACGAGCGCGGACGAGTCCTGCGCCGGCGGCTGTCCCCCAAACGGGGCTCCTACCGTGACCTGTTCGCGGAGCTGGTCCGGATCCCGCACCTGATGGGCGATCCCAACTTCACGCTGGAAGTGCTGCTGGTGGACGTTGAGGAGCTGCGCTGCGCCGACGGCCGCGGAAGCTGGCGCCGCCGCGGCATCAGCGTGCTGGACACGCGGCTGCTGGAGGTGTGCGGCCGGCGCCGCTTTCGCACGCCCGCCGACTTGGCACGCCTGCTGCCGGCGCGTCTGCCGGAGCCGTTCACCAATCGGTCGCTGGCCGCCGCAGCGGGCATCTCCGCGGCCGCCGCCGGCGAGATGACCTACGCGCTCCGGCACATGGGCGCCCTCTCCGTCGTCGGAAAAAGCAGCCGCTCCTACCTGTTCGCCCGCACGTAACCTGTCGCGGCGCCGCATCTCTCTACGGTGCGGATTCTCCGGCGATGGCGATCAGTTGTGAACGGATCCCGTCCGAGAGCCGATAGCCGGCCTCTCTCAGAGCGTCCAGAGCATCGGACACCGAGTCGATCGAACCCCGTTCCTTTGCCGCGATGAGGACGCGTCCCGTGCCGATCACCGCGACACCGCGGTACCGTGCAGTGGCGCGTCCGCGGCGCTCGTCGATCAACAGCGGACACAGCAGGTGCTGAGCGAGGCGGACAGCCATGGATTCACCTGCCCCAAGCCCCGGGATCGTGCGGCCTTCCGGGGGCGTCATGGACCGTAGCCAAGTGCCCTTGCGTACGGCCTCGGCACGTGGCGCTACGCCAGGACGCGGTTCATGCAGGCGAAGCTCGCCAAACACGACCTCGGGAGCTATCACCGAGCCGAACAGTTCCGGCAGCAGCGACAGCCGGTCGATCCGCGACAGCGCGATCAGCGGACCGGCATCGGACACGATCTGCGAGATCAAATCTGGATGCTGAGCTCGTCCGTCAACTCCTCGGGAGGGTAATCGACGGCGACCGAGCCGGCCTCCGCCATCAGGTCCATGAACACATCCTGCGTGACGCCCGCAAGCTTCGCGGCTTTCGCCAGGGTGATGAGTCCTTGCTCGAAGAGAGCGAGTGCCAGATCCTTGTCGAGACCCAGATCGACCAGACGGCTTCCGAATGGCACGGCCACCACGGCAGGTTTGCCCCGTTTGGTGATGACCGATACCTGGCCGGCCTCCGCTTCACGCACCAGCTCGCTCGAGCGCAGCCTGAGATCACGTACCGAGAACACCTCAAGTTTCCGAACCATCGCATCCCCTCATCTGTTGTCGCGACAAAACGTAGCACATTTTCCTGAAGCGTTGCAGCGACCGACGGACCACGTCGGTTCGCTTGTACCCCTCTCGCCGAGACCCTATCCTGCCGCCCGTGAAACCGAGACTCCGGAACCTTCCGTTCGTCGTGATCGCCGCGCTCGGACTGCTGGCCGCCGGCTGCAGCGGCATGGCTCCCGACACCGATCCGCCGTCGGCCGCCAGGATCTACTGGACGGACGCCGGACTGAACACGATCGCCCGCGCCCAACTGGATGGCTCCGGCGCCGAAGACCTGCCCCAGGGCCTGGTCGAGCCGTACGGCATCGCGTTGGCGGTCGCCGACGGCAAGATGTACTGGGCCGACTGGGAGGTGGGAATCCAGCGGGCCAACCTGGACGGCACGGGGGTCGAGACCCTGGTACGCACCGCGCGGCCGAACGGGATCGCCCTGGACGTGGGTCGCGGCAAGATGTACTGGACCGACTACGCCGCGAACAAGATCCGGCGCGCCGACCTGGACGGCTCCGGGATCGAAGACGTGGTCGTCACGTCGTTGGACAACCCATACGGAATCGCCCTCGATGTCGCCGCCGGCAAGATCTACTGGACGGACGCCGGCACGGAGAAGATCCAGCGCGCCAACCTGGACGGTTCGGACGTGGAGGATGTCGTGATCGCGGGACTGCTCAGTCCCCGCGGTATCGCCCTCGACGCCGCCGCCGGCAAGCTGTACTGGGCGGACCGGCTCACGGACAAGATCCAGCGCGCCAATCTCGACGGCTCCGGTGTGGAGGACCTGGTCACGACGACAGGGGGCTCCCGGCGCGACGGGATCGCACTCGATCTCGCAGCCGGCAAGATCTACTGGACGGACCAGGAACTGGGCAAGATCCAGCGCGCCAACCTCGACGGCTCCGAAATCGAGGATGTTCTCACCAACGGCGTGCAAGCCCCCTACGAGATCGCGCTCGACGTCGCGGCCGGCAGGATGTACTGGACCGACATCTTGACCGGGATCCAGCGCGCCAACCTGGACGGGACCGGCGTGGAACCCCTCGTCGGCATGGGACTGGCGGACCCGCGCGGAATCGCTCTGGACATCACCGCCGGCAAGATCTATGCGGTCGACCACTACCCCACCGGCGCAGGGGCGAACGAAATCCGCCGGTTCGACCTGGACGGCACCGGCGGCGAAGTCCTCCGGGTCAGGGGCATGTCCGGCGCCCACGACATCGCGCTGGATGTCGCCGGCGGCAAGATGTACTGGACGGAATCGGCGACCACTTCTTCGGCGGACAGCATCCAGCGCGCCGACCTGGACGGATCGAACGTGGAGACCCTGGTCACCGGCCTGGTCTACCCGCGCGGGATCGCCCTGGACGTCACCGCCGGCAAGATGTACTGGACCGACCCGGGCACGGGAATGATCCAGCGCGCCAACCTGGACGGCACGGGCGTCGAAGACCTGGTGACGACCGGCCTTTCGGATCCGCAGGGGATCGCCGTGGATCCCGTCGGCGGCAAGATGTACTGGACGGACCGCAGGACCGACCGCATCCAGCGCGCCAACCTCGACGGCTCCGACGTCGAGGACCTGGTCACCGGCGGATTGCTGAATCCACAGGGAATTGCCCTGGACGTCACCGATCGGAAGATGTACTGGACGGACTGGGGAACGGATACGATCCGGCGCGCGAACCTGGACGGCACCGGCGTCGAAGACGTGGTGACCACCGGTCTCGGGGACCCCTGGGGAATCGCCCTCTACCTGCCTTGACCGCTGCGCAGCCGCAGCATGCGGTTGCCGCCGCGCATGTGCTCGTAGCGGACCGGTTCGACGGCGGCATCGACGCCGTCCGAGCGCATCGCCTCGACCGCGCCCGGCACGTGCGGGGAGGGCGCGCCGCCCACCTGCAGCAACGGGAAGACGCGGACCTCGGCGGCGACGCGCAGCATCTCGCGCAGGGCGTCGAGGTGAAAGCCCAGGTCGAACTGCTCGCTGTACAGGAACAGGAAGTGAGACGACAGCCCCAGGTCGAAGGAGCGGTCGGCAAACGGCAGCTCGGGCAGCGATGCGTCGACGTACCGCCCCTGGTCCATGCCTGACGGATAGTCGCGGATGAACCGGCGCATCGCCCCCATGCGCCGCCGCCCCAGCTCCTCGATCGACGGCACGTGCGTCCACACGAAGTCCTCCGGGTTGCGGCGCACCTGGTCCATCACCACCTCGAAGGTCTCCTCCACCCGGCGCTCGATCACCGCTCCGGAGAAGGCGTACATCGGATCGACGGAAACCACGTCCCCGCCCAGCGCGGTCAGCTCAGCGTTGAAGCTGGCCGGCCCGTCACCGCAGCCCAGGATGCGTCGCCGCAGGTCTGCCGCCGACAGGTCGAACATGGCCCGATACTCTGAGAACGTCCGTCCCCACGGGATGACGTGTTGAAGCGAGAACGGCACCGGAGCGGCTGACTCACACGACGAAGTTGACCAGCTTGCCGGGGACGTGGATCACGCGGCGCGGCTCCCGGCCGTCCAGGGTGCGGGCCACGTTGTCCTCGGCCGCTGCCAGGCGCTGCGCCTCGTCCGGTTCGATGCCGGCGGGCACGTCGACCCGTCCCCGGACCTTGCCGTTGACCTGCACTACCAGCGTGACCGTCTCTTCGGCCGCCAGCGCCGTGTCGGCCTCAGGCCACGGCTGCAGGTGGATGCTGTACGGCTGGTCCAGCAGTTCCCACAGCTCCTCGGCCATGTGCGGAGTTGCTGGCGCCATCAGCGTGAGCAGGGTGAGCACAGACTCGCGATAGGTGGCAGTGCCGCCGGCCTCTTCCTCGGCCGCAAGCAGGGCGTTGGTGAGCTGCATCAACCCCGAGACCACGGTGTTGAACTCGAACGCCTCCAGGTCGTGCGTGACGCTCTGGATCGTCTGGTGCGTGGCGCGCAGCAACGCGCGCTCGCCGTCGGACGCCGCGCCGGCCGACCCGTCCGCGCCGCCGCGCTCGCGCAGCCGGTGCGCCAGATCCCACACGCGGTGCAGCCAGCGCACGACACCGTGGATGTTGGTGTCGTTCCACGGGCCGCCCTCCGACCAGCGGTAGCCGAACATCAGGAAGGCCCGCACCGCGTCGGCGCCGTAGCGGTCCACCTGTTCGTCCGGGTCGACCACGTTGCCGCGCGACTTGCTCATGCGCTGGCCGTCGGCCCCCAGGATCTGCCCCTGGTTGTAGAGCAGCGTCATCGGCTCGTCGCCGGAGCCGATGCCGAGGTCCCGGCACGCCTTGTGGAAGAAGCGCGTGTAGATCAGGTGCATGGTGGCGTGCTCGACGCCGCCGGTGTAGGTGTCCACCGGCATCCAGTAGCCGTACTCCTCCTCGTCGAACGGGCCGTCCGCGCAGTCCGGGCTCAGGTAGCGCAGGTGGTACCAGGAGGAGCACATGAAGGTGTCCATCGTGTCGGTCTCGCGCTCGGCCGCGCCGCCGCAGACCGGGCACGCGGTGTGCCGCCAGGTGGGATGGAACTTGAGCGGGCTCTCCCCGGTCGGCCGCCACTCGATGTCTTCCGGCAGCTCCACCGGCAACTCTTCCTCCGGCACGGGCACGGCTCCGCAGCTCGGGCAGTGCACGACCGGGATCGGGCAGCCCCAGTAGCGCTGCCGGGAGATCAGCCAGTCGCGCAGCCGGTAATTGACGTCGGCGTGGCCGAGGTTCTGCTCCACCAGCCAGCGGATGGTGCGCGGAATGGCCTGCTTGGTCGGGGTCCCGGTCAGAGGGCCGGAATCGATCATCGACCCCTTGGCGATCACCGCTTCGCTCATGGTCGCGCCGTCCAGCGGCTCGATGTCCGGCGGCTGGATCACCGGCCGCACTGTCAGGCCGAACGCGCGCGCGAAATCGAAGTCGCGCCCGTCATGCGCCGGCACCGCCATGATCGCGCCGGTGCCGTAGGTCATCAGCACGTAGTCGGCGATCCAGATGGGGATGCGCTCGTCGTTGACCGGGTTCACGGCGTAGGAGCCGGTGAACACGCCGCTCTTCTCGCGGCCCGCCGCCTCGCGCTCGATATCGGTCTGGCGCGCGGCTTCGGCCACGTACGCCTCCACCTCGGCCTCCTGCTCGGCCGTGGTGAGCTTGGCAACCAGGGGATGCTCGGGCGCCAGCACCATGAACGTCGCCCCCCACAGGGTGTCGGGCCGCGTGGTGAAGACCTCCAGGGAATCGCCCTGCTCGGTCCGGAACACCACGTGCGCGCCCTCGGAGCGGCCGATCCAGTTGGTCTGCAGCGCCTTGACGCGCTCCGGCCAGTCCAGCCCGTCGAAACGCAGCAGCTCCTCGGCGTACCGGGTGATGCGGAAGAACCACTGCTCCAGGTCGCGCTTGGTCACCGGCGTGTCGCAGCGCTCGCATACCCGCTCCGTGCCGACCACCTGCTCGCGCGCCAGGGTGGTGTTGCAGTTGGGGCAGAAGTCCACCGCCGCGCGATTGCGGTAGGCCAGGTCGCCGGCCAGCAGCTTGAGGAAGTACCACTGCGTCCAGCGGTAGTACTCGGGATCGGACGAGGTCGCCTCGCGCTCCCAGTCCCACATCGCCCCCATGGTGCGGAGCTGCGCGCGCATCCGGCCGATGTTGGCGTACGTCCACTCCTTGGGGTGGATGTTGCGGGCGATCGCGGCGTTCTCCGCCGGCAGGCCGAAGGAGTCGAACCCCATCGGCAGCATGACGTTGCAGCCCTTCATGCGCAGGTAGCGGGCGCGCGCGTCGGACGGCGTCATGGTGTACCAGTGGCCGATGTGCAGGTCGCCCGACGGGTACGGAAGCATGGTCAGGAAGTAGTGCTTGGGGCGGCTTCGATCGATGCGGGCGCGGTGCAGCCCGTCCCGCTCCCAGCGCTCCTGCCACTTGGGCTCGATGGCCGCGGGGGCATAGGCCCGGTGGTCGGTGCCGATCTCGCTTGCTGCGTTACTCATCACGATCGGCCGATGATAGCACCACGCGCGGCGGTGACGATCCGCTGTCCCTTGACCTACGGCCCGCACGGGTAAGAATTGGCGGCGTGCCACGGTCGCCAGGGATACCGGACCAGGACTGGAACGACTGGCGGTGGCAACTCCGCAACCGGATCACGTCCGCCGGCGACCTGGAACGGTACGTGGACCTGACCGAAGACGAGCGGGCCGGCATCGACTCCGCGGGGGCCCGGTACCGGTGGGCGATCACCCCGTACTACGCGGCGCTCATGCACCGCGACGATCCGGAGTGCCCGCTGCGCCGGCAGCAGGTTCCGGCGGTGCAGGAGCTCACCGACGACCTTGGCGCCGAGGATCCGTTGCGGGAGCAGGAGCACTCACCCGTGGACGCCGTCGTGCACGTGTACCCGGACCGGGTCGCCTTCAAGATCACCAACGTCTGCCCCACCTACTGCCGCTACTGCTTTCGGGAGTACTTCGTCGGCAACACCGAGGAGCACCACACGCGCGCCAAGGTGCAAGCCGGCATCGACTACATCGCGCGCACCCCGGCGATCCGCGACGTGCTGGTGACTGGCGGCGACCCGTTGCTGTTCTCGGACGAGCGGCTGGACGACCTGCTGGGCCGGCTGCGCGCCATCGAGCACGTGCAGATCATCCGCACCGGCTCGCGCACGCCGTGCACGCTGCCGCAACGGATCACGCCGGAGCTGTGCGAGGTGCTCGGCCGCCACCACCCGCTCTGGCTGAACACCCACTTCAACCACCCGGACGAGATCACACCGGAAGCCGCGGCGGCGTGCGACCGCCTGCTGCGGGCCGGGATTCCGCTCGGCAACCAGACCGTCCTGCTCAAGGGGGTCAACGACGATCCGCAGGTGATGCTGGAGCTCGTCCACCGGCTGCTGGCGATCCGCGTGCGGCCCTACTACATCTTCCAGTGCCACCCCGTGGCGGGAACCGCGCACCTGCGCACGTCGATCGAGACCGGCCTGGCGATCGTGCAGGCGCTGCGCGGCCACACCACCGGCTTCGGGGTGCCGACCTACGTGCTCGACACCCCGTACGGCAAGGTGCCGCTGGCGCCGCAGTACCTGCTGGGCCGGTCGGGAGACGAGGTGGTGGTGCGCACCTGGGACGGCAGGATCTGGCGGGAGCCGAACCCGCTCGACGGCGCGCAGCCGGCCGGCGTGATTCTGCCTGACCTGAGCGTTCGTCAGTCGGCGGAGTCAGGCTGCGTGTGATCGAACCGGATCGCACTCAGTCCCGGAATTCGCTCGTAGTGCCCGTCACTGGTGAGTATCGGCTCGCCCGAGCAGACGCAGTGCGTTCCGATGAGGAGGTCCATCGTCGGGATCATCTCACCACGCGTACGCAGGGCATGCTCGATTTCACCATAGTGGGACGCAAAGTCGGCTTCCGGAAACACGACCTCCATGAATTCGGCGAGCTGAGCTACGCGTTCCAACTCCTGCTCCGGGTTTCGCGATCGACGAGCGCCGGCTTCAAGCTCGCAGCGGACGAACACGGACATGCGCAGTTTGACTGCACCCAGCGCACGCAAAGTCTCTGTCGCCCCCTGGTACCCGCGACGGCGCTCGTTCATCAGATCGATGACGAACGTCGTGTCTACGAACAGGGCTCTCCCTCCAGATCCACCGGTTCAGGAAGGTGACGTTCGCGCTCGTTCACCACTTCCTCTATGGCCGTGACCGTGTCTTCGGCGAGGAGGACTTCATCGAGGTGCTCGAGGAGATGGGATGCGGTGTACCGCTCATCCCGAAGCGTTCGTTTGATCACCCGACTGAACGATTCGCCGGGCCGCTTGCGCGCGGCGAGCAACTCGTAGGACTCCAGGTCGATGGTGATCGTCTTGACAGCCATGCACTTAGCATACACTGACTGCGTGTTGCCTACCATCACGTGTCGCGTGCCCGGGGAGTCCGATCACCCCGAGCGCAGCGAGAGGTGCGGGGCGTCGCGCCAGCGTGTATCGTTCGCAGATGGTACCCGAAACCGGTATCGACCCCGACTGCGCAACGCTGGCAGCGCACGGGATCCAGCTCCCCCGTGCGCTGCACCGCATCGTCCGGCGCGTGCTGATCCCGCCTGCCGCGCTTCAGGAGCGGGTCCGCGAGATGGCGCGGCTCCTGGCCGAGCACTACCCCCCGGAATCCGAAGTGGTGGTCACGCCGGTGCTCACCGGCGCGTTCATGTTCGCCGCCGACCTGGGCCGCGCACTGGCGCAGGAGAGCACGCTGGACGTGCACTTCGCGCTGACCAAGGCCGGCAGCTACGGCGCCGCGATGGGAGTGGACGGCTCCGGCGTGCGGACCGTCATCATCGACCTGCAACCGTCGGACGTCGCCGGCCGCTCGATGCTGCTGGTTGACGACATCCTGGACCACGGCTTCACCCTGGCCGCGCTGCGCGATCGCCTGTCCGCATGGGGGGTGCGCAACGTGCAGGTGTGCGTGCTGCTGAACAAACAGCTCGAAGATCCGGAGCCGCAGATCCTGGCGCAACGCGCCAAGGCAGCCCCCGACCTGGTCGGGTTCGAAATACCGGACGTGTGGGTCGCCGGCTACGGCCTGGATGCGGCCGGCTCGCTGCGGCACCTGCCCTGCATCGTCTCCGTGGACAAGGACACCTGAGAGACGTCGGCGCCGCGGTCGGCTCAGCCGCTGCCGGATTTCGCGCTGCCGGCAAGCCGGGCGACCAGCGCGTCCGTATCGCCGGCCGGCAGATGCTCCTGCCGGCGCTGGACCAAGTCCTTGACCAGCACGGTGCCCGCCGCTGCCTCATCCGGACCGATGATCAGCGCGAACCGGGCGCCGACCCGGTCGGCGTGCCTGAGCTGCCGGTCCAGGCGCTGTCCCGGTTCCAGGGCCAGCTCGACGGCCACGCCGCGGCGGCGAAGGCGATCGGCGATGCCCGCCGACGCGTGCTGCTGATCGGCCCCGAACACGGTAACGAGCGCGTCAGGGCCTGACTGCACCGGCTCCGGCACCCGGTCGAGCTCGCGCAGCAGCTCCAGCAGCGCCATGTCGCCCACCGCCATTCCGACCCCCGGCACGCGCTGCTTGCCGCCCACCTGCTGGGTCAGGTCGTCGTAGCGGCCGCCGCCGAAGATGGCGCGCCGCAATCCGCCGGCCGCCCACGCCTCGAAGACGGTGCTGGTGTAGTACTCGAAGCCGCGCGCGATGCTTCGGTCCAGCGTCACGTACGACTCGTGGCCGGTGATCCGGAGTTGCTCGACGATCGTCGCGAGACGCTCGGGCGGCTCGACGACCGGCGCCTGCACGAAGGCCACCCCCTCCCGGGCCTGGGCGGCGCTCAGGCCGATATCCACCATCTGTCCACAGGCTCGATCGGTGCCGACCTTGTCCAGCCGGTCGATCACCTGGAACACGCCCCGCACCGCCTCGGCCGGGACGCCGAAATCGCCTGTCAGGTCGGCCTCCAGCGCCGCGCGGTCGTTGATCTTGATCTGCACGTCGGACGCATCCAGCCCCAGCGACGCGAACAGCGCACAGGCGACCTGGATCACCTCGGCGTCCGCGTGCGCGCTCTCGCTGCCCAGCAGGTCGACGTTCCACTGGAAGAACGCCCGGCCTCGGCCGCGCTGCGGCCGTTCGTAGCGGTAGAACTGGCCCCACGACTGCCAGCGGGCGGGCAGCGGGATCTCCTGCTCGCGGGCGGCGATCATGCGCGCCAGGGTCGGGGTCAGCTCGGGGCGCAGCAGCAGCGCCTTGCCGTCCCGGTCCTGGATGCGGAAGGTCTGCTGCGTGACGATCTCCTCGCTGCTCTTGCCGAGGTAGAGGTCCAGGTACTCGATCGCCGGCCCCTCGTATTCCTGATAGCCGTAGGCGCGGCCTGCGGCCAGCATGATCTCCCGCAGGGCGAGCTGCAGCGCCCACGCCTCCGGATAGAAGTCCTGGGTCCCCTTCACGCGCGCTACCGGTGCCATGGTCGTTACCAGTAGATGATACGCGTGAACGCGCTGCGATCGCGAGGCGGCAGCGCATCCACCCGCGGGATCAGGTAGCGGTTGTCGTCCACATCGATCAGCAGCTTGCCGTCGCGGCCGAAGCTCACCGCGCGGTCGTTGCTCCAGCGCATCAGGAAGCTCGCCGGGCCCTTGTCGGTGTCGACGCGCATCGACACGTAGCCGCCGTCCCAGCCGATCCGCCGGATGCGGTTGATCGTGTGGAAGAAGTAGCGGCGCTGCAGCGCGGCCCGCACCAGCTCGGCCTGCTCATCGGGGAAGTCGTCCAGCCGGCGCACGATGCCGATCTCCAGGTCGTCGCCCGTACGCCGGCTCTGGATGATGGCGATGAACTGGTCGCGGCGCTCGACCGGGAAGCAGTAGGCGGCATACACGCCACCGTAAACCCAGATGCCGGTGATCTCCAGGTGCAGCGCCGCGAAGTTGCCGGGATAGAAGCGGCACATCGACGGGTCCAGGAAGCGCAGCCGGGACGTGTCCGGGCCATCGCCCCGCTTCTCGCGCAACTCGGCCTCGGTCAGCTCCCGAGCGGGGCTCATCGGCCCGGCTCCAGCGACTCGATGGCGGCGTCGCGCGCCAGGTCGGTCTGGATCTTGACCAGGCGGTAGTAGATTCCGCGCCGGCGCACCAGCTCCTCGTGGGTGCCCTCCTCGCGCAGGCGCCCGCCGTCCAGCACGACGATCCGGTCGCAGTTCTTGAGCGTGCTCAGGCGGTGGGCGATCGCGATCGTGGTGCGCCCTTCGGTCACCCGCTCCAGCGCGTCCTTGATCAGGTGCTCGGACTCGGTGTCGACGCTGCTGGTGGCCTCGTCCAGGATCAGCAGCCGGGGGTCGTAGAGCAAGGCGCGCGCGATCGACACCCGCTGCCGCTGCCCGCCGGAGAGGCCGGCGCCGCGCTCGCCGATGTAGGTGTCGTAGCCGAGCGGCTTCTGCATGATGAACTCGTGCGCGTTGGCGGCCTTGGCCGCCTCGACCACGTCGTCGAAGCTGACCTCCGGGTTGCCGTAGGTCAGGTTGTCGTAGATCGTCCCGCGGAACAGGAACGACTCCTGCAGCACCACGCCGACGAAGCGGCGCAGGTCCGGCAGCGGCAGGTTGCGCACGTCCACGCCGTTGATCGACACCGCGCCGGCCGTGACGTCGTAGAAGCGGGCGATCAGGTTGATGAGGGTGGTCTTGCCGGAGCCGCTCTTGCCCACTACGCCCAGGTGCTCGCCCGGCCGCACCTCGAAGCTCAGGTCGTTGATCACCCGTTCGTTGCGCTCGTAGGAGAACTCGACGTGGTCGAACCGCACCGACGCCGCCGCCTGTGCCGGGACCGGCCGGGTGTCGGCCGACTCCAGGATCAGCGGCCGCGTGTCCAGGATCTCGAACGCGCGCTGCGCCGCCGACAGGAAGCTGGTCAGCCAGTTGGCCATGCGGGTGAGCTGCCGGAGCGGCACGTAGAACATGGTCAGGTAGTTGAGGAACGCCATGAGCGTGCCCAGCGTCATCACGTCGTTCAGCACGCGGCGTCCGCCGATGAACCAGACCAGGATGCCGCCGAGCTGGAACAGCACCGCCATGCCGGGCTGGAATGACGCGGTCATGTACTCCACGCGCCGGAAGCTGTCGCGCAGGTAGCCGGAGGTGCGGTGGAAGCGGGAGATCTCGCGCCGCTCCTGGCCGAACGCCTTGACCACGCGCACGCCGTTGAGGATGGAGTTGAGCGCGCCGTTGAGCTTGCTGCGCGCGTCCCAGATCCGGTAGTAGCGCGGGTAGATGCGCTTCCAGAAGAAGGCGGCGGCGACGACCACGAACGGTGCCGGCACCAGGGTGATCAGCGCCAGTTGCCAGTTCAGGCTGAACAGCAGCAAACCCACGGCGACGACCTTGATGAGCTGCGCCACGAAGCCGCTGGTGGCCTGCACGACCAGCCCCTTGAGCTGCTCGGTGTCCTGCACGACGCGGCTCATGAGCTGCCCGGTGCTGTAGCGGTCGTAGTAGGAGACCGACAGCCGCATCAGGTGACGGAACAGCTTCGAGCGCAGGTCGTAGGTGACCTGCGTGCCGATGGCGCTGCTCAGCCGCAACTGGATCGACTGCACGATCCCGTCGACGAGGTAGGCGCCGAGCAGCAGGGCGACCATACGCACCAGCAGCGCGATCGCCTCGGCCTCCGGAAGCACCGGGTTGCCCGCCTGTCCCGGCGCCAGCACGCGGTCGGTGATGGCCTTGATGAGCTGCGGCGGCAGCAGCTCGACGCCGATGGAGACCAGCACCAGCCCCATCATCAGCGCGGCGCGGCCGGCGTAGGGGCGCATGAGCAGCAGCACGCGGCCGAGCAGGCTGCCCGGGCTCAGGCACCGCCGGCACGCCTCACCCGGCGCCTCCAGCCTGATGCCGCAGGTCGGGCAGAGGTCGGGCTCCTCCCGGTCCTCCTCGCCGACCACCAGCGGATCGCCCGCCACCCACGCCTGCAGCTTGGCCGCCACCCGCTGGAACAGCGGCGCCGAACGGTTCGAGTACGCCAGGATCTCGACCGCCGCGTCCTCGATCACCGCCTCCAGGAAACCGCCGCCGACGCCGGGGCGGGTGCCGATGTCGTGGATGTCCTCGCGGGCCACGGTGACGCGGACGGCGGTGCCGCCGTTGGCCGGAGCGCCGATGGTGGTGAGCCGATCGCCCTCCACCACGAGGTATACCGCTTCGTAAGAGCCGGCCAGGTTGAGATCGGTCCGCGCAACGAGCAGGGCGGCGCGCGGATCGACACCCTCCGCACGCGCGAGCCGCTCGAGCTCGGACGGCAACCGGCGCTGCATCGGGTGGGCGTCGGCGGCTTGGTGTTCCACGAGAAAACAGATTCTAGAGCAGCGGCGGGATGCGGGCGAGCCTCACGGACCCGCAGGGTCAGCAGCTACCTTCGATCCGTCGCGCCGTCGCGGTCAAGCCCGCTCGGAGCGCCGCCGGCGGCGGTCCTTCCGGCTCCGTGCCTGACGTTCGGCAACCGGCGCCTCGTGCGGCGCGCTGATCTGCGGGGTCGAATGCTGCGCCTGCGGTTCCTGGGGCGAGGCTTTCCCCCCCGGCTGCTTGTGCTTCCTCCTGCGCCGGCGGTGGGGACCGATGGTAAACGGCAACATGGTGAGCGCGCCGGCGATGAAGGCCAGCAACAGCGCCATGAAGACCGGCACCTCATCCAGCTTCCCGAAGAGGTACGAGAACGACGTTCGGTGCTCCATGTTGGCGGCGAACAACACCACCACCAGGACGAGCACGACCAGGAACAGGAGCATCCGCCATGGCACGGCGCTACTCCGCGCCCGCCGGCCGGCGGCCCTTGACCAGGAAGTGACCGGCGGCGAGCGCGATCACCAGCGCGGCGATGCCCAGCAAGAGCGATGCGGAGCGCGGCTCGGGCTTCACGGCCGAATTATGGCACAGACACCCCGCCGGCTCGCCGCGCACGCGGCCGCGGCGTATGATCCGGCCCGATGCCGATCGATGTGCTTGCGGTCTGCGCGCACCCGGATGACGCCGAACTGACCTGCGCCGGGCTGCTGCTGCGCGCCCAGGCGGGCGGCGCCTCGATCGGCGTGTGCGACCTCACCCGCGGCGAGGGGGGCGCGCGCGCCCCCGCCGCGGAGCGCGAGCCCGACGCCGCCGCCGCAACGGCGGTCCTGGGCCTGGACGAGCGGGTCAACCTTGAGCTCCCGGACGGCGCGGTGACCTGCACCCTGGAGAACCGGGTCCGCCTGGTCGAGGTGCTGCGCGAGCACCGCCCCCGCCTGCTGCTCGCCCCGTACTGGGAGGACCACCATCCCGACCACAGCAATGCCAGCCTGCTGGCCAAGGAGGCGTGGTGGTTCGCCGGGGTCGGCAAGCACCCCGGCCGCGGCGCCCCGCACCGCCCGGAAGCGATGCTGCACTACATGAGCCGCTACCAGTTCCGGCCGTCGCTGGTGGTCGACATCAGCGACCACTGGGAGCGCAAGCGGCAGGCGGCCGCCTGCTACCGGTCCCAGCTCCATGATCCGGGCCGGGACGAGCCGGAGACGGCCATCTCCTCCCCCGGCTACCTGGAGGCATGGGAGGGCCGCCACCGCTACTACGGTTCTCTGATCGGCGTCGAATACGGCGAGCCGTACCTGATGCGCGGGCCGGTCCCGGTCGGCGATCCGCTGACGCTCGTCTTCGGCCGCCGGGCGATGCTGTGAGCCGACGGGGGCGTCCCGGCGGCCTCACAGCGCGGTGAGCGCCGCTCCCGCCGCCGCGCCGAACAGCACCACCAACCACGGCGGGACCTTCCACCACGCCAGCATCGCGAACGCCGCCAGTCCCAGCGCCAGGTCCGGCGGAGTGCGGATGGCCGTGATCCACACCGGGTCGTACAGCGCGGCGAGCAACAGGC
The DNA here is from genome assembly GCA_026710565.1 of Spirochaetaceae bacterium. The sequence goes on along the minus strand of JAPOQV010000181.1, from coordinate 21,521 downwards.
CCACGACTGCCGCTCCCACCCCGGCGATCGCCGCACGCAGGGGAGCGATCGACCGCAGCCGCTCCCAGAACGGCAGGATGCCTGCCACCAGCAGGAACGACGGCAGGAAGATCGCCGCGAGGGCGAACAGCCCGCCGCTCCAGCCGCCGACCGGACCGTCCATCACCGTCCCCAGGTAGGCGGAGAACGTGAACAGCGGCCCCGGCACGGCCTGCGCCGCGCCGTAGCCGGCGATGAACTGCTCGCCAGTCACCCAACCTGGCGGCACCACTTCGGCCTGCAGCAGCGGCAGGACCACGTGACCGCCGCCGAACACCAGTGATCCGGATCGAAAGAACGCATCGAAGACGTCGAGGGGCTCGCTGCTCACGAACTGCCGGACGACCGGCAGGCCGGCCAGCAGGACGACGAAGAGCGCCAGGCTGGCGAGGGCAGCCGCCGGTCTACCCCGTGCATTCCGCGCGCCTGCGCCGGCCGGCCCGACCACGCCCTGCAGCAGCAGCCGGCCGACCACCGCGGCGACGGCGATGACCAGCACCTGCGCCAGCGGCGTGCGCCACAGCAGCATTGCGATCGCCGCCGCGACCGCGATCGTCGCGCGGCGCGCGTCCGGCGCAAGGGTGCGCGCCATCCCGAGGAGGGCGAACGCCACCACCGCCGCGGCGACCACCTTGAGGCCGCGCAGCCACCCTTGCGCGACCAGGCGGTCGAACGCCGCGACGCCGTAGCCGAACAGGACCAGCGCCGACGCCGACGGCGCCGTGAATCCCAGCCATGCCGCGATGCCGCCGGGGAGGCCCGCGCGGCGCATGCCGACGGCGATCCCGACCTGGCTGCTTGCCGGTCCCGGCAGAAGCTGGCAGAGCGCCACCAGGTCGGCATAGGCGGCATCGTCAAGCCAGCGGCGCCGCGTGACGTACTCGTCACGGAAGTAGCCGATGTGCGCGACCGGCCCCCCGAACGAGGTGAGGCCAAGCCTGAGCGCGACCAGCAGCACCTCCAGCGCCCGCGCCACGGCCATCGCCGCGCAGGATAGCACCGCGACGACCACCGGGTGGCGACCTCGACGACCACCGGGTGTTTGACACCGGCGTCGGCCGGTCGTTAGCCTCTGCGGCCAAAGAGAGAACTTCGGGGCATGGTGCGGCGCCCGTGCGGGCGCCAATTCCAGACCGACGGTGATAGCCCGTGAGTTCGCGCTCGCAAGAGCGGGAGCAGGAACCGGTGGAATTCCGGTGCCGACGGTACAGTCCGGATGGGAGAAGTTCGACCGGGCAGAGGCCCGCGTGCGTCCTGCGCGCGAGCCGTGTCCCGGTGCGCTTCTACGGCGACGAGTGCCCCTCGAAAGAGACAGGCGATATGCATGACCACGAGGGGCTGATGCGCCGGGTGCTGGAACTGGCCTGCCACGGACAGTGGCGAAGTTCGCCCAACCCCCTGACCGGCGCGCTGGTCGTCCGCGACGGAAGGATCATCGGCGAAGGCCACCTCCACGAACGCGGCGACCATGCCGAGGCAGTCGCGCTGGACCGCGCCGCGGCCGCCGGAGGTGCCGAGGGGACCACGCTCTACACCAACCTTGAGCCCTGCTGCTGGACGGGCGTCGGCAAGCACACGCCGCCGTGCGCGCAGCGGATCATCCGCGAGGGGGTGCGCCGCGTGGTGATCGCCACCGCCGATCCGCACCCCAAGGTCGACGGCGCAGGGGTACGCATGTTGCGGGAGGCAGGGATCGAAGTGATCGAGCGGGTGCTGGAGAACGAAGCCGCGCGCCTGAACGCCGTGCACTTCAAGTTCCATCGCACCGGCCTGCCGTTCGTGACGCTCAAGGTCGCGCAGTCGATCGACGGACGCATCGCCACCGCCAGCGGCGACTCGCGCTGGATCTCCGACCGCGACGCGCGGGTGATGACACACGAGTTGCGCGCCGGTCACGACGCGATCATGGTCGGCGCCGGCACCGCGCTGGCCGACGATCCGGAGCTCACCGTCCGGCTCAGTCCGCTGCTGCGCGACCGCCAGCCGCTGCCGGTGGTCATCGACTCGACGCTGCGCCTTACGCCCGCGGCCCGCATGATGGCCGGCGAACGCGATCCGCTGGTGCTCACCACCGACCGGCACGACCGGCGCGCGCGCGCAGCCCTGGAACGCGCCGGCGCACGCGTGGCGGTCGTCGGAAGCACCGCGGACGGACGGGTGGCGCTGGACCGCGCGCTCGCCGCCCTGGCCGGCGCGGGCGTCACCTCGGTGCTGGTCGAGGGCGGGGCGGTGCTCCACACCGAACTGATCCGGCAGGGACTGTTCGACAAGCTGGTCGTGGTGGTGGCGCCTATCGTCATCGGCTCGGGAATCGAGGCGGTGGGCGACCTGCGGAACGCTCGCCTGGCCGACGCCCTGCGCCTGGAGCACGTCAGCCACCGGCAGATCAACGACCAGGTGATCGTCACCGGGTACCGGTCCGTGGCCGCGACGCTCGGCCACGCCGGCGGCGGACCGCTCCCGCGCAGGGACTCGCAGGAGGCCGGATGTTCAGCGGTATCGTAGAGGAAGTGGGCGTCGTCACCGCCCTCGCCCGCCCCGCCCCTGACGCGGCGCGCATGACCATCGGCGCCCGCACCGTGCTGGCCGGCACCGAGGTCGGCGCGTCGATCGCCGTGGACGGCGTCTGCCAGACGGTGGTGGCCATCGACGGCCGCACGCTGACCATCGACAGCGTGGGAGCGACCCTGCGCAAGACCACGCTGGGGTCCTTCGCGGCCGGGCGGCGCGTCAACCTGGAGCGTCCGCTGGCTTACGGCAGCCGGGTGGACGGCCATCTGGTGCAGGGGCACGTCAACGACACCGGCACCGTCACCCGGTGGGAGAAGCTCGGCGCGGCGCTCTGGCTGGAGGTCCGCCTGCCGCGGCCGCTGCTGCCGTACGTCGTGCTGGAAGGCTCGATCGCAATCGACGGGGTCAGCCTCACCGTCGCCGGCCTGGAGGACGACCGCGCCGGTTTCTCGATCATCCCCCACACCGCGCGCGCTACCGCCCTGACCGACCGGCGTGTGGGCGATCCCGCCAACGTCGAGGTCGCCATGATCGCAGAGCCCGCGGGCCGCCGTGCCGGCCCCCCCGCGGCGGGTCCCGCTGCCGGAACGGCGGACCCCGCCGCCGACGCCGATGAGCCGGCACCCATGGCCGGCGTGGACGAGGCTGCAGAGGCGATCGCCCGTGGCGAGATGGTGCTGATGATCGACGACGTCGACCGCGAGAATGAAGGCGACCTGGTGGCGGCCGCATCCCTGGTCACCCCGCGGATCGCGACCTGCATGCTGCGTCAGGCCAGCGGCCTGCTGTGCGCGGCGATCACCACCGAGCGAGCCGAGCAGCTCGAGCTTCCGCCCATGGCGCAGGTGAACACCGCGCTGCACGGCACGCGCTTCACCGTCTCCATCGACGCCGTGCGCGGCACCACCACGGGAGAGTCCGCCCACGATCGCGCCGCGACGTTGCGGGCGCTCGCCGACCCGCTGGCGTCCCCCGCCGACTTCGCACGGCCCGGCCACGTTTTTCCGCTGGTCGCCGATCCGGGCGGTGTGGCCGCACGCGCCGGCCACACCGAGGCGGCGGTGGAGCTGGCCACGCGCGCCGGGCTGCCCGCGGCCGCCGCCATCTGCCCGGTACTTGACGACGACGGCGGCATGGCGCGCCGCGCCGGACTGTCGCTCCTTGCGCGCCGCCTGAAGGTGCCGGTGCTGCACGTGGCCCAGCTCGCCTCATGAAAACCGCCGCGCCCGCTCCGCCGGCGGTGCTGGACGGCACCGGACGCCGCTTCGCCATCCCCCCCAGCCGCTACAACCACGAGGTCACCGGGCGGCTGGTGGACGGTGCAACCGAGGCCCTCACGGAACACGGCGTTGCCGGGGAGGACGTGCAGGTGGCCTGGGTCCCCGGCTCGTTCGAGCTGCCGCTCGCGGCTCAGCGGCTGGCGCAGGCAGGGAACGTGAGCGGCGTCATCTGCGTGGGCTGCATCATCAAGGGCGAAACCAATCACGACGAGGTCGTGGCCCACGCGGTCGCCGCCGGGATCACGCAGGTCGCGCTCCGCACCGGCGTGCCGGTCCTCCTTGGAGTGGTAAGCGCCAACGATCAGGAGCAGGCCCTGGCACGCGCCGGCGGCTTCGAGAACCGCGGGCGGGAGGCGGCGCTGGCTGCCCTGGAGATGGCGGGCGGAGGCGAAGAGTGAACGGAGTGAACCCCACTCGAAGAGTGAACCCGTTCGATCTCAGCGGCCGCACCGCGGTGGTGACCGGCGCCAGCCGCGGCCTGGGCAGCTACATGAGCAAGGCGCTGGCCCGCGCCGGGGCGTCGCTGGTGATCTCCGCGCGCGACTCCCGCGGCTGCGCCGACACCATCGAGGAGCTTCATGCGCTCGGCGGCACGGCGCGCGCCTACTCGCTCGACGTCCGTTCCGAGTCCAGCGTGCGCGAGTTCGGACAGGCGGTGACCGAGGACGTCGGCGCCGTGGACATCGTGGTCAACAACGCCGGCTGCAATGTGCGCAAGCCGTTCCTGGACACCACCTGGGACGACTGGGACACCGTCCTGGAGACCAACCTGCGCAGCGGCTTCTTCGTCACCCAGGCCTTCGCGCCGGGGATGATCGAGCGCGGCTACGGCCGCGTGATCAACATCGGCTCGGTCACCAGCGTGTTCGGCTTCGGCGCCGTCGTCCCCTACGTCGCCAGCCGCGGCGGCGTGCTGCAGATGTCGCGGGCGCTCGCCGACGCGCTCGGCCCGCACGGCATCACCGTGAACTGCCTGGCTCCCGGCTGGTTCCGCACGGCCCAGACCGAGGTGCTGTTTCAGGACGCCGAGTGGCGCGACTACATCGTCGATCGCATCCCGCTGAAGCGGCTGGGCACCCCCACCGATCTGGACGGCGCGGTGGTCTTCCTCGCCTCGGCGGCATCCGAGTACGTCACCGGCCAGATCCTGCTGGTCGACGGCGGCATGACCACCGGCGCCGCCCGCGCCGCCACCCCGAAGCCGTGAGCGCCTATTCAAGCACCGTCGAGAACTACGTCAAGGCGATCTACCTGCGTCATCGCGAGCGCCCCGGCGAATTTCTCCCGATGGGCAGGATCGCCGAGGCTATGAACGTGTCGCCCGGAACCGCCACCTCCATGATGAAGACCCTGGCCGGCCTGGGACTGATCGACTACTCACCGCGCAACGGCAGCCGTCTGACCCGGCCGGGCGAGTCGCTGGCGCTCGACGTGCTGCGCCGTCACCGGCTGGTGGAGCTGTTCCTGGTGGAGGTGCTCGGCCTGGACTGGTCGGAGGTCCATCGCGAGGCCGACAACCTCGAGCACGCCATCTCCGACGTGGTCCTGACCCGCATCGACGCGCTGCTCAACCACCCCACCGTCGACCCGCACGGCGACCCGATTCCCACCCGGCGCGGCCAGATAGACCAGACCGTCTTCGGCAGCCTCATGGAACAGTCGGAGGAAGCCGAGCTGCGCGTCGAGCGCGTGACCGACCAGGATCCGGAGTTTCTGCAGTTCGTGCACCGCAGCGGGCTGCAACCGGGTAGCCGCGTCAGGGTCGAGTCGATCGATCAGGCCGCCGACGCGGTGACGCTCCACACCGGCCACGGCACCGTGACCATCGGCACACAGGCCGCATCCAAGATCCTGGCGCAGCCGCTCGACTCCGGACCCCTGGCCCGGCACCCGGCCTGACCGCCGTGCGCCGGCGGGCTCAGTCGCCGCGCATGCGCACGCTGGCGGCGTGCGCGTCCAGACCCTCCGCCTCGGCCAGCACGGCGATGTCGTCGATCGCCTGCCGGGCCATGCCGTTCGGGTACTCCTCCAGGCTGGCTCGGCGCAGGAACGTGTAGACGCTGCAGCCTGAGGAAAACCGCGCCGTGGAGCCGGTCGGAAGGCAGTGGCTCGGCCCGGCGTAGTAGTCGCCGCTCGCCACCGGCGCGCCGCCCAGGAAGTAGGCGCCGGCGTTGTGCACGCGGTCGAGCACGGCATGCGGATCGGCGACCGCCAGCACGGCATGCTCGGGGGCGATGCGGTTCATGATCGCGCACGCCTCCCCGCCGTCCGCGGCCAGCACGAAGGCGGTGAGCTCGCGCAGCCCACGCTCGATGGCCTCCTGCCGGCCGCGCTCGTGGATCTGACGCTCCAGGGCGGAACGGACGCGTTCCAGGACCCCGGCGTGTGCGGAGACCACGAACGCAGCGCCGGGATCGTGCTCGAGCTGGGCCAGGACGTCCGCCGCGATCCAGGCCGGGTCGGCCGACTGGTCGGCCAGGATGGCGATCTCGCTCGGGCCGTAGAGGCCGTCGATCCCGACGGTGCCGAAGAGCTGCCGCTTCGCTTCCTGCACGTAGACGCTGCCGGGCCCGGCGATGAAGTCCACGGCGGCGACCGTCTCGGTCCCGCAGGCCAGGGCGGCCACGGCGTGGCTCCCGCCGATGCAGTACACCTCGCCGATGCCCAGCAACTGCGCGGCGGCCAGCACGCTGTCGTCGATGCCGCGCTTCGCGGCGCCCCGGTCGGAGTCGGGCGGCGGGGTGGCCAGGCAGATGCGCTCGACGCCTGCCACCTGCGCCGGCACGGCCAGCATGATCAGCGTCGACGGATAGGCGGCCCGCCCGCCGGGGACCAGCAGGCCCGCCGAGCCCACCGGCTCCACGCGAAGGCCCAGCCGCGCCCCGTCGATCTCGGCCGCCGGCGGCGGGGCGGGCGCGATGTGCTCCTGGTAGCGCCGCACGTGGTCGATCGCGCGCTCCATGGCGGCGCGCAACTCCGGCGTGATGCGATCCGCCGCGGCCCGCAGTGCGCGGGGCGGCACGCGCAGCATCGATGCGTCGAACCCCGGATCGCTGAACCCGCGCATGTGCGCCACCAGGGCGGCGTCGCCCTCGCGGCGCACGTCGGCGATGAACCCCGCCACCGCCTCGCTCAGCTCCGGGTCGCCTCCCACCGCCCCGGCGAGCCCCTCCAGAAGCGTCTCCAGCTCACGCCGGTCGTTCGGATCGGCGTAGACGAGCGCGCGTAACTCCATCACGGCCGGCACGATAGCACGCCGCGATCAGACGCCGGTTGCCCCCTGCGAGCCGCTCCCGTACGGTCGGTCAGCCCCCGGGCGCACCGCATGGAGTTCCAACGATACTTCTCTCGAGCCGACGCGGTGCGCACGCTTCCGCTCGTCAAGCGGATCGTCGCCGACATCCTGGACACCGGCCGCAGCCTGCGGGAATACCTGGAGGACACCGCGCCGCGGCGCGCCCGTGCGGCGGCGGCGGCCGGCTCGACACGTGGCGATCAGCGCCGCGCCACGGAGCGCCTGTTCGCGGAGGACCCGACCATCCAGGAGCACCGCGCCGCCCTGCTGGAGTACTTCGCGGAGTTGGAGTCGATAGGCTGCCTCTACAAGGACTGGGACTTCGAGTTGGGGCTGGTCGACTTTCCGGCGGTCATCGACGACGAGCAGGTGTTCCTGTGCTGGCGCAGTGACGAGCCCGAGCTCGCCTTCTACCACCGCATTGAGGACGGCTACGCCGGCCGGCAGCCCCTGCCGGCCGACTGGACGGGCGATCGGTGAGGCTTCGCGAACAGGTGGTTGGTCGATTGTCGGTCAGCTATGGGCATCAAGACATTTGTTGATCATTTTCTCTCATAAATGATCAACAAAACTTTTTGAGTGGCACGGATGATCGTCAAAACACATCTCGGCCCTCCGCGATGTTCAGCAGATCAGGGAACATCAGTGTGCTAGCTCGGCGTCCCCTCCCGGCCCGGAGGGCCTTCAGAATCTCACCATCCCGCAAAACGCGCAGGATCCGACGCGCAGTGGCCTGCGGGATCCCAGCGCGACTCACGAAGTGAGTGGTCACAAGAATCGGATACTGGAAGATCCAGTCCAGAGCCCGGATGGCATGCTGGGAGTGAGTCAGATCAGCCACGCGGCGCTTCATGCGGTCGTAGAGGTCAATGATGCCCTGCGCCTTGGCCAGATTGTCCTCCGCTTGGATCCGAACCGCTTCCAGGAAGAAACGGCACCATCCCGTCCAGTCGTCGTCGCGGGAAACGGCAAGCAACCCGTCGTAGTAGGCGTCGCGACGGGCCTCGAGATACGCGCTGACATAGAATCGAGGTGTCCTGATGAGACCACTCCGCCATAGGAACAGCGGTACCAGCATGCGCCCGAGACGACCGTTTCCGTCCAGGAACGGGTGTAGCGCCTCGAACTCGGCGTGCAGAATGGCGAGTTGCACCAACCGGTCGGGCGCTTCGCGGTGAATGTAGCTCTCCCAAGCGCCCATGGCCTCCGGCAGCTTGCCCGCCGCAACCGGCACGAACGTTGCCCCATCGATAGTGCAGCCCGCCGGCCCAATCCAGTTCGGCACGCGACGATACTCTCCGGGCGACTTGCCCTCGCCGCGCACGCCAGCCAGCAGTATGCGATGAGCATCGCGGATTACTCGCATGCACAACGGGAGCTCTTGCATCATCTCTTCCGCATGCCGCATGGCTGAGCGGTAGTTGAGCACCTCGTGAATGTCCTCCCGCCGGGCGGGTGACTCCGGTTCGCCGCCAGCCTCAAACTCCAGCACCTCGCCCATCGTGGCCTGGGTCCCTTCGATGCGCGAGGACAGCACCGCCTCCTGTGTGGTCAGCGGGGCAAGCAGCACATCCGGGTTGGGTGTGGCCCCGAGCATCCCATCGTAGCGGGCCACGGCGGCAGCGGCAGGTCCGATCAGCGGAATCAGCTTTGGCCAGTCAAGCCTCTGCTCCGGCGGAAATCGTCCCTCGTGATATTGAACCGCGGCCATTCACTCACTCCCGCTAGCTCAGTACGAACACGACTTGCTACCCGCGCGCCGCGCGGATCAGGGACAGCGCGTCGGCGACGCGGGCGGCGATCCGGTCGTAGTTGGCCTGCCGGCGGTCCTCGTCGGGAAAGAGGGCGCTGCCGATCCCCACCGCGCAGGCGCCGGCCCCGAGCCAGGCGCCGATGCTCTCGGCCGACACCGCCACGCCGCCGGTCGGCATGATGCTCGTCCACGGCATCGGCCCGCGGATCGCGCTCACGAACTCAGGACCGCCGACCGAGCCGGGGAACACCTTGACGATCTCCGCGCCCAACTCCTCGGCGCGGCTGATCTCGCCCGGGGTCATGCAGCCGGGAAGATAGGGGATCTTGCGCCGGTTGCAGAGTCGGGCGGTGGCCGCGTCCAGTGACGGGCTGACCAGGAACCGGGCTCCTGCCGCGATGTACTGCGCGGCCGTGGGGGCGTCCATGATCGAACCGGCGCCGACCCAGACGTCGCTTTCCTGCAGGCGCTCGACGACGGCCGCAAACGCCTGCAGCGCGCCGGGACCGCGGTTGGTCAGCTCCACGACCCGCGCGCCGCCCTCGACGCAGGCCACGGCGAGGCGGCCGGCCACCTCGGGATCAGGCTCGTAGTACAGCGGCACCAGGCCGGTCTCGTGGATGGCCGCGTAGCAGCGCAGACGATCGCTCATGGCCATGTCAGGACCCGATCCCGAAGTAGCGCCGGGCGTTGCCGTAGCAGACGTCGGCGACGATGCCGCCGAGCAGCTCGAAGTCGGCCGGCAGCAACCCGCGCTCGATCTCGTCGCCCAGGATCCCGCACAGCAGGCGGCGGAAATAGTCGTGCCGCGGGTAGGACAGGAAGCTGCGCGAGTCGGTCACCATGCCCACGAAGCAGCTCAGCAGGCCGCTGTTCGACAGCGCTTCCATCTGCCGCGTCATGCCGTCGATCTGATCGTTGAACCACCAGGCGGTCCCGAACTGCATGCGGCCGCGCACGCCGCCACCCTGGAAGTTGCCGATCATCGCGGCGAACAGGTCGTTGTGCGCCGGGTCCAGGTTGTACAGGATCGTCTTGGCCAGCTTGCCTGCCTGCTCCAGCCGGTCGAAGAACCGCGCCATCGACCGCGCCGACGGCGGGTCGCCGATCGAGTCGTAGCCGGAATCGCGGCCCCGCGCCTGGAAGCCGCGCCGGTTGGTGTTGCGCAGCGCCCCCAGGTGGAACTGCTGCACCCAGCCGGCAGCCGCGTCCATGCACGCCATCTCGTAGAGGACCGCCGAGCGGTACTTCCGCGTCGCGTCCGGGTCGGCCGCCCGGCCCTGCACGGCGGCGCGGAACGTACCCTCGACCTCTCGCGCCGTGTACGGCTCCGCGTCCAGCACCTCCAGCCCGTGGTCGGACAGCCGGCAGCCGGCGGCGTGGAAGTCGGCGTGGCGCTCCGCGAGCGCGGCGAGCATCGCGTCGTAGTCCGTGATCTCCCTGCCCACCCGCTCTCCAAGGCCGGCCAGCCAGCCGTTCAGCCGGTCCGGATCGTCGACGGCCAGGGCGTGGTCGGCGCGAAAGCCGGGAACCACCGTGCACGGCGCGCCCGCCGTGCGGATGCGCTCGTGGTGCTCCAGGCTGTCGGCCGGATCGTCGGTGGTGCAGACCACGCGCACGTTCATCATGCGCAGCAGCCCGTGGGTGCGCAGCTCCGGCTGCCGCAGCCGCTCGTTGCACGCGTGATAGATCGCCTCGGCCGTCCGGGGCGACAGCAGCTCGTCCACCTCGAACGGCCGGCGCAGCTCCATGCACGTCCAGTGGTAGAGGGGGTTGCGCACCGTGTACGGCACCGCCTCCGCCCACGCCGCGAACTTCTCGTAGTCGCCGGCATCGCCGGTGATCAGCCGCTCGTCGATCCCGAGGGCGCGCATCGCCCGCCACTTGTAGTGGTCGCCGCCCAGCCAGATCTCCGTGATGGTGGAGAAGTCGCGGTTGTCGGCGATCTCCTGCACCGGCAGGTGGCAGTGGTAGTCGAAGATCGGCTGGTCGGCCGCATACTCGCGATACAGGCGGCGCGCCGATTCGTTCGGCAGCAGGAAGTCGGGTCCAAGGAATGGTTCAGCCATAGGTGTGCTCCAATTGTGTGACATCGACAGGTTCGCCGCCCAGGGTCAGGTCGCGCGGCAGCGACCCGGCCGGCCGGTAGCCGGCGGCCAGGAACCGCTCCCGCTTGACCGCATCGGGCTCCGCGACGAAGGCGACGGCACGCGCGGCGCCCAAGCGTCGCCCGTCCTCGGTGAGCGCGGCCAGCAAGTCGCCGGCATGGTCGGCGTAGGCGTCGTGGGTCACCAGGTCGACCACCGCGGTCGTGCTTCGCAGCGGCGCCGGGCCGGGCGCGGCGGTGCCGAACCCCAGCACGCGGCTGGCGCCGTCACCGGCGAGCACGCGCATCACGCCGCCGCGGCTCTGCGTGTCGTAGTAGACGGTCGTGAACGCCGATACGCAGCGCGCGGGCGGGACGAACGCGGCGCCGGCGATGCCGCGCTGGTAGTCCAGCACGCGGGTGGACAGCGGCTGCGCGACCAGCGCCGCCACGCTGGGCAGGTCGCCCCAGCAGACCGGACGGATCGACGCAGCCTGGCCCGCTGCGTACAGCGTCCGCTCGTACGTCTCGAAGCCGGGCGCGGGCCGGCGCATGATGGCCCCGGTGCGCGCGAAGCCGATCCGGTCGTACACGGCCCGTTGCCCGACACGGCCGCCGTTGCCCAGGAAGCAGAGGCGGCAGCCGGCGTCGAAGGCCAACTGCACCACCGTCCCGGTAAGCGCCGCGGCGATGCCGCGCCGCCGATACTCGGCGAGGGTGGTGACGTTCTCCACCACCGCGATCTCCGCCTCGGCCGCCGCATACGACACGGTGGCGGTCCCCACGTCCACGCCCCCGCAGCGGCCGAGCGCGGTCACCGTCGTGAGCGTGTCGGCGTAAGCGCCGCGCAGCGACGGCAGCCAGTCGACGTCGCTGCGCTCCCATTCGGCTGCCAGCACGTCAGCCACGCGGAGCTGGTCGGCCGGCGCCACCGGGCGCCGCAGAAGCTCGACGCTCAGGTCTGAACCGTCAGCAAGCGGTAGGGTGGCCGGTGGCGCCATGGCGGACATGGGCGCGGATGATAGCCCCTTGCTCCTCCGCTCGCCATTCGCCTATAGCATGTGAGCATGGCCGGGATCGAGGTCGAGCGCTTCGCCAACACCGACCGCGGCGCGCGCGCCAGGCTCCGCGCCTTCGTCGACTTCCACCGGAGCCACTACCGCGACGACCCGCGGTACATCCCGCTGCTGGACTACGAGTACCTGGGCTTCCGCATGCTGGGCATCGTCGGCTACTTCGAGCCGCGCTCCCTGTTCCTCCAGCACGCGGAAATCGCCTTCTTCATGGCCTACGACGGCCGCCGGCAGCCGGTCGGGCGGTGCATCGCCTTCGTCAACGACGACCACAACGCCCACTGGAACGAGAAGACCGGCTTCTTCGGCTTCTTCGAGTCCGTCGACGACCAGGAGGTGACCGACCGCCTGCTGCGGGCGGCCGGCGACTGGCTGCGCGAGCGCGGCATGCAGACGATGCGCGGACCCCAGAACCTGCCGGTCAACCAGGCGACACCCGGCGTGCTGACCGAGGGGCTCGACTCCCGCCCGGTCATCTACTACCACTACAATAAGCCCTGCTACCTGGATCTGTTGACCGCCGCGGGCCTGCGCCCGGTCAAGCGGGTGCGCTCCTGGGAGGTGCCCGTGGACGTGCCCATGGAGGCGAAGCTGCAGCGGGTCGCCGAGATCGTCCAGAAGCGCGGCGGCGTGGTGTTCGAGACCTGGGCCGAGCGGCCGCTCGCGGAGCGCAAGCGCGAGATGCTGGACATCTACAACGACGCCTGGAACGACAACTGGGGGTTTGTCCCGTATCGGGCCGAGGAGTTCTTCAAGGTGATCGACGACGAGCAGCTCATCGTCGATCGCGGCCAGTTCTCGATCGCCTACTGCCGGGGCGAGCCCGCCGCCTTCTTCGGCGCGGTGCCCAACATCCTCGACCGCCTGCGTCCGTCCCGGCTGTTCCCGCGCTTCGAGCTGTGGCGGGCGGCGCGCATGCTGCTCACCAAGGGCAGCATCACGGGGATGCGTTTCGGTTACCTGGGCGTGAAGAAGCAGTTCCGCAACCGGGGGCTGGAGGGCCTGCTGCTGTGGAAGCAGAAGATCTACACCCAGCGGCACGGCTACGAGTACTGCGACGTCGGCTACGTGCTGGAGGACAACGCCCCGGTGCTGACGATGCTCGACATGATGAACGCCGTCCCGTCGAAGACCTACACGATCCTGGAGATGCCGCTGTAGACCCCGGCGACTCTCAGGTCTGCTGAAACCAGTCGTCGTCGAGGAGCTCGAAGCGGCGGTGCAGCTCGGCCGTGAGCTCCTCGGACAGTCCCAGCCCCCTGTCCACCAGGGCGATGTTTGCGCGCATGTGGGCGGGGTTGCGGGTGCCGACGATCGCGGTGTCGATCTCCGGCCGGTCCAGGGTGAAGGCCAGCGACAGCTCGATGCGGTCCGTGGGGCCGGCAGGCAGGTCGCCATGCTCCATGACCTTCCGCCCCCGTCCGAAATAGGTGTCGGCATAGGCGAGGGGGCTCTCCGCCGCGCCGAAGCTGCCGTTGGCGATCGGCCGCTTGGCGATCACGCCCATGCCGGCCGCCCGCGCGGCCTGCAGCAGGCCGCTGGTACGGGCGCGCTGCTCGACCACGTTGTAGCTGGTCTGCAGCGTCTGGAAGCTGCCGCTCCGCACGGCCCACATCGCCGCCTCGTTGTCGCCGGAGTAGCCGATGTAGCGGGTCTTGCCGGCGCGCTGCGCCTGCTCCATCGCCTGCAGCGCCTCGCCCCGCTCCAGCACCTTCCGCGAACAGGAGTGGAGCTGCAGCAGGTCAAGGTGATCGGTCTTCAGCCGGCGCAGGCTCTGATCGACGCTGGCCGTGATGGTCGCGGCCGTCCACTCGCCGGCGTTCGCGTCGCCGGCTTCATGGCCGCACTTCGACGCCAGCACGAACGAGTCGCGCCGGCCGGACACCGCCTTCCCGACCTTCTGTTCGCTGTCGCCGTAGCAGGCGGCGGTATCCAGGAAGGTGATGCCGCCGTCGAGCGCCGCGTGCAGCAGGGCCGCCGCGCCGGCATCCGAGTCGAGCGTGCTGATCTCGAACAGCCCGGCCCCCAGCCGGGTCACCTCCAGATCGGTCGGACCGAGCCTACGCGTCTCCATGTCACACCTCCCCGACCCACACCTCTCCGAACAGCCGCAGCCAGTTGCCGCCCAGCACCTTGGCGATGTCCGCGGGCGCATAGCCGCGCGCGGCCAGGGCCGTGGCCAGGTTGGGCATCTCGCGCGGGGTCTCCAGGCCCTTCGGGTACATCTGCATCGCCGTGTAGTCGACGTCGGGCTTCGCGAACGTCGACGGGAACTTCGTCCCCTGTTGCGAGGAGATGAACCGCCAGAACTCGTGCGGCTGGTCCTGCGTGTAGTCGGACCCGAAGCCCACGTGGTCGACGCCGGCGCGCTCCACCAGGTCGTCGATCGCCTCCACCATGTCGTCCAGGGTCGACGCCTCGCCCGAACGCAGGAAGCTCGTGATCGCCGTGGCGCCGATCACGCCGCCGCGCGCCGCGCAGGCGCGCACCGCCTCGTCGGTCTTGTTGCGCGGCACGTCGTAGTAGCCCTTGCAGTTGGCGTGCGTGATCGCCACCGGCCGCTCCGAGTGCTCGATCACGTCCAGGGTCGTGCGCGGCCCCACGTGCGACAGGTCGGCCAGGATCCCCAGCCGGTTCATCTCCCGCACCGCGTCGCGCCCGAAGTTGGTCAGACCGGCGTCGTGCGCCTCGTAGCAGCCGGCTCCCAGCAGGTTCTGCTCGTGGTAGGTGACCTGGATGACGCGCACCCCCAGGTCCGCGAACAGCTCCAGCCGGCGCAGGTCGTTCTCGATCGGCGTGGCGTTCTGGAAGCTCAGGATGACGCCGACCCGGCCCTCCGCCTTGGCGGCGTGGATGTCGGCGACCGAGCGCACCGGCCGGATCTGCGACGAGCGTGCACGGAAGCGCTCGTACCAGGCGGCCACCGCGTCGGCGGTCTCCACGAACCCCTCCCACGTGGCCACCGTCGCGCTGGTGGCGGTCAGGCCGCCGGCATGGAGGTCGGCGAACACGTTGTCGCTGTGCCAGTTGCTGATGTTGAGCGAGTCGATGATGGTCGACCGCCGATACAGATCCGCGATGGCGTCGGCAGGCATGCCGTACGGTAGCACGCCGTTTTGGCCGAACGGGACCCGCCCCCCGGCAGACTGGCAAGACCTCCGCCCTCCTCGCGCTGTGCGATCTGCTCAACAGCGGCGCCGAAGGCGACTACCGGTGCGTGTACGTCAACGTCGAGGCCGCGCAGGCGATGCGTGAGGACGTGGGGCGTGCCATGCGCGTCAGCGTCCCGAGAGTTTCCCGCACAGCATCGTGCTGTGCGGCGTGCGCGACGTACGCGACTACCGCATCCGCTCCAGCTCCGAGAACGCCACGATCGCCGGTGGCAGCGCGTTCAACGTCCGTGCCGAATCGATGCGCCTCGGTGACTTTACGGAGGCCGAGGCGCACGCGAGGTCAACCGCTAGTTCCGCGGGAAGTGGCCGTTCCCGCGCAGGATCCGGCGGCGCTCGCGGTCGTCGCGCTGCGCCAGCATGCGCTC
The DNA here is from genome assembly GCA_026710565.1 of Spirochaetaceae bacterium. The sequence goes on along the minus strand of JAPOQV010000181.1, from coordinate 5,946 downwards.
CTTCAGGGCCTCCTCGGCGTCGAGCAGCCGCTGCTCGGCGCTGGTGAGCTCCAGCAGGCTCTGCTTCTTCGCCAGCGGCAGGTCGCTGTAGTAGGAGATGTAGTAGGAGACGACCTCGGTCGAGACCTGTTCCAGCTCCGCCACCGGCAGGTGCCCGGGTGTCGACTCGTAGAGGTCCTGGAAGAGGTGCAGGCAGCGGGACTTGAGCTCCCCGCTCTCGGCGGCCGGATCGTCGGTGAAGAAGCTCACGGTGCCTTGCAGAAACGCCCGGTCACGTCGCAACCGGCCGATCCGAAAGCGTCGCCGGCCGATCGTCAGGATGTCCATGCGGCCGTCGTCGTAGCGGCTGATCTCCTTGGCCACGCGGGCGGAACAACCCACGTCGGCCACGGTGTTCTCGGTGGCGCACAGCACGCCGAACTCGCCGTTGGCGGCGATCACCTCGCCGATCATCTCCTTGTAGCGCTCCTCGAAGATGTGCAGCGGCAGGGCGGTGTCGGGGAACAGCACGACCTTGAGCGGGAACAGCGGCAGGAGTTGCTCAGCCATCGCCCGGCTCCCGCCGTCCGTCCCGGCAGCGGAGGGCCATCTCGGTCGCGAAGTAGGTCAGGACGAGGTCGGCGCCGGCCCGCTTGATGGCGGTGATCGACTCCACCATCGCCTGATCGCCGTCGATGCAGCCGGCGGCGGCCGCGGACTTGATCATCGCGTACTCACCCGAGACCTGGTAGGCGGCCACCGGCACGTCCACGGCGCTGCGCACCGCGGCGACCACGTCCAGGTAGGGCATGGCCGGCTTGACCATGACGATGTCCGCGCCCTCCGCCACGTCCAGGCGCACCTCCCGCAGGGCGTCGCGGCCGTTGGCCGGATCGACCTGATAGGTCTTCTTGTCGCCGGCGCGCGGGGCGGAGTCCAGCGCCTCCCGGAACGGACCGTAGAAGCAGGAGGCGTACTTGGCCGAGTAGGCCAGGATCCCGACCCCGGTGTGGCCGGCCCGATCCAGCGCGTCGCGGATGTAGCCGATCCGTCCGTCCATCATGTCGGACGGCGCCACCAGGTCGGCGCCCGCTTGCGCGTGGCACAGGGCCATGTCGGCCAGGATCGGCAGGGTCCGGTCATTGTCGATGCTGCCGTCGATCACCAGCCCGTCGTGGCCGTCGCTGGAGTACGGGTCCATCGCCACGTCGGTGATCACCAGCAACTCCGGATGCGCGTCCTTGAGGGCGCGCACCGCCTGCGGTACCAGGCCCTCCGGGTTCATCGCCTCGATCGCCCGCGGGTCCTTCCGTTCGTCCGGCACGGCCGGGAACAGCGCCACCGCCGGGACGCCGGCGGCGAATGCCTCGCCCGCTTCCGCGAGCAGGGTGTCGACCGACAGACGATGGCGGCCCGGCATCGCCTCGATCGGGTCGCGGATACCGGCACCCTCGACCACGAACAGCGGCAGCACCAGGTCAGCCGGCCGCACTGCCGTCTGCCGCACCAGACGGCGGATGCCCTCGTTCCGCCGGTTGCGGCGCGGCCGGCTCGTGAGCGTCAGGGACCCCACCGGCTCAACCTACCGTCGGCGCGCGGCGCAGGCAAGGAGTCCGCCGAGCCGGCACCGCAGGCGCGCTCGGTCACGATGCTTCCCGTGCGTTTGATAGCATGCTCGCATGTCCGCGTCCGATGCGGCGTCCCGCGATCTCGCGCGATTCCCCGCGATCCCCTACGGGCTCGCCTACTTCAGGGGCATTCGCCGGGAAGGCTGCCTGTACGTCGACAAGACGCGCTTCCTGCGCTCGCTGGAGCAGGAGCGGTTCGTGTTCTTCATCCGCCCGCGGCGCTTCGGCAAGACCTGCTGGCTGTCGATGATGGAGAGCTACTATGACCGCAATCAGGCCGACGACTTCGCGGAGCTGTTCGGCGGTACGGACATCGGCCGCGACCCCACGCCGAACCGCAGCCGGTACGTCGTGCTTCGCTTCAACTTCTCCGCCTTCAACGACGCCGTGGAGACACTGGAGCGGGAGTTCGAGGAGTACTGCGCCATGCAGATGCTGGATGCGCTGGAGCGCAATCCGGATCTGTTCCCGGGTCCGGCGCTGGAACGCATCCGGTCGCCGTCGAGCGTCAACGGACGCCTCAACGCACTGTTCCTGCACGCCGGCAGGCATGACATCCCGCTCTACGTGCTGATCGACGAGTACGACAACTTCGCGAATACGATCCTGGCGCACAGCGGGCCGGACGCCTACGACGCGCTCACGCACGGCGGCGGCTTCTTTCGCAACTTCTTCGCCACGCTCAAGGCGGGCACCGAGAACGGCAGCGTGGAGCGGCTGTTCGTCACCGGAGTCTCGCCGATCACCATGGACGACGTGACCAGCGGCTTCAACATCGGCGCCAACCTGAGCCTCCGGCCCGAGTTCAACGAAATGCTCGGCTTCACCGAGGACGAGGTCCGGCGCATGCTGGACACGTACCGGAACCTGGACGTGTTCGACCAGGACGTGGAGACGGCGATGGGCACGATGCGCGAGTGGTACGACGGCTACCGGTTCGCGCAAGCCGCCGGGCACGTCGTCTACAACACCGGCATGGTGCTCTATTACCTCAAGCACTCGGTGCCCAACAGACCGGGGCCGGACAATCTGATCGACGACAACGTGCGCATCGACTACGGCAAGCTGCGCCACCTGCTGCTCACCGGGCGCCGGTTGAACGGCAACTTCGACCTGCTGCGCCACGTGATCGCCGAAGGGCAGGCGGACAGCCCGATCGCAACGAGCTTTCCGCAGGAACGGCTCGACCAACGCGAGAACTTCCTGTCGCTGATGCACTACTTCGGCCTGCTGAGCATCCGCGGAGCGGCCGCCGGCGTGCCGCGGCTCGGCATTCCGAACCAGACGGTGCGGCGGCTGATGTACGGCTACCTGCGCGAAGCCTACCGGGACGTGGGCGTGTTCTCGCTGGACCTGGTGGAGTTCGACCGGCTCACGCGGCGGATGGCGCTGGCGGGAGACTGGCGGCCGGCGTTCGAGCGGCTGGGCACGGCAGTGGCGGAGCAGACCGGCGTACGCGACTACCTGCACGGCGAGAAGGTGGTGCAGGGCTTTCTGGCGGCCTACCTGAGCGCGTCCGGCTACTTCGTGTTCCATTCCGAGATGGAGCTGGCGAAGGGCTACGCGGACATGGTGCTGGCGCCCCTCTCGGCGCGCTATCCGGGCATGCGAAACGGCTTCGTGATCGAGCTCAAGTACGTGCGCCGCGACGCGGCGGAAGCGGAGGTGCCCGCGAACGCGGCCGAGGCGGTTGCGCAGTTGCGCCGCTATCTGACCGACGGTCGGCTGGCGCGCCGGTACCCGGACGCGGTGTTCAGAGGCGTGGCGCTGGTATTCCGAGGCTGGGAGCTGGCGCACGCCGAGGAGGTGACGATCTAACCGCCGCCCGCCCGGCGCCGCGCCGCGCGCACCGCGGCCGGCTCGGAGTCCCCGGCGGTCTCCCGCGAGAAGATGCGCAGGGATCGATCGGCCAGCGGCAACTCCACCCGGACGCCGCCGCGCCGGTGAGATTCGCGCATGGCCATGGCGGTCTCCAGCGCGTGCAGGGCGTCGGCGCCCGAGCAGTTGGGCTCCTTGCCGGTCTCGATGCAGGCGAGCAGGTCGCGCACGGTGCGCGTGTTGGGGCTCTCGACCGACGGCGGCGGCGGGAAGATCAGCCGCGCCGGCTCCTCGCCGCGGCCCTCCAGGGTGGAGGCGTGCAGCTTGTGGAACGTGACCTCCTGGGCGTCGGCCAGGGCGTGCAGCCGCCCGCGCGTCCCCGTAAGCTCGAACTGCCATTCGGCCGCTCCGCACGGCAGCATGCGCACCAACCCCTGCGCGCCGTTGTCGTAGTGCAGGTAGCCGTTGCCCGGCAGGTCGTCGTCGCCGGCCGCACTCTCGTCCGATTCCATGTGGCCGAAGGCCCACCGCACTCTCCCGCCGACCAGCCGGTTGGTGAGGGCCAGCAGGTGGCTCCCGTTGTGCGAGATGTACGCGAAGCCCTGGCTGACGATCTGCAGCAGGTCGCCGAGCTCGCCGGCGTCCACCAACTCGCGCATGCGATCGTAGGGGGCCGACCAGTTGCGGGAGCAGCCCACCGCCAGGACGATGCCAGCGTCCCGGCAGGCGGCCACCATCCGGTCACCCTCTTCCAGCGAGATGGCCAGCGGCTTCTCCGCCCAGATCGCCTTGAGGCCGCGCGCGGCACCGATCTCCACGACGTCGAGCAACACGCGGGCGCGGGGCCGGGCCGACGTGCAGATGCTCACCAGGTCGGGGCGCTCGCGCTCCATCATCTCGCGGTAGTCGGCGTAGAGCGTCTCCCCTCCCCACTTGGCACGGTAGGCGTCTCGCTGCCCCTCGTGGGGGTCGGCGCCGGCCGCGACCTCGATGCCGACCGCCCGGTAGCACGGGGTATGGGCGGTCGGGTTCAGGTGGTGCGCCCACTTCCCGCGCTCGTCGTCGATGGTGCTCCCCATCCGACCCAGTCCGATCACCACGGCTCGGCAGCGTCCGTTCATGGTCTCACCTCCGTCCACGATCCGGAATCACCCTACCGCGCCCGCAGCCGGTCGTCGCCTCCATCGATCACGACCGGCCACGAGTGGTGGCGGGTCGCCGATCCGGCCTGGGCCGATCCACTCGATCCCGGATTCGCCAAGCGACACGGCGGACGATGGAACCCGCCGGACAGCTATCCGGCGCTCTACCTCAACCAGGATCTGGCAACGGCGCGAGCGAATCTCCGTGCGTTCATCGCCGCTTGGCCCTATGAGCCGGAAGACCTCCGAGACGATACCGGTCCGGTGCTGGTCGGCTGCTACCTGCCCCGCGGCCAGATCGTGTGTGATGTCTGCTCCCAGGCCGGCCTTCGAGCAGCGGGTCTGCCCGGCACCTACCCGATCGAACACGACGGCTCGTTGGTGCCGCACGCTCGCTGCCAGCCGATCGGTGCACGGGTGAGAGCCGAGCGGCTACGCGGTGTTCGCGCCCGCTCGGCGCGGACGCCTGACGGTAACGGCCGCGAGCTGGCTTGGTTTCCGGCCTCCGTGCGCAGCGTAGCCCGCCGCAGAGAGACGCTCGCTCTTACCGCCTGGTTCCGGGAGTAGCGGATGTCAAGGCAATCGATGCCGGGCCGGGCAGTGGAGCGTCGCCGGCTTCCTGGACGGCGACGGCGAGGCGGAGCTGGTGAGCGCGCGCAACAACCCGCACCGCCCGTCGCAGGAAGTGATGTCGGTCATCACCCACAAGCTCGACGGCACGGTGCTGTGGGAGTGGGGCGAGCCGCAGGCGGGGGTGGCCCGCCTGGGGTACGACGTGGCCTCCACGACTGGGACGGCGACGGAATTCTGGAGGTGATCGTCGACCCGGAGGACGCCGCCGACTGCCTCACCTTCGTGAACCTGTCCGGCGGCGAGCGCGCGACCGACGTGCTGATGAAACCCGCTACGAGCAGATCTTGAAGATCAGCCGTGCCGGCTCCGCGCCGCGGCCTTCCAGGGTGGAGGCGTGCAGCTCGTGGAACGTGACCTCCCGGCGTCGGCCAGGGCGTGCAGCCGCCCGCGCGTGCCCGTAAGCTCGAACTGCCATTCGGCAACGAGCGCACCGTAAAAGGTCGAGAAATCGTGCCTCAGGGTCTTGACGGCAATGTGCGCCTGCGAGGTGGCACGCCAGCGCACGTACAGGCCCCTTCCGGCCTCCCGGAAGCTCGCGCACCCGTTCGGCCGCGCCGCACCCCCTTCAGCGCGCGATGAACGCCGAACAGATGCCCGTCCCGGACTGCTCGTGAAGGTCTATCTGAAAACCATGGTTATATTTACTCCATGGATACCGCCACTCTTGACGGCCCCGTCCTCCCCGCCATCACCTCCACCGTCGGCGCGCTCTCCGATCGCGAGCTGCTGCGTCAGACCGGCACCCT
>JAPOQV010000180.1 GCA_026710565.1 Spirochaetaceae bacterium | reverse complement strand
GGACGGCGTCAGCACGTCCCAGAGGCGATTACGGGTAAGGGCGGGCCCTGTCGATGGCGGTCCTGGTGCTCGACAAGGCTGCGACCGGTTCGTGTGACGTCGCCTCGTCGGGCGGCATCCGACCCACGTCGATGAACGTGTACTCGAACCCGTTCCGTTCCTCCCTGCACGAGTGCGGCGTCCAGGCAGGGGCACCGTTGTACACCAGCACCGGCACGATCGACGGAGGGCGTTCCCCCACGCTTCCGCTGTGGCGCAGGCAGTCGCTCAGCATCGACGCGTATCGGCGCAGGCGCCTCACCACTCCCGGGTAGGGATGTGACAGCACCTCGATCATCAGCACCGCCATTCCCGAGCGTTGCCGCCTGCCCGGCAGGTACTCCACGCCCCAGGCCGAATCGACGTGGATCTCGCGGAGATGCGAGTCGATGCAATGGCCGGGCAGCTCCCGCATGTTCGAGGTGTCGAGATCACGTGTGACCCGCTCGGGAAGGAAGCCCAGCAGATCCCGGATCGTCTCCTGATAGATGAACCCGTAGCTGAGCGCGGCATTCCGCGGGGGCGACGTTTCGGCGTCGTCCGCGTCGATTCCGATCGAGTCCGCGGCGCGGCAATCGCAACAGATACCCTGCCGCAAGTCCGTGCCGCGATCCCAGCAGTAGTAGCACATGCCCAGGCGCTGTCCCACGCCGGCGAGCGCTTCCCCGGGATTGCCGTCGTGGCGCCGGCACAGCGCCAGGGAATCCTGAACGAAGCACAGCGTTCGTTCCTCACCGATGTTCGCGAAGAACGACTGCTCCTCGAGCCGGATCAGAACGTCATTCATCAACAAGCTGTTGAAGTGGCCGGACATGCTCGGTACTCCTCGATGACGCGCTCGCGCTGCGGATGCTCAACTCGCGCTGCACGCCGCGCACGTACCGTGGTCGAGCTCCTCGCTCAGCCCGAAGCACGTGTCACAGATCGCGAGACGCTCGCCGATGCCGTCCAGGATTTCCCCAGGGTTGCAGTCGTAGTCCCATGAAAGAGCGTGGATGTGCCGAAAGAACTCCTCGGTTTTCTCCGGCCCGATTTCGGAGAAGAATGCTTCACGTTCAAGCCTTGCGAGCATGCTGTTCAGCATGTGGCTGCCGCTGTGATTGGACATCTCGCCTTCGCGACCGTCGCTCGCTCAGAACCGCTCCGCCACGTCCAGACAACGCACGCCGGCCGTCGCCGCACGCTCCCGGTCGGCGGCATCGATTCGATATCCCGCCACCGCCCCCACCGCGTCTTCTGCGAACACCTCGGCCAGCGCATCGGCGCTCTCACGGCTGCGGACGATGTTGTCGACATCGATTCGATCGGCCACCTGCACGGCGATCCAGAGCGGCCGCCGGTCTCTCTGCCGCTCGCCGCGCAGGATCAGGTCGGTGATGAGAATCCGGAGTTGCTGTTCGGCTCCGATCCGGCCGTCTTTCGCGGCCCGCTCGAGCGACTCGTCGAAGTCCCCCGCGGCCTGATGCAGCGCCCTCATGATGATCCGGACCCGTCTCAACCGCATGTGTTGACTGACCAGCGGGACGATCCGTCGGCGCACCTCCGTTTCCAGATCCGAACCGCTGAGGCATCCGCCGTCGGTCTTGAGTTCCGCCACGTCCTTCTCGATGTGGTCCAGGCGTGCCGGCATACCGAGGAATTCCTTGGTCAGAAGCGCGCGCGACAGCAGGCGCTGCGCCTCCGGGTTGGCCTCCAACTCGGAGATGATCCGGGCCACCAGAGACTGCGGATCACGCTGAGTGGTCGGTTGCTCGTCCGCCATGGTGATCGTTCGACGCCTCTGCCGACAAGGATATTCCCGTGGGCCGGTCAGGATCAACGTCGCAGTCATCGCCTGGGAAGTCGAGGCGGCGCGGCGGATTCTGCGGCGAACGGGAGGACAGCCGCCGGAACCCGAGGACCGCCTTGATGAGATCGGGGTACCGGCTCGTCCGGGGCGCTGCTGACTCGTCGTTTTCCAGCTCGTCCATCTCCGCATCCCAGGCACACACCACGATCTGAGGACGCGATGCGGCCCGGCGAGCGGTTCGCCGCCGAATGCGGGCGGACGTGGCCCAGAAGACCGGATCCGGCGGCTGAACGCGGCGGCGGACGAGCGGTACGTGGGTCTTCAGTCGGCTTCTCTCGTCCCCTCATCCGATCCTTTGAGGCGCTCCCTGAGAGCACGCAAGGCGTCCTGGTCGATGCCGGTAGCCGCTTCGATGACCGGCCACCGGACGCCCGCTCGCAACAGGTTCTCGATGGTGCCCACCTGGCCCTCAAGCAACCCCTTCCTGTGGCCCTCCTGGAGTCCTTCCGCGCGGACCTTGCGCGCCATTTCCTGCATCAGTTCCTCGGCATAGGTCACCCGATCACCTCCCGATCCCGACACCGTCGCGCGCAACTGTTGACCGAATCGGCGCGCGGTGTCGTGGTCTTGTGTCGCCCACAGGTACACCACCAGCGTACGGACGGCATCCTGGTCGGCGTGCGGCAGCAACTCGGCCAGCAACTGCACCGCGCGCCGCAGCGCCTGCCGCCGGTGCCGGTACCGAGCCATCATCATGAGCTGCG
>JAPOQV010000179.1 GCA_026710565.1 Spirochaetaceae bacterium | reverse complement strand
GGCCGCCGCGGTGGCGGGTGAGCCGCACCCTGAACGGCGGCGGCATCGCCGCCAACTGGACCTCCTACGACCTGGACTACCTGCTGGGACTCACCGGCTGGCGGCTGCGGCCGGAGCTCACCCTGGCCCGCACCTGGCCGGTCGCCGGTCACCTGGCCTCCCGCGTCGCCGCCGGCTCCGACGGCGAGAGCCACTACGTGGCGCTGGTGCTCTGCGCGGACGGCGTGGCCCTGCACCTGGAACGGGGCGAGTTCTCGGCCCTGCGGCGCGAGCACGCGTGGCAGGTGATCGGCACGCACGGATCGCTCCGGCTGGAGATGGAGCCGGACGAGCACAAGCGCGTGGTACTGGACACGGCCACCGACGCGGAGGGCGTCGCCAGCCGCGTGATCTGGGAGGGCCCCGAGGATCCGTGGCGCCAGCACCGCTGGCCGATCGCCGACTTCTGCCGCGCCATCCTGGACGGCGGCCCGCCCAAGACCACGCTGCGCCAGGCGCTGGTCATCCAGCGCATCCTGGACAGCGTCTATGCGTCCGCCGACCGCGGCACCGCGGTGGCCGTAGGCGGCGACTGACCTCAGAGCGTCACGAGCTCGGCATGACACGGCGAACCCTGGGACGCACCGGCCTGCCGGTCTCCATCATGGGCATGGGCTCCGGCGGCTACGACCCGCTGGGAGCGGCCAGCGGCCGGCCGGACGCCGACATGGTCCGGCTCCTGCGGCGGGCGTTCGACCTTGGCATCAACGTGTTCGACACCTCGCCCGACTACGGCGGCGGACGCAGCGAGCGGCTGATCGGAGCGGCGCTGCAGGAGCTGCCGCGCGACCAGGTGGTGGTGTCCACCAAGCTGCCGCTGGCCGTTGCGCCGCCCGGCCTGCCGGTGGTGCCGGCGCGCCCCGAGGCGCTCGCGCCCGCGGTCGAGGCCAGCCTCCGGCGGCTTCGGACCGACTACGTCGACGTGATGTTGACCGCGGTGGCCGACCGGCCCGAGCACTTCGGCACCGTCGTGGAAGACCTGTTCCCGGTGCTCGACCGGCTGCGCCGGCAGGGCAAGGTGCGCTTCCTGGGATCGAGCGAGCAGACCCGCTCGGACGGCGCGCATCGCTGGCTGCGGCACCTGCTGCCGGCGGACCTGGCCGACGTGGTGATGGTAGGCCACAACCTGATCAACCAGTCGGCGCAGCGCTCGCTGTTCCCGGCCTGCCGGCGGCAGGACGTGGGCGTGCTCAACATCTTCACGGTACGGCGCGTGTTCCGGAGCGCCGAGCGCGTGCGGCAGGTCATCGACGAGCTGCGCCGCGACGGCCTGCTGGACGCGCCGCTGCCGGCCGACGATCCGCTCGGCTGGCTCACCGCCGACGGCGACTGCGGGTCAGGCGACTGCGAGTCGATGGTGGAGGCCGCCTACCGCTACGCGGCATACACGCCCGGGGTGACGACGGTGATGTGCGGGACCGTCGATGCCCACAAGCTCGCCCAGACCGCCCGATGGATCGAGCGCGGGCCGCTGGCCGCCGCGCACATCGAACGGCTGGCGCGCACGTTCGCCCGTGTGGCCCAACCCGTCGGCGATTGAGGTTTGGATCATCACCCGACATGGACCAGCCGATGTTCGAAGACCTTCTCGAGTTTAAGTATGGTCTTGAGCGTAGGATTTGACCGAGCGGGATCTTCGATCCGCTGATAGGTCTGATAGGCGATGCCGAGTCGCTCGGCCACCTCCGACTGGGACATACCCATCGTCTCACGCCGTTGCTTGAGCCATATCGCAAAACCGACGTTGGTATCCGGCTCAATCGGGAAGACGTTGCTGCCAGCCAGTTCCGACGCCGCGGGCACCTTGAGTTTGCGGCTGTCTATCGACTCGAGGTACGCGCTCAGCGCTTCCTTGGCGTTCTCCCTGGCGTCGTCGATGGTGTCGCCGAACGTCAAGCAACCGGGCAGGTCGGGGAAGCCGACGTTGTACGTGTCGTCTTCGCGATCGTATTCGATTACCGCCGGATAACAGATCATCGAATCCCAGCCTCCTTGAGGATTGCGTGCAGAGTCCCTTTCGGAACGTCTCGCGAGCCGTGCACCGGAACCGAAACGGTCGCACTACTCCTTCACCAGAATGTGATGTGAGCCGCGGACACGATCGAGCTCCCAGCCGTTCTCCATGAGGAGCTTGAGCAGGTCGCGGCCCGTCATGTATGGACGTTACAGCACACGAGCTGTATGAGCAAGATCTGGAACGAGAATCAACGCAACGACGACGCCGGGCCGCTGGCCGCCCCACGTCGAACGGCTGGCGCGCATCTTCGACCGCGTGGCACGGCTCGCAGGCCATTGAACCCCGCGCCCGGGACCGACTTGACCAAGTAGACCTGAATTGGTCGTATAGATTCAGACATCGACGTGGAGCATCGAATGACGGTCAATGTGTCCGAAGCCAAAGCACAGCTTTCGAGCTTGCTCGACAGAGTGCATCACGGGGAGACGGTGACCATCGCCAAGAACAATCTCCCGATTGCCGATCTGGTCAAACACCAGCCTCGCGGCAAGCGGCAGCTCGGTCTGCTGCGCGGTCAGATCGTCGTTCCGGATGATTTCACCGACGAGGATCCCGCGATCAACGACCTGTTCTATCCGTCCGGCGAATGAAGCTGTTGCTCGACACGCACGTTCTGCTCCATGCGCTCACCGAGCCGGAGCGGCTCGCCCGCACACGCAGCGATGCGATCGAGAGCCCTGCGAACGCCGTATTCGCCAGCGCCGTTTCGATTGCCGAGATCGCCATCAAGGTCTCGATCGGCAAGCTGCGCGTCGACGTGGACCTGCTTCCGGCCGTGGAGGACGCAGGGTTCGAATGGCTCGATTTCAGCCCGCGGGAGGCGCTCCGGTTGGCCGAGCTGCCTCTCCACCACCGGGACCCGTTCGACCGCATGCTGGTCGTCCAGAGCCAAGCCAACGATCTCGCGCTGGTAACCGACGACGCCAAGCTCGCGGCCTACGATTGCCGCATCCTGTAGCCGCTCCCGCGCGCCCGGATATCACGGCCGGTAGGCGACCGAGGCTTCACCGGCTCAGGCTCCTCAACTCCCGACGCGCAGGCGGTACTTGCGGAGGTCGATGACGTCCAGGGCAGATCGCGGGATTCGGTGACGTAGAAGCTCGGCGCCGGCTTGCCCGCTGCCGGCACGATCGCCTCGCCGTGCGGGGCATCGGCGAGCATCATGAAGAAGCTCGCCTTGCACACCTGTTTTACCTGGTAAGCGATATTACCCGTTCGTGCCGGGCAGTGAGGCTGCCGTGGCTGCCGCCTGTCAGTGCAGGCCCGTGATGCGCCCGGTGGCCGTGTCCACGTCGATGCGCCGGAACGCGGGGTCGGAGGCCGTGCCGGGCATCAGCTTGATGTCGCCCGCCACCGGCACCGCCAGCCCCGCGCCGCGGTAGAGCAGGATGTCGCGCACGGGTAGCTCCCATCCGGTGGGCCGCCCCTTCAGCGCCGGATCGTGGCTGAGGCTGAGGTGGGTCTTGACCATGCAGGTTCCGAGGCCGGCCAGCGACGCATCCTCCTCCAGTTCCTTCAGCCGCGCTCGTGCCGCCGGCGCATAGGTCACGCCCGCGCCGCCGTACACCTCGGTGGTGATGCGCTCGATGCGCTCGCGCAGCGGCAGCGTGTCCGGGTACAGGTAGCGGAACCCGGCCGGCTCGGCGCACGCCGCGGCCACCGCCTCCGCCAGGTCGCGCGCTCCGGCGCCGCCGTGGCGCCAGTGGCGGCTCACCACGCAGGTGCCGCCCTGCGCCTCGACCGCGCGCCTCACCAGGGCCACCTCCTCGTCCGTGTCGGTGACGAAGTGGTTGAGGCAGACGACGGGCGGCACGCCGCTCTTCTGCACCGTGGCCAGGTGCGCCAGCAGGTTCGGGATCCCCTGCTCCACCAGCGCCGGATTGCTCTCCGTGTAGGCGGCATCCAGCGCCTTGCCCGGCACCACGCGCGGGCCGCCGCCGTGCATCTTCAGCGCCCGGATGGTCGCCACCACCACCGCGCAGTCGGGCGTCAGGCCGCTCAGCCGGCACTTGAGGTTCCAGAACTTCTCGAAGCCGATGTCGGCGCCGAAGCCGCTCTCGGTCACGTGGTAGTCGGCGAGCTTCAGCCCCACCCGGTCGGCGATGATCGACGACTGGCCGATCGCGATGTTCGCGAACGGCCCGGCGTGCACGAGCACCGGCTGCCCCTCGACCGTCTGCATCAGGTTGGGATTGATGGCGCGCGCCATGATCGCGGTCATGGCGCCGTCCACCTCCAGGTCGGCGGTGGTGACCGGGCTGCCGTCGCGGGCGCAGGCCATCACGATGCGCCCGAGGCGCGCCCGCAGGTCCGCCAGGTCGGCGGCGACGGCCAGGATCGCCATGACCTCCGAGGAGACCGAGATCTGGAAATTGCTGCGCATCATCAGGCCGTCCATGCGGCCGCCGAGCCCGATGACGATGTCGCGCAGCGCCTGGGCGCTGAAGTCCATGGCCCAGCCCATGGTGACGGTGCGCGGGTCGACGTCCAGGCGGCGGAGCTTCCTGCGGGCCAGGCTGCGGTCGCCGTAGTTGGCCTCGTGCTGCAGGCGGCTGGTCAGCGCGACCATCGCCAGGTTGTGAGCGCTGGTGATGGCGTCGATGTCGCCGGTCAGCCCCAGGCTGAGGTCGTTCAGCGGGATGCACTGCGCCAGCCCGCCGCCGGCGGCCGAGCCCTTGATGTTGAAGGTCGGCCCGCCCGAGGGCTGGCGGATCGCGCCGGTGACGCGCTTGCCGATGGCGGCCAGCCCCTCCACCAGCCCCATCGTGGTGGTGGTCTTGCCCTCGCCCAGCGTGGTGGGCGTGATGGCGGTGACGTTCACGTACCTGCCGTTCGGGCGGTCCGCGAGCCGCCGGAGCACGCTCGCCTGATCCACCTTGCCGACGTGGTGGCCGTACGGCAGCACCTCGTGCGGTTCGAGCCCGAGCTCGCCCGTGAGTTGCTGCACGCTCTTCATGTCGCGCTCGGCGGCCTCGCTGATCTGCCAGTCCGCCATCGTGACGGGATCGAGGTTGCTCATCGCGCCGGTACCATAGCGGCGGATGGTCGGCGGCGCGACCGCCCCGCCGGTCAGCTCAGGAAGCCGAGGTCCTCCCGCAGCCGCGCCCGCACGTGCGCTTCGTCGGGAACGAGGCCCAGGCCGGGCGCCTCCGTCATCCGCACGTACCCGTTCTGGATCAGGTGACCGTCGGGGCCGAGCGGGCTCCGGGCCGGATCCGCCGCACGGACGAACAGCGGCCAGTGCGGGTCGTGGTGGAAATGGTACTCCAGCACCAGGAAGTTGGGCACCGTCGCGCAGACGTGCGCCATCGCGTAGGTACCCACCGGGCTGCACACGTTGTGCGGCGCCAGCGGCAGGTAGTAGAGCTCGCCCAGCTCGGCGATGCGCTTGCTCTCTGCCAGGCCGCCGGCCTTGGCGATGTCCGGGCAGATGATGTCGGCGGCCTGCGTCTCCACCAGCTCCCGGAACCCGTGCCGGGTGTAGAAATTCTCGCCCGTGCAGATCGGCAAGGTGGTCTGGCGCTTCACCTCGCGCATGGCGGCGACGTTCTCCGGCGGGATCGGGTCCTCCAGCCAGAGCAGGTCCAGCCCCTCCAGGCGGTGCGCGACCTTGAGGATGTCCACCGGCGGGTAGTACCAGTGCGCGTCGATAGCCAGCTCGGTCGCCGGACCGATCCCCTCGCGGAGCGCGGTCACCACCTCGACGTAGTAGTCGATCTCGGCGCTCGAGAGCGCCCTGCTGTGTTTGTCGCGCATCTGCGGCAGCGGGTCGATGTCGAACTTGAGTGCGGTGAAGCCGCACGCTTCCACCGCGCGCGCCTTCGCCACGTACGACTCGGGCGTCTCCTCGTCGCCGGCGTGGCAGTCGGCGTAGATGCGGATGGTGTCGCGGTAGCACCCTCCCAGCATGCGCCAGATCGGCTGCCCGCAGGCCTGGCCGGTGATGTCCCACAGGGCCATCTCGATGCCGCTGATGGCGCTCATCACCGCCCCCTGGTAGAACCCGGAGGCGGACATGGCCCCCATCATGTCCTTGAACAGCCGGTTGACGTTGCGCGGGTCCTGCCCGATGAGCGCCCGCGTCAGGCGCTCGTCGACGGCGATCTGGTGCACGCCCGCACCGTGATATGCCTCGCCCAAGCCGGTGATCCCGGCGTCGGTCCGCACCCGGACCAGGACCCAGCCCGACTCGACCAGCGCCGCTCCCACCTGTGTGATACGCATCGCCGCGGAGTGTAGTCCAAACTGTCACCCTGTCTGAACCGTTTCCGATCCACCCGTCCATGAAGATCACGCGGGTCGGCTCGGTCGTGATGCGATCTCCGCCCTGGGTCCTGGTGCGGGTCTTCACCGATGCCGGCCTGGTCGGCCTGGGTGAGGCGTACCATGGCGCCGGCGTCCATCGGATCGCCGTCGACCCGCGCCTTACGGGCGCGCTGGTCGGCCGCGACCCGCGGGACATTGAGCGGCTGGCCCGCGACATGGGCGCGGCGACGTCGGGATCGGGCGTCTGCCAGGGCGCCGCGGTGAGCGCGATCAGCGGGGTGGAGATGGCGCTCTGGGACCTGGCGGGGCAGGCCGCGGGCGTGCCGATCTGGCAGCTCTTCGGCGGCCGGATGCGGAAGCGGGTCCCGTTGTACGCGACCGGCCACAACGGCGTGCCGGACACGCCGGCCGCCTACGCGCAGCGTGCCGAGGAGCTGCAGCGCCTGGGCATGCGGGCGCTGAAGCTGAGCGTTCATCCCCGCTCGCCGGGCGCCGAGCCGCCGCTGCACCTGGTGCGCGCCGTGCATGACGTGCTCGACCGGCACACCTGGCTGGCGGTCGACGCGCACGGAAGCTGCGACCCGAGCGGCGCGCTGCGGCTTGCCGATCGGCTGGCGCCGCTGGACCTGCGCTGGCTGGAGGACCCGGTCCCGCCTGAGAACCCGGCGGCGATGGTCGAGGTCACCGCGGCATCGCCCGTTCCCATCTGCACCGGCGAGAACCTGTATGGCGTGCACGGCTTCCGCGAGCTTCTGACCCGGCACGGCACCGACATCGCCTCCCCGGACCTCGCCAAGACAGGAGGGAGGGCGACGGGCCGGGGCAATCACCAACGGGACGCGGCGAGCGCCAGCGGTAAGGGCGCCCACCACGGTGTAACAGCAACGGAG
>JAPOQV010000178.1 GCA_026710565.1 Spirochaetaceae bacterium | reverse complement strand
TTCCGTCCATGTAGGCCACGCCCCGCTCCCGTTCTGCGGCGGCCTGGGCGGTCAGCCGCTCCTGCGCCTCGCGCAGCTCGGCCGGCGTCAGTGCGTCCGCCAGCAGGCAGTAGCCGCTCCGCTCCAGGTCCGCCCTGCAGCACTCCAGGTCGGTGGTGAGCCGAGGCCGCTCCGTCACGTCGACACCCCCGCTGGCCTCACCAGGCATTGACCCTCGGCCGGGCAGCGTTGATCCAATGCTTTTCGTAGAGACGATATAGGCGGTTTCAACGCACCCTTGTTCGTAAAGTACGCCGAAACGGAGTGCCCACTGTCCGCCATGTCGGCGATCTGGTCCGCTGCCGGTCTTGGATCCCCGCGCGGCCGGCTGCACTGGCTTCGATCCAAGTCCAGGCTCATGGCGGAAGTATAGCGGACGAGGAAAGAGTCGCCGCGGTGACGGGGTTCGTGCCGGCGCGACCGCAGTCCATCTCACGGCCGACAGGGCGCACTTTGACAACAGATCCGTTTGCAACGATATTGCTGCAACCGGATATGTCACAAACGGTGGTCACCAGGAACTACAATCCCGGTTTTCTCACCGAGGACGAGCTGTTGGCGTCGTTCTGCGTACGGACCAGCGAGTTCGAGTCGATCGTCGAGACCCTGGGCGAGAACACCGGCAATTCCAATCAGCATCTGATGGTGATCGGTCCCCGCGGCAGCGGTAAGACAAACCTGATGCTCCGCGTCGCGATCGAGTCACGCCGAAAACCGGAACTGTCGTCCAGGATCTTCCCTGTCATGTTCGCGGAGGAGAGTTACGGGGTCAGTACGTGCGGCGAGTTCTGGCTGGAGTGCCTCTCCCGTCTGGCCGATCAGGCGCCGCAACCGGACAGGGCCGCGGATCTGGGACGCTCCTGCGAGGATCTGCGCGGGGTTCAAGACGACCGGCTTCTGGCTGCGCGCTGCCTGGGAGCCTTGCTCGACTTCGCCGACGGTGCAGGCAAGCGGCTGCTGCTCGTGGTCGAGAGCCTCGACGCGATGTTTGCGGGCATGCTGGACCCGGAGGCGGGGTGGCGACTGCGCAAGACGCTTCAGACCGAGCCGCGGATCATGCTGCTGGGAACCGCGACTAGCCGTTTCCCCGAGATCGACCGGCCGGATCGAGCCCTGTATGACTTCTTCCGGGTGATCGAGCTGCGTCCGCTCGACGAGACGGAGTGCAGCGCTCTCTGGCATGAAGTGTCTGGCGAGCCTCCCGCGACGGGGAAGATCCGGTCTCTGCGAATCCTCACCGGCGGCATTCCCCGGCTGATCTCGATCGTGGCGGCGTTCAGCGCGGGCCGCCCGCTACATGAGCTCATGAAGGACGTGCTCGACCTGATCGACGTGCACACGGAGTACTTCAGGAGCCTTCTCGATGCGCTCCCGCCGCAGGAGCGGCGCGTGTGCATCGCCCTTGCAGAGCTGTGGAAACCGGCAACCACACGAGAAATCGCCGACCGGGCGCGGCTGGGTTCGAGCATCTGCAGCGCCCAACTGAAGCGCCTCATCGGTCGCGGGTTCGTATCGGAACAAGGCGGAACCCCGCGCCGCAAGAGGTACTGTCTGGTGGAGCCGCTGTACAATATCTATTGCCTGCTCCGACGCCGACGGCGGGGCGCCTCTGACGCCGTCGAGCACCTGATCGGTTTCATGACGGCCTTCTACACAGAAACCAGGAGTCAGCGGGTTGGTGACGTGCCGGCCAGCGAGCGCGACTTGTCGACGATTCTGAGCTGCATGGCGGAGGCTGAGGAGCTCTCAGCATCCTCCCTTCGTACCCTACTGGTCTTGAGCGCTCAGCTCGGGCCGACGCCGGTTCTCGGAGCGATTGAAGGCTCGTCGGCCGCGGATGGGCTGCTGCCGCTGACTACGGCCCTGCAGCAGGAGATCGGACTCAAGCCGCGCGTGGCTCGCGAGGTTGAGGAAGTCGCTCACGACATCCGCAAGGAGCTGGCCAGGACAAGGACTGCCACCGCGCATCCCGAAACGATAGCGAACGCCCATGACTGAGGCCGACACTTTGCGGTTCCAGTGTCCGCATGCTATATATTCGTCGTATAGAGCTATGAGGAGCACGCCATGGCAACCGGTTCAGTGTTCGAGAACAATCGCACCCAAGCGGTTCGCCTTCCGGCAGAGACGCGTTTTCCTCCCGGGATCAAGAAGGTCAACGTCCGCGTGGTCGGTCCGGACCGCGTACTGTCTCCCGTCGACCGCACATGGGACACCTTTTTCCTCGAAGGGGAGGCATCGACGGATGACTTGATCGAACGAGGCGAGCAAGGACCGCATCAGGTGCGTGAGCCCCTTCAGTGATCCAATTCATGCTCGACACCGATCTGTCGATCTACGTCATCAACCGAAAGCCGCTGGCCGCGTTGGCCTCCTTCAACGCTCATGCGGGGGAGATCTGTCTCAGCGCGATTACCTTGGCAGAGTTGCTCCATGGAGTGGAGAAGAGCGCGAACCCAACCACGGCACGGCGGCAGGTGGACAATTTCGTTTCACGGCTGAGCGTGCTGGAGTACGGCGAGAGTGCGGCCCACCACTATGGAGAGATCAAGTCGGATCTCGAACGCAGGGGTCAGGTGATCGGACCCAACGACCTCCACATCGCCGGCCACGCCCGCAGCGAGGCGTTGACGCTGGTGACCAACAACCAGCGAGAGTTCGACCGGGTGGACGGCCTGCGCACCGCCTGTTGGGTGTAGCGTTCGCCCATGGTCACCGCAGAGTTTGACAAACCGGCCGGCAGAACGCCGGTCGTCACCGCACCGGTCACGCCGTTTCCGGACGAAGGGGCCGGGGAGGGCGAGGTGATCGGCGGCATCCGCGAGCGGCTCGGCCGCAACCCCTACGACATCGACCGGGACTTCGGCAATTCCTACTCGGGCATCCCGCACCCGATCACGCACCAGCTCGACGAGCTGATGCGCAGCACGTACTTCGTCGAGTGGGCGGCCGACCAGCAGCCCGGCACGATGGAGATCGAACGCGAGGCGGTGCGCATGGTGGCGTCGCTGCTCGGCGCGCCGGAGGGAGCCGGCTTCATCACCAGCGGCGGGACGGAGTCGAACCTGGCCGCGATGCGGCTGGCGCGAGCGCACGGCGGCCAGGCGCAGCCGCAGGTCGTGGCGCCGGTCACCATGCACTTCAGCTTCCGGATGGGCGCCGAGCTGATGGGGATCGAGCTGGCCGAGGTCGACGTGGACCGGCAGAGCTTCGTGCCGCGCGTCGAGGACGTGGAGGGGGCGATCACGCCGCGCACCGTCGGGCTGGTCTGCTCGGCCCCGGCGGGCGGCTTCGGCACCATCGAGCCCGTGGAGGCGTTTGCGGATCTCGCCCAACGCAAGGGGCTGTGGCTGCACGTGGACGCCGCGTTCGGCGGCTTCATGCTGCCGTTCAAGCGCGACCTCGGCCACCCGGTCGAGCCGTTCGACTTCGCGCTGCCGGGAGTCACGTCGATGATGACCGACGGCCACAAGCTGGGCCTGATGCCGATCGCCACCGGCTTCTTCATCGTCCGCGAGCCGTCGCTGTTCGACGCCATCCCGACCGAGTCGACCCTGATCCACACCACCTCGTCGACGAAGCCCGGCAGCCGCGCGGCCGGCGCCTGGGCGGTGATGAAGCACCTGGGACGCGCGGGCTACCGCCGGTCGACCGCCCACCTGATCGACCTCGTGAACATGCTGGCCGACGGCATCGGCCGGATCGCGGACTTCGGGCTGGTGGCCCCGCCGGCCGTGTCCGTGATCGCGTTCACGTCGCCGACCATCGACCTGGCGGACGTGCACCGCCGGATGGCCGCGGGTGGCTGGGGACAGGGCTACGGCGAGCTGCGCGGCATGCCCTTCATCCGGCTCTCCGTGCACCCGTCACGCGACCGGGAGAGCGCGGCGGGCTTCCTGCGCGCGCTGGCGGGAGCGGCGCGCGACGCCCGGCGGCGATGACGCTGGTCGGCTACAGCGACCGGCCCGGCGTCGCTCCCGGGGAGCGCATCCGGTTCATGGTGAGCTGCGGACAGCCCGCCTACGACGTGCGTCTGGTCCGGCTCATCCACGGCGACACCAACGCGAGCGGCCCGGGCTTCAAGCAGCGATTGGTGCCGTCCGCGATCGACGGCCGCAGGCCGGGCAAGCGCGAGGTGATCCGCAGCGGCTCCTACGTGGACGTGGCGCTCGACGGCGTGGACCTGAGCCGGGAGGTGACGTTTTGCGCATTCGTGCAGGCGACCGACCCCGCGGCCGGGGCGCCGCAGGTGATCGCCGGCCAGGGCACGCCGCTCGATGACACCGGATGGGCGCTGGCGCTCTCCGCCGAAGGCGAGCTGCAGGTCGTCGGCGCCGGACGGGTGGCCGCGCGGCTGGGTCCGATGCGGCGCTGGACGTGGTATCTGCTGGCCCTGTCGCTGCGGGTCCGGGAGGGCGGTACGGCCGCATCGGGAACCGCGTGGCGCCGGCCGCTGCGACACTGGCCCGGCGACCCGCCGGCCGAGGTGGCGCTCGAGGCGGCCTCGATCCTGCCGCCGCCGGACGCCGCGCTGATGCTGGCCGGAGCGCGGGATACGGCCGGCCTGCATGCCCACCACTTCGACGGCCGCATCGATCGGCCCCGGCTGCTGGCGGGCACGCTCACCGCGGAGCGGTTGCGGGCGTGGGCCGACAGCCCGGACGACCTCGCCCCACTGGCCGAGGCCGGCGAGCTGGCCGGCGCGTGGGACTTCTCGCGCGACGTCGGCACCGCCCTGGCGCGCGACGTGTCCGGCCACGGCCGGCACGGACGCGTGGTCAACCTGCCGGCGCGCGCGGTGACCGGGCACAACTTCCGCGGCGAGGGAACCTGCTTCCGGCTCGCCCCGGACCGGTACGGCGCCATCCACTTCCATCGCGACGACCTGGAGGATGCCGGCTGGGCCGAGGACTTCGCCCTGCAGATCCCGGACGATCTGCCGAGCGGCGTGTACGCGGCGTGGCTGACCACGCCGGACGGGCGCCACGAGGAGCACCTGCCGTTCGTGGTGCGCCCCCCGCGGGGCCGCAGCACCTCGCCCATCGCGGTGCTGATGTCGACGGTCACCTATCAGTGCTACAGCAACTACACCGACCTGGGCCCCGGGGCATGGCGGGACGACGCCATCGCGACCTGGTCCTCAAACGCGCCGTTCGCCGATTCCGCGCTGTCCCGCGACGTGTTCCGCTACATCGACGACAACACGCTGTACGGACCGTACGACCTGCACACCGACGGCTCCGGCGTGATGTACGGCTCCTGGCTGAAGCCCAACCTCACCATGCGGCCCAAGTTCCGCTACCGCGTCATGGCGACGCCGCCACGGTTTCCGGCCGACCTCTACTTGGTGGACTGGCTGGACGCCAGGGGAATCGAGGCCGACTTCCTGACCGACCACGACCTGCACGCCGAGGGCTCCGCGCTGCTGGACGGCTACCGCGTGGTGATCTCCAGCTCCCACCACGAGTACTGGACCGGTCGCATGCTCGACTCGCTCTCGTCCTATCTCGACGCCGGCGGCCGCTTCATGTACCTGTCCGGCAACGGCCTGTACGGCGTGGCCAGCATCGACCCGGCCCGGCCGCACGTGCTGGAGGTGCGGCGCTGGGGGACAAGCTGGCCGTTCGAGGTCCACCCGGCCGAGCGCTACCACAGCACCACCGGCGAGCCGGGCGGCACTTGGCGCAACCGGGGCCGGCCGCCCAACCTGCTGGTCGGCGTCGGCACCGCCGGCGCGGAATTCGGCCGCGGAGTCCCGTTCCACCGCATGCCGGCCAGCCGTGATCGGCGCGTCGCGTTCATCTTCGAAGGAGTGGGCGAGGTCGAACCGATCGGCGACTTCCCCAATCTGCAGGTCCGGCACGGCGCCGCCGGGTACGAGTTCGACCGGGTGGAGGCCGAGCTCGGCTCCCCGCCCGGCACGCTGCTCTTGGCATCGTCGGTCGGCTTCGACACCGATCTGGCCAAGCCCATGATCGACGAGCGGCTCTGGTTCACGGCCGGCCGCGACGGAGCCAGGCCGGATGATGCTCAAGTCCCGGGCACCCCGCACCGCTTCGTGCGCGCCGACATGGCCTACCTGGAGTACCCGAACGGGGGAGCGGTGTTCTCGGCCGGCGCCATCTGCTGGCGGGGCGCCCTCTCCTGGAACGGCTACGACAACAACGTCTCCCGTATCACCGAGAACGTGCTGCGGGCCTTCTCGACCTGACCCACCCCGCTGTTGCAAATGCTTCCGGAGCGGCTATCGTTCCCACAGCGGTCGGCGCCTCACGAGGTCCTTGAGGCGTTCGTTCGGTTCGACCGGG
Organism: Spirochaetaceae bacterium; assembly: GCA_026710565.1. Next base: position 2,779 of record JAPOQV010000178.1, on the reverse strand, counting down.
GCATCGAGCGCCGCCACGAACGTCTGTATAGACATTATGTCGAGCGAGGGATGACGTGAGCGCACTCGCCGAGCATCAAGTCGAGTTCTTTCGGCGCGAGGGCTACCTGATGGTGCCGGACGTCTTCGCCGCGGCCGACCTGGAGCCGCTGCGCGACGAGTTCACGGGGGTCATTCACGAGACCGCCGTCGAGCTGCAGGCCGCCGGCAAGCTGTCGCGGCTCTACGAAGAGGAACCGTTCGAGCGGCGCCTGTCGCGCATCTACGCTGAGACCGACGAGATCCTGGGGCCGATCGTCGGCCGGGGCGGCGGCGGGTACAGCGGCCCGGCGCTGTTCGCGGTGATCACGTATCCTCGCCTGCTGCAGGTGGTGGAGTCCCTGATCGGGCCGGAGATCGTCGCCTCGTCGGTCTACCGGGTCCGCCCGAAGATCCCGGGCATGGCGCGCGGCGTGGTGCCGTGGCACCAGGACTCCGGCTACTTCAACCCGCACTGCGACCGGGACCTGATCGTGACCTGCTGGATCCCGCTCGTGGACGCCACCGTCGAGAACGGTTGCCTGGAAGTGCTGCCGCGCGCCCACCGGAAGGGCGTGGTCCGGCACTACACGGAAGGTCCCAACGGCTATCTGGCGATCGATGACCCGGACCTCCCGGACACCGCTGCGCCGGTCGCGGTGCCCGTGCCGCTCGGCGGCGTCCTGCTGCTGACCAACGTCACCCCGCACTGCTCGACGCCCAACCACACCGACGTGGTGCGCTGGAGCCTGGACCTGCGCTACCAGCACGCGGGCGTACCGAACAACGTCGGCGAGGCGCCGCAGGAATTCACCTGGGACCGCCCCGACGCCGAGATCGCCTGTTACCCCCCGGAGGCCGACTTCGTCGTGCAGAGCGCCCGCGACCCCGAGTCGGTCGTGCGCTCCGCGGCCGAGTTCAACCGCATTCGCCAACGCTACGAGCGCACGCGCCCGCCCGGCCCGGAGCGGGGCTGGATCTCCTACGACCGTCGTCCCGGAGCATCCTGATCGACGAGGTCGAGGTGCCGCCGCCGAGCGGCGTGTTCGCGCAACCGTGGTCGCTGAAGAAGATCATCGGGCTGCTGGCCGTGTTCGGGCCGGCGGCGATCGTGGCGTCGGTGAGCATCGGCGCCGGCGAGACCATAGTTGTCGTGCGCGCGGGCGCCTGGGCGCGCTACGGGCTGTTGTGGCTGGTGCTGCTGAGCTGCGTGGTGAAGGGGATCTTCGTCACCTACCTGCTCGGTCGCTACACGGCGGTCAGCGGCGAGCACATCGGCCACCGCCTGGTGCGGCTGCCGGGCCCGCGCGGCTGGCTGCTGCTCGCGATCGGGGCGATGGAGATGATCGGCGCGCCGCTCGCCTGGGTGCCGATCGCCAAGCCCGTCGGGGACCTGTTCCACTTCTTCCTCCAGGACGTGCTGCCGGCGGCCGTCCCCGAGCTGACGTACGGGAATCTCATCACCTGCGGCTTCATCGCCCTGGCGCTGGCGTTCGGCCTGCGCCTCTCCTTCGAGAAGCTGGAGAAGCAGCAACTGGTCATCTGCAGCATCCTGGTGCTGGGGACCATCGCCGGCACCCTGATGGTGCGTCCCGACTTCCGGGAGGCGCTCATCGGCAGCCTGAGCTTCGGACGGCTGCCGGAGTTCCCGGCGTGGGCGCCGCGCGATGCGGTGCAGAACCCGCTGTTGACCATGGCGACGGCGTTCGCGTACGTGGGCGGCACCGCGATGGGCTACGTCGTGTATGCCAATTGGGTCGGCATCCACGGCTGGGGCATGACCGGACACCAGGACATCGAGGCGATCCGCCGCCACGCGTTCACCCGCGACCGGATCGACTACCTGCCCGACGACCCGGAGCAGGTGGCGCGCATGCGCAGGAACATCGCGCCGCTGCGGTGGGACGTCGGCATGGGCGCCGTCGTCCTGTTCGTCGTGACGGGGGCGTTCATGATCTCCGGCGCCGCCGTGCTGTATCCGCTGCAGAGCCAGTTCGCCGGCTGGAGCCTGCTCACCGAGCAGCGCCACGTCTGGAGCGCCATCCACGGATCGCTGATCTGGGTCTACTACGTCTGCATCGTGGCCGCGCTGTGGGGGACGCTGCAGGCGTTCCCGGAGATCTACTCCCGCGTCCTGCAGGAGTTCTTCCAGGCGATCTGGCCCGACCGGCAGTGGGACTACGGACGGATCCGGCGGTACGTCAGCGCGTACCTGCTGGTCGCCACCTTCGTGATCGTCTGGCTCAACATCCCGTTCGACATCCTCACGCAGGTCGCGGGGTTCGTGCTGGCCAACCTGTCGATCGCGCTCATGATGCTCGGCGCGCTCTACCTGAACTTCAAGCTGCCGGCCGCCTACCGGACCCGCCCGCCGATGCTGGCCGGCGCGATCGTGTCGGCGGTGGTCCTGGTCGCCTTCGCCGGCATCAGCGGCCGGGGACTTGCGGGGAAGCTGTTCGGAATCTGAAGCGCCGTGCCCCGCGGCTACTGCTCGCGTGCGACGTGGCGGCGCAGCCGGCGCTCCAGCGTGCGCACCAGGATCGACAAGCTGATGGTCAACACCAGGTAGAGGAAGGCGACGGTGTTGTAGGTCTCGAAGAAGCGGAACGAGGAGGCCGAGTACACCTTGGCCTGCTGGGTGATGTCCTGCACGCCCAGCACGGAGACCAGCGCCGAATCCTTGATCATGGCCACGAAGTCGTTGCCCAGCGGCGGCAGCACCGTGCGCGCCGCCTGCGGAAGGACCAACCGCAGCATCGCCT
>JAPOQV010000177.1 GCA_026710565.1 Spirochaetaceae bacterium | reverse complement strand
TACTCCACCGATCCGCCGAACCCGAACTGCAGGTCCGGCGTACCGCCGCGGGTCGGTGCGCTCGCGCCATACGCTTCGATGGCACGTCGTGCGGCGCCCGCCGGCCCGGACAGGTCCAGGCGAACGCCGGTACGGATGCGATGCGGGGCGGCATCCCTGCGCCCACCTGAGCGAACGGCCCCAGCCGGCCTGCCGTTGGCCAGGCGCACTCCGTAGGCGAGACTCCAGTCACCGCTTCCGGCAGCCACGGGACCCGCCCGGCTCGGGCGCGGAGGCGGCTGCCGCGGCGCCCGCGCATCATCAGCGTACCGTCGCGCCGCAGGCAATCCGCCGCGCCGCCCGCCGTGCCCCAGGTGGGCCACGGACAGCCGGCCATGCCGGTTGCGCCGTCCGGCGCTCCAGGGTAAGCGTCACGCCCGCCACCCCAGTCACGCAGGTTCGGCGCCTCGTGCACCAGCAGGCACCCGGCGCGCGGCCGGTGACGCGACCCGAAGCTGGTGTCCGTGTAGCTCAATTCCGCGCCCGCCTCGGCGCCGAGGCCTGCGGTCCGCGTCGCCGCCGTCCAGGCGTCCGCCCACCTCGACCAGTCGTCCACCCGGGTAGTGCCTGGCCCGCCACGCCACCCGGCTTCCACCAGCACGCGCGCGCGCAAGGCGTGGGCCCGCTTACCTTCGGCAGCTCCCCGGTGGTGCTGAGGCCGGTCACGAACCCCGTCCGACTTGGGCGGCCAGCGACCAGCGCAACCGGCGGACACAACTCCGGCGCGCTTGCCGGCAGCGCCCGAAGCCCAGGTGAGCACCGCCGCTGCATGGCAGCGCCGGCGTCGCCAGCCTCCAGGGTACCGGCACCTGAGCCGCGGCCAGGCTCCAGATTTGCCCCCCAGCAATCGCTCCGGCATCCACAGCCCGTACGGGTAGACGTGCACCAGCCAACCCTCCAGTCGCGCCTCGCCGTCCGCCGCGCTCGTGGAGGTGAGTTCCAGGTCGGTGTAGGAGCCGGCCAGCCCGGCCAGGGCGTTGGGCGCGAAGCGGTAGTCGGCGCCCACGAATCCGGACAGCACGGCGGCTTCCTGCTCGAAGCCGTCGACGGCGGCGTTGAAACCGCTCAGGTCGCCGCTGCCCCAGACGCCCCACCGCCCGCCGGCGCTGAACGCGCTGCCGGCGATGAACTCGGCGCCCGACGGCGCGTCCCAGGAGACCCGCGCGTCCTGCACGCGGATGCCGAGCGCCTCGGCGACGTCGGCCGCCAGCTCGCCGCGCGCTTCCGCGCCGGCAAGGTCCAGCGTGCGCCCGTTCAGGGTGACGTCCACGTCCATGGCGTCCGGGTGCGCCGCGGACCGTGCCGCCGGTGTGAAACGCTGGCCGATCGCCTGCACGGCGCTCGCCGCCACCGTGCGGGCGAACCCGGCCAGGCCGATCTGCAGCAGTCGCGCAGGCCCGCCGCCGTCCGTGGCGACGATCACGACCCGCACCGCCAGGTGCAGCGCGGCTCCGCCGTCGTCCGGCGTCGCGGTCACGGTCAGGAGGTGCGCCGTGGTTCGTGCGGCGCTCTCGCCGCTGCCGACGTAGCGCAGCGCGCCGTCCGCGGCGCCGACCGTGAACCGTGACGTGTCGCCGCGGGTAATCGAGTAGGAGAAGCTGCGGTCCGTCGAAGCCAGCGCCACGCAGCCCAGCTCCACGGGCTGCTCGCTGCCGTCGCGCTGCTCCTCCAGCTCCAGGGTCACCTCGACCTCGTAATCGGCAATGCCGTCGCCGCTGCCGGCCGACGCGGCCTGCAGCGTGCGGCCGGCGCCGGACACGACCGGCTGCTTGCACGCGATGCTCACGCCGGGGCCGGCCGCCTGCCCCGCGGACGGCAGCACCTCGCTCGAGTCCAGGACGGCGTCGTTGCCCACGCCGTCGCGGATCGATCCGCCGTTGAGGCGGATGGCGTTGGCCGGCACGCCGATGCCCGCGGAGGCGTCGTCCCCGGATTGCAGGGTATGGGCGAACGCGACGGTGTCGGGCGCCGGCCGCGCCGACAGGCCGGCCGTGCGGATGGCGGAGCCGATGCGCAGCGCCAGTTGCGGACTGCCGGTGACGGTCACCTCTTCGCTGAAGCGGACCTCGACCGACACCGCGGACGCGCCCGTCATGGACCGCACGGTCACGGACCGCACCGTCGGGCGCGTGCGCTCCGTCGTCCGCCCGTCCACGGTGTCGAGAGGCACGACGATCTCCGCCCGGTCCAGGCCGAGGGAGGCCGCTGCGCCGCCGCTGCCGCGGATCGCCCCGCCGTTCGGGCCGAGCGCATCGGTCGGGATGGCGATGCCGTCCTCGTCGCGGTCGTCCGCCTGCACGTCGTAGCGGAAGCGGAGGGTGTCGTGCTCGGCGGAGACGAAGCTCGCGTAGCGTACCGCGCCGGCGGCGTTGTCGATGGCCAGTTCCAGCCGCGGCGATCCGGTCACGGTCACGCCGGTGTCGAAGCGGACCTCGACCAGGATGTGCTCGCCCCGGCGGTAGGTGCGGTCGGCCTGCGGTGCGGAGACGACCGCGGCGCGGCGCGGCGCGGCCGGCTCGCTCAGCGTGCCGTCGACCATGTCGCCCTGCACGACCCGGGCGCTCGCCAGCGTCAGGCTGCCGCTGCCCAGCGGGCGGCCCGCGGCGTCGGTGATGGTGGCGCCGTTCAGCCGCAGGGCGTCGGCGGCGAAGGAGATGACGCCGCCGCCGGAGTCGTCTCCCGCCTGCACGACGTAGCGGAACCGGAGGCGCTCGCCGGCGCCGGCGACGAACGTCGCGGC
>JAPOQV010000176.1 GCA_026710565.1 Spirochaetaceae bacterium | reverse complement strand
GTACGACAACGCCATCGCGGCTCGCGACGCAGGCGTCCACCTTGCGTTCCTGAGCGGCAATGCGGTGTTCGGCGTGGCGCCCTTGCATTCTTCCGCCGAGGGTCAGCCCCACCGGATCATGCAACGCGAGAGCTTTTTCGTCGGCCAGCGGCCTGGGGTCACGTATCCAATAGCGCCAGACGGGGCGCTGCTCATCGGCGGACGTCACCAAGGCCTCGGCGGAGGCGACTGGGTCTGCTCCAAGCCTGACCACTGGCTGTACGAAGGGACCGCTATGAAAGAAGGCGACGCCGTCAAAGGTCTACTGGGCTGGGAATGGCATGGCCATGCCGCTCGCGATTTGCCCGGTCATGAAATCCTGGCGACGAGCAAGGCGGTCGACACGAGAAAGAGGTCCTATACGCCTCATGCCGCGACGATCTACGACGGGCCCAAGGACAACCTTGTCTTCAATGCCGGAACGATCTGGTATGCGCAAGCTCTCTCATCGCCTCCCGGCCATGTTTTGCCAGCAAATCGGTTCGCCCGGCCGCAAGGCCCTGACTCGCGCGTGCAGCGCATGACAGAAAACCTATTCAAGCGACTTGCGGCATCGGGAACGTAACGATCATGGTGAGACTTGCAGTACGTTCAGCCGCGATCTTCGCGGCGTTGACGCTGGTGGAGGGCGCCATGCAAGAAAGACATCTAAGCGCCTCTGCAACCGTCCCAGCCCGATTCCGCTCAACATTCGAGCGCATGTTATTGGGGATCACAGCCTGCCTCCTAGCGCTCGCCTCGTGCTCGGGAACCCTGCCCGCGCAGTCGCCGCCGAACGTCCTGTTCATCACGGCCGACGACCTCGGGCTTCAACTCGGCTGTTACGGCGACACCGTCATCGAAACACCCCAGCTCGACGCCTTCGCCGCCAGCGGAGTCCAGTTCGATGTGGCCTACGTAGCGCAAGCCTCCTGCAGCCCGTCACGCAGCGCCATGTTCACCGGACTCTACGTCCACTCCACCGGCCAGTACGGACTCACCAACGGCACCCCCTTCGCCCTGCACCCCCATCTCGAGGACGCCACCATCCCCAACATCCTCAAGCGCGCAGGCTACCGAACTGGAATTATCGGCAAACTCCACGTCGCCCCCGGCGCTTCGTTCCAGTTCGACTACCGACAAACGAGCTACGTCGATGCCCGACAGGTGAAGCTTGTCGCCGAGCGCGCCTCCGAGTTCATTACCCAGTCGGGCGATCAACCCTTCTTCCTGATGGTGAACTACACCGACCCGCACGCCTACCGTGAGCGCGACCCCCAAACCAACCAGTTCGGCGACTGGACCTTTCTTAACCGCGTCGATGGCATCCCCGAAACCCTTGTCGAGCCAAGCGAAGAAAGCGTCCTGCCGTTTCAACAGATCGACTCGCCCGAGCAGCGCGAACGCGTCGCCGGCTACTACAACGAGGTCAAGCGACTCGACATCGGCGTGGGCTTGCTGCTCGAAACCCTCGAGCGTCATGGGCGCGCCGACAACACCTTGGTCATCTTCATCGGCGACCACGGGCCCCGTTCAACCGCGGTCAGACAACGACGTATGAAGGCGG
>JAPOQV010000175.1 GCA_026710565.1 Spirochaetaceae bacterium | reverse complement strand
TTGGCGGTCGCTGCCTAGGTGGTCAGGATGGCCGAAACCGCCGGACGGGCCCGCTTCGGATGACGGAGACTCAATGAGTCCGGCGCTATATAGCGAAGACACCCTCGTCCAGCAGATCACCGCCGAGTACCTTGAGGAGCGGCTATTCTGGCATTCGGTATTCGCCCACAACTCGGAGACCTTCGGACCGGATGGGACGCTGGGCCGGACCAGCGAGGAAGAGGTGGTGCTGACGCGCTACCTTCGGCAGGCGTTCGATTCGCTCAACCCGGGCGTGCCCGGCGAAGCCATCGACAACGCCATCCGTGCAATTGTCCAGGTGACTGCGGCCCAGTCCACGTTGCAGACCAACCAGGAGAAGTACGATCTCCTGCGCAACGGGGTGAAGGTGACCTATCGGGACCCACGCGGTGGCATGGAGACGCGTACCCTGCGCGTCTTCGACTTCGACGATCCCGAGAACAACTACTTCCTCGCGGTGCGCGAGCTGCGGATCAAGGGGCCGCTCTACCGCCGCCGCGCGGACCTCATCGGTTTCGTCAACGGCATCCCGCTCCTGTTCGTGGAGCTGAAGAACATCCACCGCAACGTCCGCCGTGCCTACGACGAGAACCTCGCCGACTACAAGGACACCATCCCTCATGTCTTCCATCACAATGCGTTCGTGGTGCTCGGCAACGGCGTGGACGCCCGCATCGGCAGCTACTCGGCGCCCTTCGAGTACTTCCGCGAGTGGAAGCGACTCGACGAGGACGAACCCGGCGTCGTGGACATGGAGACGCTGCTCAAGGGGGTGTGCACCAAGGCGAACTTCCTCGACCTGTTCGAGAACTTCGTCCTGTTCGACGACAGCGGCGAGAAGCTCGTGAAGGTGGTCGCCCAGAACCAGCAGTACCTCGGCGTGAACCGGGCGGTGCGCGCCGTGGAAGAACGCCAGAGCGCGGGCGGCAGGCTCGGCGTCTTCTGGCATACGCAGGGGGCCGGGAAGTCCTATTCCATGGTGTTCTTCAGCCGAAAGGTGCACCGCAAGCTCGGCGGCAACTTCACCTTCCTGGTGCTGTGCGACCGCGACGACCTGGACAATCAGATCTACCGCACCTACGCCGGCTGCGGGGTCGTCGGCGAGCAGGAGGAGGTACGGGCCGGGAGCGGCCGGCACCTCAAGCGGTTGCTCGGCCAGCACAAGGCCTACGTCTTCTCCCTGATTCAAGAGTTCAACCAGGACGTCGTGCCCGGCGAGCCCTACTCCGAGCGGGACGACATCATCGTCATCGTGGACGAGGCGCACCGCACCCAGTACGGCCGGCTGGCGCTCAATCAGCGCAACGCCCTGCCCAACGCCCTATACATCGCATTCACGGGCACACCGCTGATGAAGGAGGACGAGGTCACCCGGCGCGTGTTCGGCGGCTACGTCTCCCGGTACGGGTTCCAGCGGGCGGTGGAGGACGGCGCCACGGTGCCGCTCTACTACGATGCGCGCGGCGAGAAGCTCGGCGTCGCCACCGACGACCTCAACGAGCGGATCGCGGAGAAGCTCGACGATCTCCAGACCGATGACGTCAACGTGGAGCAGCGCCTCGAACGCGAACTGAGGCGCGAATACCACATCATCACCGCGCCCGAACGCCTCGACGCCATCGCCGGGGACTTCGTCGCGCACTACACCACGGCCTGGGAGAGCGGCAAGGCGATGTTCATCGCCATCGACAAGGTCACCGCCGTCAGGATGCACGGACTGATCGAGAAACACTGGCAGGATCATGTCAGGCGACTCGAACGCAGGCTATCCCGCGTGCCCGGCGGTGAAGAGCGTGTGGCTCTGGAATGCCAGCTCGCCTGGATGAAGGAGACGAAGATCGCCGTCGTGGTAAGCGAGGAACAGGGCGAGGTTGCCAAGTTCCGCAACTGGGGTCTCGACGTTCAGCCGCACCGCCGGCTGATCAAGGAGGGTTTCGAGACCGCCGACGGCGAGTGGATCGACGTGGAAAGCGCCTTCAAGAAGGACGGCCACCCGTTCCGGGTCGCCATCGTCTATGCGATGTGGCTCACCGGGTTCGACGTCAAGAGCCTCGCCACCCTCTATCTCGACAAGCCGCTCAAGGCGCACACGCTGATGCAGGCCATCGCGCGGGCGAACCGCGTCCACGAAGGCAAGAACAACGGCCTCGTCGTGGACTACTGCGGCATCCTCAGGAACCTCCGAAGCGCCCTCGCCATCTTCGCCGGGCACACGGGAATGGAAGACCGGGGCGATTCGGATCCTCCCGCCAGGCCCCACGAGGAGTTGCTCGACGAACTGGCCGAGTCCATTGAAGCGGTACGCGCGTTTCTGGCCTCGAAGGGGTTTCGGCTGGAGGAGATCACCGAAAAGAGCGGCTTCGAGCGGAACGCGGCCATCGCCGCCGCCAAGGAGGTGGTCAATGAGAATGACGAGAGGCGAAAACGCTTCGAGATCATCGCCCGTACCGTGTTCAGGCAGTTCAGGGCCTGCCTGACCGTGAAGGAGGTCCACGTTCACCGAAGCGCCTGTGACGCGATCAACATCGTCTACAAGAGCCTTCAGCAGGATCGGGACAACGCCGACATCTCCCAGATCATCCTGGACCTGCACGACGTGGTCGGCGAGAGCATCAGCCCCGCTGGCGCGGAGCAGATCCGGGACATACAGCCATATGACATCTCGACGATCGACTTCGAGCGCCTGCGTCAGGAGTTCGCCCGCAGCACGACGCAGAACACGCAGGTGCAGAATCTCAAGGACGCCATCGAGAAACGTCTTGCGCGGATGCTGGCCCAGAACCCACTACGCACCGACTTCCAGCAACACTACGAGAGACTGGTCGCCGACTACAATCGGGAAAAGGACCGCGTTACGATCGAGAGGACCTTCGAGGCGCTGCTGAAGTTCGTCGCGGATCTCGACGATGAGCAGGCGCGCGCCCTCCGTGAGGGCCTCGACCAGCCCACGCTGGCCCTGTTCGACCTGCTCAAGAAGGAAGAGCTGACACCGTCAGACATCAAGCGCATCAAGCAGGTCGCAGCCGACCTCTATGCAAGACTGCGGGAGGAACTGGCCCGCATCCGCGATTGGGACAAGAAGCAGGCGACGCGCGATCAGGTGAAACAGACCATCCTCGATTTTCTCTACAGCGACGAAACGGGGCTGCCCGAGTCGTACTCCGAGGACGAGGTCACGATGAAGTCCAACCTGGTCTTCGGACACGTCCTCACGCAGCAACAACACGGCTTGGCGCTGGCTGCAGGGTAGGGCCGCGATGTGCCCCGCCTGCGACTATTGCTGCTGTTGTTGCTGGACGAAGCGGAGGTAGACCTCTTCCTCGGAGAGCGCGTCGGAATGGAACCAGGCTTCCTCGACCGCGCCGTGCAACTCATCCAGGGTGGCCAGGATGCTCCGCATCAGCGCCGCAAGGTCGGCCGGCGACGAGGCCGGATCGTGGCGGTTCAGCGTCTCGATGGCGGTGCCGACGATACGGATCACCTCCACCGGGGCCACGTGGGTGGCGTTGTAGCGGGCGGCTTCCAGGCAGCCGCGCAGCGATCCGCCGCTGTCGCGGGTCAGCAGCACCTCCAGGGCCGAGTCGTCGGCCGCAACCGTGATGCCGCGCATGTCGGCCGCTATTCCGAGCACGTCACCCAGGTCGTTGGTCTCCTCGTGCTCGGCTGCCCACAAGAGCATGCGGGCGACGTTCTGGGCCCGCTCCACCCAGCGTCCCAGCCAGATCAGGTTGTAGACGCGGGAGTCGGTCAGCCAGCGATCGGTCCCCGGGCTCATCGTTCGTGGATCCATGTCGTTCCCTTCAGATTCAGGCGCCGCTCCTGACCACGTACGCGGTCGAGAGCAACTCGATCGCATCATCGAATATGGCCTCGACGTCGGCAAACCGCACCGAGGAGATGGCCGCGCACTCGGTCGCCGCGCCTCTCGACAGGAACGATCCGGAAACCGGTGGGACGTCCGAGTAGTCGCGGCCAACGGCCAGCTTGATGTAATCGCTGGCGGGCGGAAAGAGCACGCCGCGGGTGGGATCCACCGCGACCCAGCCGGACCGTGGATGGAGCACCTCCAGCCATGCATGGGTCTCTCCCACCTGCCCCGTCAGCAGGCCGCTGACGTAGCGACAGGGGATCCGGAGCGCGCGCAGCATCCCCAGGGCGAGGTGGGTCTTGTCCTGGCAGACCCCTTCGCCGGTTGCCAGCACCTGCTCGGCGGTGGTCGTGACCCCGGTGGCGCCGCGCCGGTAGCTGATCTCGCGGTACACCCACTCGACGGTCGCCCGCACCGCCGCCAGCAGCGAGCCGGCGTCGCCGGCGACCTCCCGAGCCACCTCCGCGACGCCGTCGGGATCGATCAGCGGTGACCTGAACGCGAAGTCGAAGCCGTCAGGCAGATCGGATACTTCGTCCACGGTGGCTTCGTCGGGTTCCGGCGCCCAGGTGGCCAGACGGATCCGGCCCGCGCTGGCGACCACCAGTTGGTCGTGCGGAGCGACGATGCGGACGCGCCGCACACGGTTCCCGAAGCGGTCCCGGTACTCCACGGAGCTGCCGTCGGGCCGGATCCACAACTGCTGGTCCAGCGGCTCCTGGGCGGAGTCGGCACCGGGAAAGATCCGGAGCTGGTTGTCGTTGTGGAGAACCCGGTCGGAGTAGCCGTAGCGCGCTGCGTAGATGTAGGACGCCGTGACGGTCGGTGCGGCTAGCCGATCACCCAGGTGGGTTTGCACCGTCCCCCCGAAGAGTTGTTGGTGATGCGTCCGCCTGCCAGCGCCACCCGGGTCAGGCCTCCCGGGAACACCGCCACGTTCCCGTCCGCGTCCTGGATGGCGAACACCCGCAGATCGACGTGGCGCGGCTCCAGCATGCCGTTCCGCTCATTCAAGACCACGTGCCGGGAGAAGTCCAGCGTGTCCTGCGCGATGAACATCTCCGGGTTCTCCAGGATGCTGTGCGCCACGCGCGTCTTGTACGCCGGGCCCAGATCGGGCATCACGAACACTCCGATGCCACCGTACCCCCCTCGCGCCTTGATCACCATTCGTTCGAGGTTCGCAAGCACGTAGCGCCGCTGCTCGCCATCCTGCAGGTTGTAGCTCGGTGCCTGCTCCAGAACCGGCGGCTCGCCCAGGTAGCGTTCGATCATGTCCGGGACCCAGACGAACACCAGCTTGTCGTCCGCCACCCCCGTGCCGATGCCGTTGACCAGCACCACCCGGCCATCCAGGTACGCCTCGCGCAGGCCGGGGACGAACAGCTCCAGGTCCTCGACCCGCCGGTACACCAGATCCACGGCGTAGTCGCCGTCCAGGGTGCGCGCGTACACGCGCCCGTCATGGCCGACGTAGAGGTCGGCTCCCTCCACCAACGGGATGCCGAGCAGGTCGGACAGGTAGCGGTGCTCGAAGAAGGCCGAGCCGTAGCGCCCGTCGGTCAAGAGCACGCACGCGGGGGCAGGGGAGTCGCACAGCGATCGGAACATCTGCAGATACGCCTCGCGGATGGCGTACGGGGCGATGTCGTAGCCGGAGGCGAGCTCGGGAACCACGTGCGAGGCCAGCTCGACGGTCTTGAGCTGGTAGCTGATGCCGGACGGGATGCGCAGGTTGTCTTCCAGCACCACGTAGCGGCCGTCGCCCAGGTGCACGAGATCGACGCCGCAGATGTGCACGAACAGGTCGCGCGGCGGCCGGAAGCCCTGCACCTCCGGGTAGAAGTGGCGGGAGGTGTAGACCACGTCGTCCGGCACGATGTCCTGGCCGCCGCCGTACAGGTCCGCCAGGAACCGGTTGATCGCCTTGAGCCGCTGCGCGACGCCGGCGGCGATCCGCTGCCAGTGGTCCGCCGGGACGATGCGGGGAATCCAGTCGGCCGGCGTGGGCCGGAACCGCTTCGGGTCCAGGTAGAAGGTGAACGCGTCCAGGCTGACCTGCCGGGCGGCGTCCTGCCAGCGCCGGCCCAGCTCGCCGGCGCCGAGCGCCTCGACGGTCTGCGCCAGCGGCGCATAGTGATCGCGAATGCGGCCGTCGTCATCCTGCCACTCGTTGAAGGTCATGGTCGGTATTGAACGGCAGTCAATCCTGCCGGACCTCCCGCCGTGATGTCGATGTCGTCGATCACCAGGACGTCGATGTCACTGACAGCTCCGAAGGCGCGGTCCGTGGTCACCAGGTGGTCGGCTCCGAGGCGCAGCGCCGTCGCAAGGGTGACGGAGTCGGTCGCGAGGAGGCCGTGCTCGGATTGCAGGTCGAGCGCTCTGGAGAAATCGGCGCTGCTGTGCGGTTCGATCCGCAGTCCCATGTCGGTGAGAGCGTCCAGCTTCGTCCGGTAGACGTGCAGCCGCCGCACCAGCTCGGGGCGCGAGGCGAGCTTGCGCGCGGGGTTGGATCCGGTGAGCTTCCCTGTCGCTCGCGCCTCGATGAGCATGAGTCGATGGCACACTTCCAGGAGCGCGGCAAAGGGCAGGATGCCGACGATCGTCGCCTGCGTGCAGCGAGCCAGCAGCGCCTTTGCCTGTTCGGAGTATCCTGCTTCCGCATAGATCAGGATGTTCGCATCGATACAGCAACGCGATCCCGTGGGGATCGCCTGGACCATCACGGGGCCAGCATGTCGTCGTCGATGATGAGTTGCAGGTCGGCCGGGTCGACCGGCATCGGGCTCTCACAGAACACGCGGTACGCCCGCATTGCCCGTTGCTGGTCCGGCCGTCGCTCGGCGAGATATCCGGCGAGCGCTTCGCTGATCACGTCGCTCATGCGCCTGCCTTCCTCGGCCGCGACACGCCGGACCTCCCTGACGAGGTCTTCCTCGAGCAGCGTCCCGACCTTCTGTTTCATTTTTCGAGAATGCGGTAGAGTTCTACCGGTGTCAAGATGAATGGCGTCTGGGTCACGCGGGGATTCGAGGCGTTTCGGCGCGGCACGTTCGGCAACGCCGGCCAGAATCTCTACGTGTCGCGGGCCGGGGTGCTGCAGCGCATTCATCACCTGGACCTGAATCGCGACGGCTACGCGGACCTGCTGTTCTGCAACGCGCAGGTGCACCTGGAGGCGCCGCCGGCCTGCGTGTACCGGGACGTGTTCGGCGCCTGCGAGCGCACCGAGCTGCCGGCCGGCGGCAGCCCCACGGCGGCGGTGGCCGACATCAGCGGCGACGGCTACGCCGACCTGGTCATCGGCAACGAGAAGAGCGGCAACGCCGGCCGCCTGAACGCCAACGTGTACTTCGGATCACCGGCCGGCCTGAGCGAGCGCTTTCAGACCGTGCTGCCGGCGCACCGCTGCACGTCGGTGGCCGCCGGCGACTTCGACGGTGACGGCCGCGCGGACCTGGCATTCCTGACCGAGGGCCGGGTGCGGCTGTTCTCCCAGGCCGATCTGGGCATCGAGGCCAAGGAGTACGTCGACACCCCGATCGAGGGCGTGCAGCTCGGCACCGCCGACCTGGACGGGGACGGCCACGCGGAGCTGATCGTGACCGCGGCCGACCGGCCGCCGCGCATCTACTGGGGCGGCGCCGGCGGCATCGACCCGGAGCGCTGGTCGGACGTGCCGGCACCCGGCGGATGGGCACCGCCCGACCTTGCCGAGACCGAGGAGCTGTCCGAGACGGAGCGCGTGGGCGCGGTGGCGCCGCTGGCGATCGCCGTCGACCTCGGCTCCGAACCGCTGGTATTCGTCGCCGGAGGTTCGGCGCAGTTCCTGGTGCCGGTCACCCCGGAACGCGGCTTCGGCCCGCCGCTGCGGTTCGCGTGCCGCAATGCACTGTCGGTGGCGGCCGGGGACTTCGACGGCGACGGCCGGGCCGACCTGGCCTTCGCGTGCCGGGACTTCGAGGACGGCCGGGAGTGCAGTTGGCTGTACTGGGGCGGCGCGGACGGCTTCTCGGAGTCCGCTCGCCTGGTCGTGCCCACCCACCGGGCGTGCGACGCGGCGCTTGCCGACCTGCGCGGCCGCGGCGTGTGCGACCTGGTGATCTGCCAGCAGCGGACGGCGCAGTCGTTCACGGTGGACTCACCCGCGTACGCAGGCGGGAGCCGGCGTCTCGCCGAACCGGTGGGGCTGCAGACGCACGGCGCCCGGCGCGTGCACGCGGCCCGTTTTTCCGACGATCCGCTGCCGCAGGTGGTGTTCGCCAATCAGTCGGGCCGGCGAGCCGACATGGCGGTGGACAGCTACCTCTACTACGGGGGGCGGGACGGGTTCTCCGCTGAACGGCGTGCGGAGCTGCGGAGCCCTGGGGCCGCCGCGGCCCTCGCCTGCGACGTCGACGACGACGGCTGGGCCGACATCATCCTGATCAACAGCTACGAGAACGCCATCCACCTGGATGCCGGCTCCTTCGTCTACTTCGGGGGTCCGGACGGCTTCGCGGCCGAGCCCGACGTGGTGATCCCGACCCGGCTGGGCTGGGCCTGCGCAATCGCGGATCTCGACCGCGACGGTTACCTGGACCTGATCGTCTCGCACTTCCACGACCCGACGATCACGATCTACCGGGGCAGGAGCGGCGGCTTCGACTTCGAGGATCCGACGGTCCTGACCGTTCTGCAGGGGCCGGGCGACTACATCCCGCCCCGGCGGCTGGTACTGGCCGACTTCGACCGCTCGGGCTGGTTGGATCTGGCGATCGGACCGGCCGGGCGCAACCGCTGCGTGATCCTGCACGGCGGCCCGGACGGGTTCAGCACCGAGCGCTCACTCGTGCTGCCCACCTCGTTCGGGGCCGGCTATCCGGTGGCGCACGACATCACCGGCAACGGCTACCCCGACCTGCTGCTCGGCGGCGGCAAGCCCAATCCCTGCCAGCCGCACGACTCGTTCAACCACCTCGTCTGGAATGGACC
>JAPOQV010000174.1 GCA_026710565.1 Spirochaetaceae bacterium | reverse complement strand
CCCGCTCGACGACGGTGAGGTCCGCGCGGCCGCTCTGGCCGGGGCGCGAGAGGGAGGGTTCGCCGGTGCCTGACGCCGACTACGGATTCCGCACCGACGGCGCCGGCCACGCCGGCATGTTCGGGCCGACCACCGGCGACCGCGTGCGGCTGGGCGACACCGACCTGGTGCTGGCGGTGGAGCGCGACCTGACCGTCACCGGCGACGAGGTGAAGTTCGGCGGCGGCAAGGTGATCCGCGACGGCATGGGGCAGGACCCGCGCGCCACGCGCGCCGCCGGCGCCCCCGACCTGGTGATCACCAACGCCCTGATCGTCGACCACACCGGCATCTACAAGGCCGACGTCGGCGTCCGCGACGGGCTGATTTGCGGCATCGGCAAGGCCGGCAACCCCGGGCTGCAGGACGGGGTCGATCCCGCCCTGGTGATCGGCCCGGGGACCGAGGCGCTGGCGGGAGAGGGGATGATCTGCATCGCCGGCGCCATCGACAGCCACATCCACTTCATCTGTCCGCAGCTCGTCACCACCGCGCTCACCAGCGGCGTCACCACCCTGCTCGGCGGTGGCACCGGACCGGCCACCGGCACCCTGGCGACCACCTGCACCCCGGGGGCCTGGAACCTGGCGCGCATGCTGGAGGCGGCCGAGGAGTACCCGGTGAACCTGGGTTTCTTCGGCAAGGGCAACAGCTCGCTGCCCGAGCCGCTGCGCGAGCAGGTGGCGGCCGGCGCCTGCGGGCTGAAGCTGCACGAGGACTGGGGCACCACGCCGGCGGCGATCGACTGCTGCCTGGGCGTGGCCGACGAGACCGACGTGCAGGTGGCGATCCACACCGACACCCTCAACGAGGCCGGCTTCGTCGAGGACACGATCCGCGCGTTCGCCGGACGCACCATCCACACCTTCCACTCCGAAGGGGCCGGCGGCGGCCACGCGCCCGACATCCTGCGCGTCTGCGGCGAGCCCAACGTGCTGCCCAGCTCCACCAATCCCACCCGCCCCTTCACGGTCAACACGGTGGCCGAGCATCGCGACATGCTGATGGTCTGCCACCACCTGGACCCGTCGCTCCGGGAGGACGTCGCGTTCGCGGACAGCCGCATCAGGCCGCAGACGATCGCCGCCGAGGACATCCTGCACGACCTGGGCGCCATCAGCATCATGGCCAGCGACAGCCAGGCGATGGGCCGGGTCGGCGAGGTGATCACCCGCACTTGGCAGACCGCGCACAAGATGAAGGTGCAGCGCGGCGCCCTGGCAGGCGACCCGGCGGCGCACGACAACGGCCGCATCAAGCGCTACGTGGCCAAGTACACGATCTGCCCCGCGATCGCGCACGGGGTGAGCGACCTGATCGGCTCGGTACAGGTGGGCAAGCTGGCCGACCTCACGCTGTGCCAGCCGGCGTTCTTCGGCGGGCATCCGGAGGGGGTGCTCAAGGGCGGCTTCATCGCCTTCGCCGTCATGGGCGACGCCACCGCCTCCATCCCCACGCCGCAGCCGGTGTGGGG
>JAPOQV010000173.1 GCA_026710565.1 Spirochaetaceae bacterium | reverse complement strand
CGCGAACGCGGCGGCCCACAGCCCGACGGTGGACGGCATCGCCGGCTGCATGTGGGTCCGGCCGGCCATCGGGGTCCGCGCATGGGCGGCCGCGAAGTCGAGCAGCGTCCCGATCAGCTCGGCGATCTCCGCGCGGAAGTCGAGCAGCCACTCGCGCGTGTACAGGCGCAGCGCGCCGATCACCTGATCGTTGCGCGAACGCCCCGTGTGGATCTTCTTGCCGGCCTCTCCCACCCGCCCGGTCAGGAACCGCTCCAGGGCGGAGTGGCCGTCTTCCTCGTCATCGCCGATGCGGAAGCGGCCGGCGTCGATCTCGGCAAGCGCCTCCTGCAGCGCCTCGCGCAGCGCGGCGAGCTCGGCGGCCGACAGGATGCCGATCGCAGCGAGCATAGCGGCGTGCGCGAGGCTTGCGACCGCGTCGGCCTTCAGCAGCTTGCGGTCATGGATGCGGTCGTCACCGACCGTGAAGCGCTCGACGGCCGGGTCCAGGTGACCGCCCTTGTCCCACAGCTTTGCCCCGGCCCCGCTCACGACACTGCCCGGCTCACGACGCACCGTCGCCGCCGGTGCGGGCGACCCACAGGTTCAGCATCTTCTCGGTCGCGTCCGCCGCGGCGAGCACCTGGTCCGAATTGACGCCCTTGGTCGTCAGCGTATCGCCGTCCCCGCGCCACGTGATCGTGCACTGCACGATCGCGTCCGAGTGTCCTCCCGGAGGAATGGACACCACGTAATCGATCAGCTCCGGCAGCGCCAGGCCGATCTCGCCCGTGATCAGGCCGACGGCCTTCATGAACGCGTCGTACCCGCCGTCCCCCTGCGCCGAGTCCTCGTGGATCGCGGCGTCCTCCCCGCCGGGAGCGGTGTACCGCAGCTTGACGGTGGCCGTCGACCGGAGGCCGATCGCGGACACGATCACGACCGACTCCAGGACGAAGTGGCGTTCGTGCGGGCGTGCCAGCACGTCGTCGACGATGTAGGGAAGGTCCTGCTGGGTGATCGTCGCCTTGCGGTCGGCCAGCTCCTTGATCCGCTCCAGCACGGCGAGGCGCTGCTTGCCCGAGAGCTCTATACCGAGCGCGTCGAGGTGGTGCTCCAGGGTGGCCTTGCCGGCCAGCTTGCCGAGCGCATAGGCGCGCTCCCGGCCGAACCGCTCGGGGAGCAGGCGGCCCTGGTACAGGTCCCCCTTGCGGTCGCCGTCGGCGTGGATGCCGGCGGTCTGGGTGAAGGCGTTGGCGCCGGAGATCGCCTTGTTCGGCGGCACGCGCCGGCCGGACACCACGTCCACGCGCTCGCTCACCTGCACCAGCTTCCTCTCCTCCACACGGGTGCTCCGACCCAGAAAGTCGTGCATGCCGACCACCACCTCGTCCAAGGGGGCGTTGCCGGCACGCTCGCCCATGCCGTTGACGGTGCAGTGCACGCCGGCAATCCCGGCCTCGACCGCGGCCATCGTGTTGGCCGTCGCCAGGCCGTAGTCGTTGTGCGCATGAAAGTCGAAGTGGCGATCGGCGAAGCGGCTCAGGATGGCCTCGACCATCTCGGTCACCATCGACGGCGACAGCACCCCCAGGGTGTCCGGCAGCATGATCCGCTGGAGCGGCGTATCGGACAGGCCCTCGATGAGGTCCAGGACATAGTCACGGGAGTCGATCATGCCGTTCGACCAGTCCTCCAGGTACAGGTTGCAGGACACGCCGAGCCGTTGCGCCTTGCGGACGGTGTCGTCGATGGCCGCGACGTGCTGCGCGGGCGTCTTGCGGAGCTGCGTGGTCAGGTGCTTGAGCGATCCCTTCGCCAGCACGTTCATCACCTTCCCGCCCAGGTCGGCGATCCAGCGCGCGGATGCGTCCCCGTCGGTATATCCCAGGATCTCTACCCGGTCGGCGGCGCCGTGCGCGTTTGCCCAGCGCAGT
>JAPOQV010000172.1 GCA_026710565.1 Spirochaetaceae bacterium | reverse complement strand
GCCGCGGCGTCCGGGCGCGCCGCGGCGTTCTTCGCTCGCCGCCCGGCGGGCCTGGCGGGTCAGGGTAGGGCCCGCGTGCCGCCCGCCTGGTCGGAGGGGCAGCCCGCCGTGCGGGCGGTCGAGTCAGCGCAGACGCCGGCGCTGCATGCGGCGTTCCTGGAGTGCGCCGACGCCGCCGCGCTCGACCCCACGTTCGCCCCGGTGCCGGAGGGCGAGATCGCCGAGCTGGTGGCGCGCTCGGAAGCCGACGCGTCGCAGGAGCGCGGATTCCGCATGCGGAGCATCCACGCGGGTCCGGCCGGCGAGCTGGCCGGCTACTTCCATCTCATGGAGGACGTGCCCGCGGCGGGGGACGCGTGGCTCTCGATCCTGGCGATCCGGCCCCGGTTCCGTCGGAGCGGCGTGGGCGCGGCGGTGATCGTCCGCCTCAAGCGGGAGTTCGCCGCCGGCGGGTTCCGCTGCGCCCTGGCGCGCGTCTACCTGGCCAACGTGCCGGCCTTGTCGTTCTGGATGCGGCAGGGCTTCACGGAAATCGTCCCCCACCGCGGCGATTTCGTCGGCTCCGACCAAGGGAAGCCCTGCATCGTCCTTCGGGCGACGCTCGGCAGGTAGCGGGTCGCGCGGTGGGCGGTTGCGCCGCCGCGAGCGGCCGGGCAGACTCCGTCGCCCTTCCGTGCACGACACCGAACCCATCTCCCCGATAGGACGGCGCATCCACGTCGTCGGCAACAGCGCATCGGGGAAGTCCACCCTCGCCATGCGCCTCGCCGAGGCGCTGGACGCCCGGTTCGTGGAGCTGGACGCGCTCAACTGGCAGCCGGGCTGGGTCTCGCTCCACGACAC
Source organism: Spirochaetaceae bacterium (assembly GCA_026710565.1). Next base: position 5,301 of record JAPOQV010000172.1, on the reverse strand, counting down.
CGATTCCGGTGAGCTGGACCGCCGGATGCGCCAGGAGACCGGCGGCGAGCGGTGGGTGGTGGCGGGCTCCTACATGAGCCATTCGCAACGGGCGTTCTGGGACCGCCTGGACGCCGTAATCTGGCTGGACCTGCGGATGGCGCTCCTGCTGGGACGCGTGTTGCGACGCACCTGGCGGCGCTGGCGGTCGCGGGAGCTCCTGTGGGGGACGAACTACGAGCGGTTCTGGCCGCAGTTCCTGGTCTGGAAGAAGCACGAGTCGCTGCTGGCCTGGATCGTCACCCAGCACGCCCGCAAGCGGCGCAACATGGTGAAGTACCTGTCGGATCCGCGCTGGTCGCACATCCGTTTCGTGCGGCTGACCTCGGCCCGCGAGGTGGAGGCGTTCGCCGCCGCGGTGGAAGATGCCGTGGGCGCCGAGCCGCTGGGCGCGGCCGCCCGGCGGGTGGAGCCCGACTCGGCGGGCGCCCCCGGCTGACGGTCGTTACGGCCGAACTGGCGGCAGGCGGTAGACCCGGCGCGCGGTGCCGCTGAACAGGGCGTCCTTGTCGGCTTCCGAAAAGTCGGCGGTCATCAGCTTGAAGGCGTCGTAGAGCACGCGGTAGGAGACCGACGCCTTCTCCACCGGGAAGTTGCTCTCGAACATGCAGCGCTCGGGGCCGAAGCAGTCGATGGCGTGCAGGTAGTAGTCGCGCTGCGCCGCCGCGAACTCCTCAGCGGTGACCGGCTCGTCCCGCTCGTCCCAGCCGAAGCCGTTGTCGAACATGGCCATGCCGCCCAGCTTGGCGGCCATGTTCGGGCAGGACGCCGCGTCGGCCATGCTCGCCTTCCCCCCCGCGAAGACCTCCGCGCGCCGGCCGCGCCACGGTCCCACGCCGAGCGGCGTGCCGAAGTGGTCGAGGATGATCCGCGTGTCCGGGGCGCTGCGCGCCAGCGCGATGAACTCCTCCATCTGGTAGTGGAAGTGCCAGCTCTCGTAGGTCAGCCCGCGCCGGCCGAGCAGCCGTACGCCGTCGCGGAACGGCTCCTCCGCGGCCAGTCCGGCGGGGGCCGGCCCCGGCGCGTTCTCCGTCCCCGTGCGGTGCGTCCCGTGCGCCAGCGAGTAGCGGAACCCGCGCAGGCGGCCGCCGGCCGCCTCGGCATGCGCGTCCAGCGCCTCCTCCAGCCGGGGCCCCAGCGACAGGTCCGCGAAGGCGACGATGCCGGCGATCTCGGGTCCGGGGCCGTCCGCGGACGTGCGCGCCATGCCCGCCACCCACTCGGTCTGGCCGACCGGCCGCAGGTGCTCGGGCCCGCCCCGGCGGTAATGAGTCCGGCACTCGACGAACATCGTCTGCACCACGTTGTGGCCGCAGCGCACGTCGGCGTACAGGTCCTCCAGCAGGTACGGGCCACGACCGTCGCCGCTCCACAGGTGGTGGTGCGGATCGACGATCGGACGATCGGGATCGAGGACGGTGGCCATTACCCCGCCTCCGCGTCCGGGTCCAGCGGCCGGCCCGGCAGCGACCGGCGGCCGTGCGCGGCGTCCCAGCGGTCCTGCACGTCCTGCAGGATGCGCATGGTGGGCAGCACCGAACGGCCCGGCACTGCGGGGGGGCGTCCCTCGGTCAGTGCGTTCACGAAGTCGACCGTGCAGCGGGAGCAGTTCTCCTGCTCGGTCTCGATGCGCCGCGTGCCGTCGCCCGTGGTCAGGGTGTTCTCCAGGATCTGCAGGCGGTAGGAGTCGCGGTCGGTGACGATCATCGTGTCGTACAGCCGTTCGCGCGAGTAGTAGGAGCCGGAGCAGAGCAGGCTCTGGTCGGCCTCGGTCTCCACCAGCAGGACGACCTCCATCGGGATGCGCGTGCCCGGATCCGGCGCCGGCATGAAGCTCTGCACCGACCGCACCGGCGAGCCCTCGACCGCCAGCATCCACAGCCCCAGGTCGAGCAGGTGGGTGGTGTGGTGCCACAGCAGGTTGTCGATCCAGCTCCGATGGTAGCCGGTCGCGCCGATGTTCTTCAGGCGATGGATGAAGAAGCGGCCGTGGAAGTGGCGGATGTGCCCCCTGCCGCCGGCCAGCCTCTCGCGCAGCTCCGCCCGATCCCTGCGGAAGCGCATCGGGTGGACGACGCCGAGCGGGAGCCCGCGGCGCTCGGCTTCCAGCACCACGCGCTCGGACTCCGGGTAGCTCATCGCGATCGGGATCTCCACCAGGGTCGGCTTGCCGTGCGCCAGGCAGCGCAGCGCCGTGGGCGCGTGCAGCTCGCTCGGGTTGCCGACGATGACGGCGTCCACGGCGGGGTCGGCCAGCGCCTCGTCCAGGTCCACGGTCCAGCGCCGGTAGCCGTAGCGCGCCGCGAACTCGGCCGTCGGCTCCGGCCGGCGGCCCACCAGGAAGTACCGGGACTCCACGGCCAGCGCTTCCGAGTGCCACACGCCCATCATCCCGTGGCCGATCATGCAGAGGTTCATCGAGGGGCTCCCGCGAATTCAGGCGAGGCGGCCGCTCATGAGCGGTCGCCGTTCCGGGCCAGCGGCTCGGGGCGCGTCGGGCGGGTGGCGTAGCGCGCGTTCGGCGGCTCCAGGATCGCCATCTTGCGGTCGTCCATGTCCGGGTAGTCGCGGAAGTCGCCGGGATCGAAGTAGGCGCCGCCCCACGAGGTGCCGTGCGGGGAGAACTTGTAGAACAGGGTCCGGCGTTCGGCGTCGGCCGTCCACGGCAGCGTGCCGTGGGTCAGCGCCTCGGTGAAGACGATCGCGTCCCCCGGCCGCGCCGGCACCCGCTGCACGCTGGGGTGGATGCCCCGGCTCAGGTCCCGCCACTGCTCGGGGAGAGGCAGGTTGGCCTTGTGAGTGCCGGGGATGCAGCAGAAGCCGCCGCCGTTCACGTTCGTGTCGTGGAGCTCGAAGACGACGGCGACCAGGCCGTTGAAGAAGCGGCCGTCGTGGTAGCGGAAGAATTGGGCGCCGCCCGTGGCCTTCCAGCCGCCGTGCAGGATACCGCCGGGGAAGCCCTGCCGCACGTGGGTGTGGACGTTGACGTGGTCGATGCGGAAGGTCGGCAGCGATTCATCGCCGTCGACGGGGCGATCGTGGTTGCCGATCAGCTCCTCCAGGAGCGGGCTCAGCGCCGGCAGGTCCAGCAGATCTCGCCATGCCTGGGACCAGTGCAGCGGACCTGAAGCCCGGCCGGCGGGCTCCGACTGCTCGGACGGCATGCGCAGCGTGGAGCGCAGCTCCTCGATCTGCGCGCCGGTGACGGCGTCCGGCACGATGAAGTACCCGAACGCGTCGAACAGGTAGCGTTGTTCTTCGGTCATGACGTACGGTCGCATAGTGGAGAATGGCGGGAAGAAGGTCTACGTCATCACCGACATGGAGGGGGTGGCGGGCATCAACGGCTGGCACGAGTGCCGGCCCGCGCCCGACGGCAGCGCCGTGGACTACGAGCGGTCGCGCCGGCTGCTCTCCGACGAAGTCGCGGCCCTGGTCCTGGGCGCCCGCGACGGTGGCGCCGGCGATGTGGTGGTGCTGGACGGCCACCGCAGCGGCGACAACTTCATCGCCGAGCGGCTGCCGGCAGGGGGGCGCTACGTCATGGGCCGCAAGCGCCCGAATCCGCTTGACGGCCTGGACGGGACCTTCGATGGCGTGATCCTTCTGGGCTACCACTCCATGGCGGGCACCCCGAACGGCCTGCTCGCCCACACGATGAGCCCCGGGACCTGGAAGCGCTTCAGCGTGAACGGCATCACCCTGGGCGAGATCGGCATGATGGCCCTGATCGCCGGCAGTTACGGCGTGCCGGTGTGGCTGGTCACCGGCGGACGGCTCGCCTGCGACGAGGCGAGGGCCCTGTTGAGCCCGGAGCTTCGTACGCTGGCGGTGAAAGAGGACGTAGCGCACGAGTCGTCGATCACGATGGCGCCGGAGGAGGCGCGCCGCATGATCCGCAGGACCGTGGCCGAGGTGGTCGCGGAGCCGCCGCCGGTGCGGCCGTTCATGATAGATCCGCCGTGGACGGCCTCCCTGGAGCTCGTCAGCCGCGAGGTCGCCGACGCGCAGGCGGTCCCACCGAGTCTGCGGATCGACGACGTCACCTTCTCGGCGACGATCGACTCCATCGACGCCCTGCTGCCGCGCTGTTGGGCCACCGCGCGGCCGGCCGCGCCGGAGTGAACAGTCGGACGGGCGTCGGAGCCTTCGTCGAGGAGGCGCTCAGCCGGGAGGAGGCCCTAAGGCTGATGAGGCGCCAATTCGCGGACACGGTCGAGGTCCCTCTTGCTTACGGGGCGAAGCTGAGAGGGCAGCACCGTCGCTACGGTGATGGTTGCACCGGTGAGCGTCACGAACTCGACCTCATAGGCCGCTCTGTCACGATGGGCGTGAATGGCGGTACCGATGTCTCCTGACTCCAGTCCCTCGTCCGGGATGTCCTGAGTAAGAACAACGCAGTCGTGTTCCTTGATCACGCGTTTGTCTCCTGTTGATGATATGTCCAATATGACATATATCCCAGAGGATGGAGGGCAAGGGGAAGCCGCTCGCATGGCGTGCCGGAGAGATCAAGACCCCGCCGTTCTCAAGGGCAGCGAGGATCGAAGCGGGAACGCTGCTGCGACGGCTTCAAATCGGAGAGAACATCGGGCTTCCCCACTCTCGTCCGATGCCGTCGGTAGGGCCCGCTGCCATGAGCTGCGGATTCGCGACGAGGATCAGAATTGGAGGCTCATGTACCGCATCGATCCAGACGCCATCGTAATCGTCGACGTGTTCGCCAAGAAGACCGGAAGGACGCCGAAGAATGTCATCGAGACATGCAAGGCACGTCTGCGGACGTATGACGCAGTGAGGTGAAGCTGATGAACGAAGCCAGGACCGCGAGGCTTGAGAGAGCCGGGTGGAACCTCGGAACTCCAAAGGAGTTCCTGGGGCTCACTGAAGAAGAATCGGCTCTCATAGAGATCAAACTCGCTTTGGCGCGGGGCATCAAAGAGCGACGGCTGTCGCAGCGGCTTACGCAGGAAGAACTCGCGAAGCAATTGAGATCGAGCCAGTCTCGGATCGCGAAGATGGAGGCTTCCGACGCTACGGTGTCCATGGACTTTCTGGTGCGGTCGCTCCTTGCCCTCGGCGCGACGACTCAGGAGGTCGGACGCGTGATCGCGAGGAGTTCAGTGGTTCCGGCTGCGTAGATCACAGTCTTGATGAGACGAGGTAGCTGGCGATGCCTGAGCCGCTGAACGTCGCGATCGTCGGCTACGGCTTCATGGGCCGTGCCCATTCCAACGCCTACCGGCAGGTCGGTCGCTTCTT
>JAPOQV010000171.1 GCA_026710565.1 Spirochaetaceae bacterium | reverse complement strand
GGCGTAGCGGCGCGGCGGCGAGCCGCAGCCGCGGGTGGGCATTGCGGGCGACGGTCCTCCCGTGCGCGTGTCGTCGTGCCGGGCGGATCAGGGCCGGAATTCGGGGACTTTCGGCGCTCAGGCGGCGTGCGCGGCGGGGTTAACGGAAGATCCGGTTATGGGACGCCGGCGCCGCCCAGTTCGACCAGCGGGTCCGCGGCCACGGAGCCGGTCCGCCCGCAGGCCCCATGCGCGAGGACGCCGAAGGAGGCGACGCCTGGGCTCAATTCCGAGCAGGGCGACGCCAACGAAGAGTTCGCCCCTGGGGCGTGCCTACCTGGTTCGGTCGGGTCGTGCCGCAGGACGACGCCGAGGCGGTCGCGTGGCTCCTGCGATCAGCCGATCAGGACTACGCACGGGCGCAAACCTGGGTGGGATACGCGAAGCGGGGTTAACGACGGAAAATCGGGCGGGCGCCTCAGGGCAGCGGCAGCACTGTCAGGAAGAGTGAAACAACGACGCTCGCGATACAACAACCACAGAATCTGACCGAGATACCGATCTTCGCCATGAAGCCATTCCTCACTTTCTGGTCGATCGACCGCGATACCGCAGTCGGCGGGTTGAGGTGGTGGCATTCTTGGTGCTGCATGCCCGGATCTGCTCCCCTGAAGCGCCCGACAACCGTACACGGAAAGGGGGCGCCGTGTGACGCCCCCTCATTTGCCTTGCCGTGCCAGGCCGCGTGATCCGACCTGTCACTCAGGCAATTATAGCACGCTGGGACACTCAGCGCGCCGCCTGGTCGCGTTCGGTCTGCCGGCCGCGCAGAACTGCGACCTCGGTAGTCAGTGAGTCTAGCTTGGTGCCGAGCTGCTCACCGAGCCGAGTGATGTTCGTGCCGATGGCTGCGTGCGCTTCTCGGTTCTCGTCACGAAGTCGATTCTCAGACTCCGTGATCTTCTCAGTGATCGTGTTCGTGAGCGTCACGCCGCGCCAGAATACGGCGATCAGCGCGCCGGCGATCCCGACGAGCGCTGCCAGGACGGACACGGTTCCGACAGCGATCTGCGTCCACTGCGCTGTGGTCGTGGGATCCATTAGGGTTGACCTATCAGGTCAACCCTAGCATTTTCAGGGTGTGTTCCGCACGGATTCCATGCATTTTCCATGCATTTTTATCGCACTTCCAGGGGAGTTAACCCTTATAAACATTTACCTTTAGCGGTGTTCGGGGGGTGACCCCCTCTCTCTCCCCCCTGGCAGAGCCTGTCCTCTCGGCTTGTGGCTCAGTTGGCCTCTGCCCCGGCCGCCCCCATCTCGGCGGCCGGGGCCAGCTCGTGGACGCCCTTCCAGCTTGCTGCCGTCGCCGGCGCGCCTACAGGTAGCGTGCGACGGCGCCGCGCTCGGCGGTTGCGCCGGCGCTGTAGTGCGCCACCATCCGCGGGGTTTTCCAGTCTGCCGGCGAGCATCCACGTCCGTGGTCGACGCCCCGCGGCGGGTGAGCTCGGAGGTGAGCCCGATCCGCCCGGAGGTGGGCGGGG
>JAPOQV010000170.1 GCA_026710565.1 Spirochaetaceae bacterium | reverse complement strand
TGTCCCGCGATCGCCCACGGGGTGAGCGACCTGATCGGCTACGTGCAGGTGGGCAAGCTGTCCGACCTGACGCTCTGGAAGCCGGCGTTCTTCGGCGTGCACCCGGAGGCGGTCCTCAAGGGCGGCTTCATCGCCTTCGCCGCCATGGGCGACGCCAACGCCTCCATCCCCACGCCGCAGCCGGTGTGGGGCCGGCCCATGTTCGGCGCCCACGGCGCCGCCCGCGCCTCCACCTGCGTCACCTTCGTGAGCGCCGCAGCGCGCGACGCGGTGGCCTCCTGCGGGAGCATCCGGCGCCGGGTGGAGGCCGTGCACGGCACGCGCGACGTGAGCAAGCGCGACCTGCCCCGGAACGACGCGCTGCCGGTGATGGAGGTGGACCCCGACTCCTACGAGTTCCGTGCGGACGGCGAGCCGCTGACCTGCGAGCCGCTGGCCGAGGTCCCCCTGGCGCAGCGCTACTTCATGTTCTGACGGAATCAGGCGAGGCGTAGGTCCGTTGGACACAGGGATGCGCGATGGCGCGCGGGCGCGGCTGCTGCTGCTGGCCGACAGTTCCTTTCCGACCGGCGCGTTCGCCCACTCCTGGGGTCTGGAGTGGGCGGTGCGCAGCGGTTGGGTGACCGACGCCGCCAGCCTCCTCACCTGGACTCGTGACGCCCTGCGTTTCGGCGTCGCGCCGCTGTCCGGGCGGGCGGTCGCATGTGCCGCCGCCATGGCGGCTCCGGGCACGGAGTCGACGGCGCGGAAGCTGGTCCGCCTCAGCGACGAGGTGGCCAGCTTCCAGCCTTCCCGCGAAGCGCGGGAAGGCGAGGCCCAGCTTGGCCGGTCGCTGCTTCGCGCCGCCGCCGACGCGCTGCCCTCGCTGCGACGACATCCGGCGTACGCTGCCGCGACCCGGGAGGCCGCCGGCCACGACGACCGGATCCAGCACCCGGTCGCCTGGGGCTTCGTGGGGGCCGCGCTGGGCATCGACGCCGCCGAGCTCCTGCAGGTATTCCTGCTGGGAACCGTACGCCAGTGGTCGCAGGTGGCGATGCGGACGGTACCCGTCGGCCAGTCGGACGCGGTAGCCGTCGTCGGCGCTCTGCTTGAGGAGGTGACCGGACTGGCACGGCGGATCGCCCGGCGGACGCGGCCGCTGGCGAGCGCCACTCCCGGCTGGGATGCCGCGGTGCTCGGCCACGGCGAGCTGCAGGCTCGCTACTTCAGAAGCTAATCGCAGTTGTGATGCCGCCAGAGCCCAAGGCTCTCACCACGCGGCCCATTCCAGCGATCAGCGTCTACGTGCGGGATCCCTCCACCGCCATCACGAGCGCGGGGAGAATGAAGAGGGTGAACACGCCCGACAGCACCAGCCCACCGACCATGCTGACCACGAACGGGATCAGGAAAATCAGCAGGTCGCTGCGCTCGTAGAGCAGCGGACAGAGGCCCACCAGCGTCGTCACGCTGGTCAGGAACACGGCGCGGAACCGGTTGCGCGTCGCCGCCGCCACCGCGGCGATCGCCGGCAGCTCGCTGCGCTCCCGCCGTATCGCGTTGTAGCGGTCCAACAGCACCAGCGCGTCGTTCACGACGACGCCGGAGACCGCCACCACTCCGAAGAACGAGATCGCGCTGAAGTCCCAGCCCAGCATCCAGTGGCCGATCACCGCGCCGGCGAAGGCCAGCGGGAACCCGACCACTGCGACGAGCGGTTTCCAGTAACTGCGCAGGAACGCGGCGATGAGCGCGTACAGCGCCACCATCGCCGCCGGTACCGTGACGACCACCGTCGCGAACAGATCTCGCTCCGTCCGGCCGATTCCATCCACTTCCAGCCGAAGTCCGGGGTACGCGGCCAGCAGCTCGGGCAGCAGCTCTTCATCGATCCGCTGGCGCACCTGTCTGAGGCTCAACACGGAGAGGTCGAGATTGGCGCTCACCCGAGCCGCACGCTCGCCGTCGATGCGCGTCAGAACGGCCGGTTCGCGCCGCTCGACCAGCGTGGCGGCAGTACTCAGGAGCATCTCCACGCCCCCGGATGCCCCCGGAAGATGGATGCGCTCGGCGGACAGTTCCTGCAGGCTGCGCCGTCGTTCGATCGGGTAGCGCAACATGACCTTGACTTCGTCCGGTCCGCGCTGAAGTTCCTGGATCTCCAGTCCATGATAGTTCGCCCGCAACTGTCGGCCGATGGCCGCCGGGGTCAGGCCCGCCGCCTGTCCTGCCGGAGTGACCCCGATGTCGATGTGCCGCTTGCCGGGGGCCAGGCTGTCCCATACGCCGGACACCGCCGGGATGGAGTCCATGAAGGACGTCAATCGGTCCGTGGCGCCTTGCAGCATCGACTCATCCTCGTGCCGCAGCGCGTAGTCTACCGTTCCGACCGACTCTTCCTGGGCGCTTACCTTGAACCGCTCCAGGCGGGGCACCTGTCCGATGGTCTGCGCCCACGCCTCTTCGACGTCGAACACCGACGCGGGTCGTCCCGCCGCATCGGCCAGGTGAAGCGTGACGGACGCCAGGTGGCTGGCGTGCGTTTCATCCTCGTCGACCGGCGCCGAGAACAGGTTGCCGACGAACATGCTGACGCCGCGGACGGTGTTGCCGCCGAACGCATCGTCCAGCCCGGCGGCGGCGTCCGCGACGCGCTCGGCAGTGGCCAGCGTCGTCGCGAACGGGGTCCCGACGGGGAGGTACAGGTCTGCGCGAATGTCCGTCCGCGCACCGCTGTTGCCGGTGAAGGTGACGAATCGGACCGTTCCCGTCGCCAGGAGCATGAGCGCACCCAGGACGAACAGACCCGCCGCGGCGAACGTGGTCCAGACGTGGCGCACCGCCCAGGACACGAGCGGCCCCACGGTGCGATCGCGCAGCCGATCCAACAGACCGCCCACGTAACGCTGCACGTCGCTCAGGGGCGGGAGGGTCCAGTTCCCGCGGTGCGACAGGTGTGCCGGCAGGATGAGGAACGCCTCGATCAGGGAAACGCCCAGAACGCCGGCCACGATGATCGGAAACACCGACATGGGCTCGATCGGTCCGACTCCGAACAGCAGCGGACCAAAGGCCACTATGGTGGTGACCGCTCCCACGGCGACCGGAGCGAAGACCGCTCGGGCTCCCCGTACGGCCGCAGCCACCGGTCGTCGTGGATTGGCTTTGCGTTCCGCGTCGATGTTCTCGGCCACGATCAGCGCGTCGTCCACGACCAGGCCGACCAGGATGAAGAACGCGGCGATGGTCAGATTGCTGATCGTGAGGCCCATGGCGGAGACGAGTATCAGCGAGCCGACGAATGCCAGGGGAATGCCAAGCCCGACCCACAGGGCGCTACGCAGGTCGAGGACCAGGATCAGGCAGACGAACACCAGCACCAGGCCGACCGCCACATTGCGCAGGATGGTGGTGATCCGGGTCACGGCGATGTCGGCCGTGTCCTCCCAGATCGACACCGTGACCTCCGGCGGCGCGGCGTACCCTGCCAGCCACTCCCGTACCTGCGTGGCCACGTCGGTGATCGACTGCCACTCCGCAACCCCCACCGTGACCAGCACCGCGGGAGCGCCGTCGACCGTAAGGACCACCTGGTCGCTCGGCGCGAAGGCGTCCCGAATCTCCGCCACGTCCCCCAGCCGGATGATCGTGCCGTCGGCCTTGGTGACCAGGGGAATGTCCGCGAACTGCTCACCGGTCTGCCGCTTGGACACCGTGTGCAGCGCCACCTGCCCGGACGGCGTGTCGAGCTCCCCGAACGACAGATTGACCGACGAGCCGCGTACGCGGTCGGCGATCATCGCGAACGACAGCCCGTAGCGGCGCAGTTGCTCTTCGTCCAGCTCGATGGACACCTCGCGGTCGCGCGCGCCGCGCAGGCTCACCTCGGAGATGCCGGACACCTGCATCAGCGCGGCGCGGATACCCTCGGCCGTGCGCTGCAGCGCGTCCTGGTCGAGATGCGTGGACGAAACCGCCAGGGTCACGGCCGTAACGTCGCTCAGCCACCTCTCGATCTCGGGCTCGCTGGCGCCCGGTGGCGGGAAGTTGTCGATGTTGTCGACGGCGTTCTCCACGTCCTGCAGCACGTCGCGCCCGTCGGACAGCGGTGAGTACTCGACGACGACGGTGGCCAGATCCGCAACGGCCGTTCCCAGGACACGGTCCACCCCGGAGATTCCCGTCACCGCCTCCTCCAGCCGGCGGACGATCTCCTCTTCCACTTCATGCGCCGATGACCCGGGCGACTCGACCGTGACTTCGATGCGGTTCCAGTCGATCACCGGTACGTCCCGCAGCAGGAGCCTCGACCCCGCGAGCAGTCCGGTGATGGCGATCACGGCCATGAGCAGGTTGGCCGCTACCCGATTGCCGGCAAAGTAGGCGATCGGTCCCGCCTTGATGCCCGCAGCTCCGGCCGCGCCGCCGTCGCCGGTCGCCGTGGGTTCGGCGCTCACGGTGTCATCAGGGCGCGTCGGCCGTTGTCACCGCCAACCCCTCGCGGGCGCGCGGCGGCGCGCCGACCACGACCCCCCCGCCGCTGTCGAACGCCTCCACCACCCAGTGTTCTGCCGTGTCCCCGACGACGCGGGGCTGCACCGACCGCAGCAGGCCGTTGTCGACCACCCATATCATGTCACCGTCCTGACGCACGGCGTGCGGCAGCCGGTATACGTTCTCCCGTTGCGGGCCGACGACCTCGACCTCGGCGAACATGCCCGGCATCGGCAACTCGACGAATCCGTCGTTCACCAGCTCCAGGTACAGGGTCGCCATCCGGCTGTCCTGGGATACCACCGAGGACACGCTGGTCACCATTGCGGCGTGGACGGCGCCGTCGGTTTCGACGCGCGCCGTCCTCCCGATCACCGGCTGCAGAAGCGCCAAGTCGCGTGGATGGACCAGGGCCCTCACCTCCAGCGCGCCGACCTGGTACACCACGCCCAGCGGCGGATGCAACGGCCCGACGAACTGCCCGACTTCCGCCCACGCGGTGATCACGCGACTTGCGAACGGCAGCGAAACACCGGTCTTGTCGAGCGCTCGCTCGGCGAGCTCGAGGCGGAGCCGAGCTTCATCGACGTGTGCCGCCGCGGCGGCGACGGCGTCGTCCCGGCCGACCCAATCGAAGCCGTCCACGTCCGGCTGGCTGTCGCCGAACAGCCGCCGCGCGGCGCCGGCGCGCGCCTCCTGCATGCGCAACAGCGCCTCCGCCCTGCGGACGACGGCCGCCGCGGTCTGCACCCGCAACTCCGCGTCCTGCGGGTCGATCCTGACGATCGCCTCGTCCGCCGCCAGCGTTCCGCCGTCGTGGAACCTGGGCGACACCCAGACGATGCGCCCGCTGGCCTCGACGCGCACGCTGACCCGCACCCGCGCCTCGACCGTACCGGTCAGCGCCACCGGCAGCGCCGCTGCCGTGACCGCCGGACGGATCACTTGTACCGGCACGGGGCCTTCTGCCGCCGGCTGGGGAAGCACGCTCCGTTGCGATCGGCCCGGCGCCTGGGCAAGGTACACGGCTGCCGCGAGCGCCAGCAGGATGAGAGCGAGTTGTGCGTAGCCGCGCCATCGCGGCCGAACGGCGCTGCTGACAGGTCCGGCCGGCGGTTCGCTCATCGGTTATGGGCTCTTCAGGAATCCGGGTGGAAGAGTGTGGAGTGAGCCTGCACAAGACCATCGTTATACTCGGAAACCGTCCATGTCAATATCTAATTCATGAGAAAGTGACCATAGTGCATTTCTTTTGCATCTTACTTCGGGCGCGTTCGCTGAGTCCCGGCCGACGAAGCTGGAGTAGCGAGATGTCCTCCGGGCCTTTGGCTGCCGGGTACCCCGGCAAGCAGCTTGTATGCAACCATGCTCTGAGCGAGATTCAGGGATCGCTGCAGGGCCGTGGCGCCGAAGGTGGTCTCCTTCCCGAAGCTGATACCACCTCGATCTGGGAGCACAGGGTGTGAAGTACGACGAAAACGAGGCAGACCCTCGGCCGGTCCGGTTCGGCATCGGCGGGCCGGTGGGCTCCGGCAAGAGCCATCTGCTGCTCAGGCTCTGCCAGCGGCTGGGCGGCGAGCACTCGATCGTCGCCATAACCAACGACATCTACTCGCGCGAGGACGAGAAGTTCCTGATCCGCGCCGGCGCGCTCGCCGAGGGGCGGATCCTGGGAGTGGAGACCGGCGGCTGCCCGCACGCCGCGATCCGCGACGACATCTCCGTGAACGCCGACGCCCTGGCGCGGCTGCAGGACCGCTTCGACAATACCCGCGTGGCCTTCATCGAGAGCGGCGGCGACAACCTCGCGGCGAGCTTCAGCCCCGACCTGGTCGACTACCAGATCTACGTGATCGACGTCGCGCAGGGCGGGGACATTCCGCGCAAGGGGGGCCTGGGGATCACGCGCAGCGACCTGCTGGTGGTGAACAAGGTGGACCTCGCCCCCTACGTGGAGGTCGACCTGCAGCGGATGACCGACGACGTGCGGGCGGCGCGCGGCGATCTGCCGTTCGTGATGACCAACCTCAAGGACGGCTCGGGCGTGGAGGAGGTGGCCGCCTGGATCGTCGCGGCGCTCGATGCCCCGCGACGCGGCCGGCCGGCCTGGGGCGTGGGCGGACACCACCATCACCACGACCACGGCAACGGCTTCCACTCCCATCATCACCACGCCGGCCACGCCGAGGACCATCTCCACGCGGCCAACGTCCGCTAACCCCGGCCCGAGCGGACGGCGCGGCGAGCTGCGGCTGGCCGTGACCGGGCGGCGCTGGCGGACCCGGCGCCGGGCGCCGCTGTTCGTGAACGTGCTGCCGGACTCGGGCGGCCTGTTTGCCGTGCCGGTCGATCAGGGGGGCGGTCTGCGCAACGGCGACCGTCACCTGCAGCGCATCCGGATCGACGGCCGGGCGGAAGCGACCTGGGCGCCGCCGGCCAGCACCCTGTGCCTGCCGGGAACCGGCGAGGACCCCGCTCACCTGCAGCTCGTGGCGGATGTGCGCGCCGGGAGCCACCTGCGGCTGGTGGGACGGCCGCTGATCCCGTTCGCCGGCGCCGCCGTGATCCAGTCCACGGTGGTCGGCACCGACCGCGAAAGCTCCTGCCTGCTGCTGGAGTGCGGGTGTCCCGGCCGCAGCCAGATGGGCGAGACCTGGGCGTTCAGGCGTCTGGCCTACCACCTGACCGTCCTCCGCGACGGCGCGGTCATCTACCGGGAACGCTACCGCCTGACTCCACCGGCGGTGCCGTTCGGGCCGGCCGGCTTCGGCGGCAGTTTGGGCTGGGCGACCTGTGTCGCCGTGGGCGCCCGCGCGGTGGCAGAGTTGGAGGCGCTGCGCCCGGTGCTCACCGGCACCGGCGTGGTGAGCACCTGCGGGCTCATCGCCGACGACGTTGCGGTGGCGCGCGTGCTGGACCGCGGCGGCACCCTGATCAGCGGCATCGCCGACGTGGCCGCCGACGCCTCCCGGAACGTTCAGCCCCCCGGCTGGGAGCCTGCGGGGTAGACCGTCTCCTGATCTTCGGACGGAACGCTGGAGACCGCCCAGCGGACATCCATGGTGAAGCCGATGTCCAAGGCCAGGTGGCTGAACTCGCCTGAGAGCTGTTCGAAGATCTCCCGCCTGATCCGGTCGTGCAGGCGCACGTCGATGGGTTCGGTGGCGTCCTCAGGCACGATCACGTAGAGGTGGATGTACAGGTAGCGGCCCACCTCGGTGGTGCGCAGATGCGTCTCCGAATGCGGCACGCGCCCCAGCACCGATTCCACCAGCGCCGCGATCCGGTCCTGCACCGCCCGATCCGGCGCCCTGCCCATGAGCTGCCGCCAGTTGGCGCGAATGGTCTTGATGGGCTGTGGCGCCGCGATGGCGGCGATCGCCAGCATGATCACCGGATCGGCGTATGGGGCCCACGCGGACAGCCGCGAGTTCTGGATGATCAGCGTCGCGACAAACGCCACGCCGACCGCGCCGGAGATCATCGTGTCGATCACGGCGTTCTGAGCGTCCAACTGCACGATCGGGGAGCCCGACTTCTGGCCCAGTCTCCGCAGCGTCACCGCCAGCGCGACTCCTCCGGTCACCGCGATGGCGGCGTAGATGATGCCGCCGATGGCCGCCACCTCCTGCCCGCCGGTCATCAGCGCCCTGACCGCCGTCCACACCGCGTACAGCAGCGCGGTCGCGATCAGGACCCCCTTGAACAGGTTCAGCATCGGCTCGAAGGTCGCGTACCCGAAAGGATACTGCTCGTCGCGCGGACGCTGCACGAGCTTGGACACGTACAGCGTCAGCAGCCCCACCACCGCGAAGATCAGCGAGAACAGGCCGTCCAGGAACACCGCCCCCGACCGGCTGGCGAGCGAGATGACGATGCCGATCAGCCCGAACGACACGCTCACCACGATCACGATGACGATCGACCGCTGCTCGATTTTCTCTGCCGTCACTGCCATATCCTCTATCCAGCTTTCGGTCCGGGGTGCCGGCGCTTCCGGCCGTCCTTACACAGCTCGGACCGTGACTTCCTGATCCAGACGCTGCCCAAGGCGGTCCTTCTCGACCTCCAGATCGTACCGAGTCTGCAGCTTGAGCCATAGCCGCTCAATGTCCCTCGCCAAGCGATACTGCGGGAAATTCAGCGGTACGACGAACCATGGTAGCCAGTCTTCAGGTAAGACGACAGGCTACGCGCGTGAGAACTACCGTCTCCTCGAAGGGCCAGATCGTGCTGCCGGCGGAGATCCGCCATCACGATGGCATCGAACCGGGCCAGGAGTTCGAGATCGAGCGCCACGGCGCCGGCGTCTACCTTCTGACGGCACGTGAACCACCGAAGAATCATGGACTGGTGGATCTCCTGCTCTCCTGTCCCGTGAAGGACTGGTACGCCCCCGTCCCTTCCGAATCCACCGAACGCATCACCCCACCCGATTGGTGACGCCCGATGGCGAAGTTCCTGGTGGACGCCAACGTGCTGTCGGAGGCGACCAAGGCCGCTCCCGACCCGCTCGTGGTCGACTGGCTGCGGCGCAACGAGCGTCTGTTAGCGGTCGATCCCGTGTTCGCAGTGGGCTACCGATCGCGGAACTCTGAACGCCCGAGCGAAGCTCAGGGCGCCGTTAGCCCGAGCGATTCGTTCAATTCACGCTGGTACGCATCGATGTGCCCGGCCAGCACGTCCTGCACACGGGCCGGCATGCCTGACACGCCGGACTCCAGCAGCGCGTAGTAGCTGGCCACCGCGCTCATCCCCTGCTCGGCGTCGACCTCCGGCGGCGCGCCGCCGCGGATCGCGTCGGCCAACTCGGCGTACTCGACGGCGAGCAGCCCGGCGTCGGTGACCGGGAACGGCTGATCGTAGCCGCAGATCCGTTCCGCGCCGAACAGCGCCGCGGTGTTCGCGTCAAGGCGGAACTCCGGCACGTGATCCAGCAGCGTCTGGCCTTCCAGCCGCTCGCCGCCGTCGAGGTGCACGGTGATCGCGCCGCCGCTGCGGTCGCCCGGCAGCGTCATCGATCCGGCCGAGCCGAACACCATGCGCCCCCCGAAGCCCGCGCCGTGGCCGGCGTGGTCCTGGATGATGTTGCCGACCACGCCGCTCGCAAAGGTCAGCGTTCCGTACACCGCGTCCTCGGCGGTCGCCTCGAAGGCGGCCGGCGTCTGCCGTTGCCACTGCGCGTAGGCGTTGGCGGGATCGACGGCGCCTTCGCCGTCCCCCGCGGCCGGGTTGCGGCGCACCGGTTCATGCAGCCGGGTCACCGCGTAGGCGGTGTCGATGGGACCCAGCAGGTACTCAAGCACGTCGGCGTAGTGGACGCCGACGTCCAGCAGGATGCCGCCGTGCTCGCGCCGGTGCCGCCACTGGCTGATGGCCATCCGGTCGCCGCCGCTCACGCCGTGCTGGACGACCAGCCGCGGCGTGCCGATCACGCCGGAGTCCAGCAGCGCCTTGGCCAGACGGCACATCGGGTCGCGCCGGTAGTTCTCGGCCACGCTGAGGATCGCCGAGGATGCCGCCGCCGCGTCGCAGATCCGCCGGCATGCGGCCACGGTCGGCGCCATCGGCTTCTCGATCAGGACGTGGAGCCCGCGTTGCAGCGCCTCCACGGCCAGGACGTGATGCGCGCGCGGGATGCTCGTGATGTCCACCGCCTGCACGCCGTGGGCAGGCAGGTCGCCGAGGGTTGCCACCACGGCCGGACGCGTGCCGTATGCCGCCTCGGCGTGGTCGGCGAGGGAGGCCGCGTTCGCCTCCACCGGGTCGCAGGCGGCGACCAGCTCCAGCGACGGGATGCCCGCGGCATGCAACGCGCTCAGGCCGCGCAGGTGGCGGTGGCCCATGCCGCCGCAGCCGACGATCGCCAGTCGTATCGCCATAGCAACGCCAGTCTACGTTGCGCCCGGTGTCGTCCGCCAGCATGGCGCCCGAAGCCGCACCTGCGGCGCCGCCATCGGCCCATCCCACCTCACCATGAGTGTGTCGTGCCTGCCGCTTGCGCGGCATGTCCGACACACTCAATAGTCACGCCGCATGCCGGACGGGACAGACGCCGCCGCGACCGAGGCCTATCCGCGCGACCTGTACGGTTACGGCGCCCATCCGCCGCAGGCGGACTGGCCGGACGGCGCACGGGTGGCCGTGCAGTTCGTGGTCAACTACGAGGAAGGGGCGGAGAACTCCGTGCTGCACGGCGACGCGGGCTCCGAGTCGTTCCTGTCCGAGATCCTTGGCGCGTTCCCGTTGCCCGAACGCCACATGAGCATGGAGTCGATCTACGAGTACGGCAGCCGCGTCGGCGTGTGGCGCCTGTTCCGGCTGTTCCGCGAACGGGAGATCCCCATCACCGTGTTCGCGGTGGCGATGGCGCTCGAGCGCAACCCCGCGGTCGCCGACGCCGCCATGGAAGCCGGTTTCGAGATCTGCAGCCATGGCTATCGCTGGATCGACTACCAGGACGTCTCCGAGCCGGTGGAACGGGAGCACCTGCAGCGCGCCGTCGATATCATCCGCCGGCTCACGGGCGAGCGGCCCCTCGGCTGGTACACCGGACGCACCGGGCCCAACACGCGCCGGCTGGTCGTGGAGGAGGGCGGCTTCCTCTACGACGCCGACGACTACAACGACGACCTGCCGTTCTGGACGGTGGTCGCCGGACGGCCGCACCTGGTAGTGCCGTACACGCTGGACGCCAACGACATGCGTTTCGTCACCCCGCAGGGCTTCAACTCCGGCGACCAGTTCTTCACCTACCTGCGCGATACCTTCGACGTGCTGTACGCGGAGGGGGCTGACACGCCGCGCATGATGTCGGTCGGGCTGCACTGCCGGCTGATCGGGCGCCCGGGGCGCTTCGCCGCCCTGCGGCGGTTCGTCGATCACGTGCTCGCGCACGACGCGGTCTGGTGCTGCCGCCGCGTCGACATCGCCCGCCACTGGCACGCAACCCATCCCTACGGAGGCTCCCATGGCTGAGACGCCGGACAGGCCGGATACCGCCGGTCCGCCTCTGACCACCAACCTGGCCGACGCGCGCTTGGGGGCCGCCGGGGTCTGGTGCACGGACGAGTTCTTCGCGCCGCTGTCGCGCATGCTGGAGCCGGGCGAGCCGGTGTTCATCCCCGACAAGTACGACGACCACGGCAAGTGGATGGACGGCTGGGAGTCGCGCCGCCGCCGCGGCGGAGGCCACGACCGCAGCGTCGTGCGCCTGGCGGCGCCCGGCGAGATCCACGCGGTGGACATCGACACCCGCCACTTCACCGGCAACTACCCGCCGGCCGCGTCTCTGGAAGCCTGCCTGAGCGACGGCGATCCGGACGACGGCCAACCGGGAGAAGGGGCCGATTGGGTCGCGCTGGTGCCGCCGGCGGCGCTCGGCCCCGACGACCACCACCTGTTTCCGGTCGCCGACCGGCGCACCTGGAGCCACGTGCGGCTCAACCTGCTGCCGGACGGCGGCGTGGCGCGCCTGCGCGTGTACGGCCGGCCGCGGCCCGACTGGAACGCCCTGGCCACGCTCGGCGAGCTGGACCTTGCCTCCGCCGTGCACGGCGCGGTGGCGATCGCCTGGAACGACGCGCACTACGGCAATCCCGGCAACATGCTCAGGCCCGACCGCGGCCGCGACATGGGCGACGGCTGGGAGACCAGGCGCCGCCGCGAGCCCGGCCACGACTGGTGCATCGTCGCCCTGGCGCATCCCGGCACCATCGACCGCGTGGTGGTCGACACCGCCCACTTCAAGGGCAACTACCCCGACCGCTGCTCCCTGCAGGGAGCGTCGCTCCCCGCGGACACCGGCGAACTGCGCGCCTCCGTGGTCGCGCAGTCGATGTTCTGGCCGGTGCTGCTGGACGAGCAGCCCCTGCAGGCGGACCGCGAGCACACCTTCGCGGCCGGCGCCATGAAGGACCGCGGGCCGGTGTCGCACGTGCGCCTCAACATGATTCCCGACGGCGGCATCAGCCGGCTGCGGCTCTTCGGCACTCCCTCCTGAGGGCGGACCGATCGGAGGCTCATCGCTACCGCCGCTCGTGCCGGAACCGCTCACGCGGGCGGCGTTCGCGCCGTTCGGGGACGTGATCGAAACCGCCGGCGCCGAGCAGCGGATCATCAACGAGGGGACGACGGTGCGCTTCCACGACCTGGCGGCCGTCGACGTGGCCGACCGCGGCGGGCGGCCGCTCGTCAACGTGTTCCGCGCGCAGCCGCCGGCACTGCCGCTCACCGTCACCGTGATGGAGCAGCATCCACTCGGCTCGCAGGCGTTCATCCCGCTGGACCGCACGCCGTTTCTGATCGTGGTCGCGGCGGCCGGCCCGCCGCCGCTCGCCGCCGACCTGCGCGCGTTCGTCAGCGACGGCCGGCAGGGCGTCAACTACGCCAAGGGCGTCTGGCACCACCCGGTGATCGCCTGGCGGCGCCCCACCGACTTCCTGGTGGTCGACCGCGGCGGCCCCGGCGAAAACCTCGTGGAGATCCGCCTCACCGGCGATGAGGCGGCCGACCTCACGTACCGCGTGAACGTCTGACCGCGCCGGCCCAGCGCAGGCACTCCTCGACCAGCTCGCCGCTGCGCGCGTACAGCTCGTCCACGGCATCGTCGATGTGACGGGTGAGCCACGGCGGCAGGTCGCCGGGCACCTCGTCGCGGTCCAGGGTGACCGGCCGCCGCGCCGGCAGCGCCAGGACGTCAACCCACAGATCGCGCCAGCGCAACTCCGTGCGGCCCAGCTCGACGGCGTCGCAGACGTTGAAGTAGGCGCCGAGGACGGCGGCTCGCCGCGCGTCGCCCCGAGTGCCGCCGGCCTGCATCCACAGATACAGGTTGTACGGCCGGCCGGCCCAGAAACACCCGAAGGAGCGGGGCCCCGCCCGCAGGAACACGCCCGCCCCGGAGGCGGGGGGGGGGAACGGGGGACCCC